>JAIEMI010000005.1 GCA_019752235.1 Rhodospirillaceae bacterium
GTTAATCGTTCGCCGCCGTCAGGCTGCGCAGATATTCTTCCGGATCGAGATCCTTGTTTTCGGTACGGCGGTTAAGCAGATTTTGAATGCGTTCATTGGTGCTGGCGCGCACCTCATCGACCGTGCCGACCAGCAGGATCTTTCCCTGATCCAACACGCAAATCCGGTCCGCGATCTTGAAGGCGCTTTCCAGTTCGTGCGTCACCACCACGATCGACATGCCCATGGCGTCGCGTAGAGTCAGGATCAGGTCGTCAATGGTCGAACTGACGACGGGATCGAGGCCCGCCGAAGGTTCGTCGCAAAACAGGATGCGCGGATCCATGACGATGGCGCGGGCAAAGGCCGCGCGCTTGATCATTCCGCCCGACAGTTCCGCCGGCATCAGGTTCTCGAAGCCGGACAGATTCACCACCTGCATTTTCAGGCGCGCCATGATGCGCATCGTATTGAGGTCGAGTTTGGTGTGCTCGCGCAGGGGCAGCATGATGTTCTCGAGCACGTTGAGCGAGCTGAAGAGCGCGCCGCCCTGGAAGGCCACACCCATTTTCTGGCGCAGCTTGGTGCGCTCGACGTCAGTGATGGAGTGCAGTTCCTGGCCGAGAATCTCGACCGCGCCCGAGGTCGGACGCAAAAGACCCAACAGCGTGTTGAGCAGCGTGCTCTTCCCAGAGCCCGACCCGCCCATGATCACCATGATCTCGCCCTCGCGGACGTCGAGATCGATGCCGTGCAGAATCTTGCGTGTGCCGTAGTGGGTCACGAGCTTGCGGATCTGGACCACCGCCGGCGCGCCGGTCAAATCGGGGCGGACATAGCCGGTTTTATCATGATCGGTTTTGTGGGCGGCTTCGCTCATACCATCCTCACCGCGTTGTCACGAAGGCGAACACCATGTCGGTGACAATGATGGCGCTGATGGAGAGAACGACGGAACGGGTGGTCATGCGGCCCACGCCCTCGGCGCCGCCGGTGACATTAGCGCCGTTGATGACGCCGACCAGCGTAATGAGGATCGAGAACAGCACGCTTTTTGACAGGCCGTGCCAAAGATCGGTCAGCCTGACGATTTCGACGATGCGATCGGTGTACGCGGCCATGCTCATGCCGAGCGACACCGAAATGTACCAGCCGGCGCCGGCCAGCATCACCAGATCGGCCCAGAAGGTCAGGAGCGGCACCATGACCATCATGGCGATCAGTGCCGGCGCCACAATGAAGCGGACCGGATTTATGCCCATCACCTGCAACGCGTCGATTTCCTGACTGATGCGCATGGTCCCGATGCGCGCCGCCAGCGACGAGCCGGTGCGCCCGGCGATGAGGATGCCGGTGATCAGCGGACCGAATTCCCGCACCACCGAAAAGCCGATGCCGATGGTGACCTGTTCCTCGGCGCCGAAGACGCGCAAGGTATAGATGCCCTGAATCGCCAGCATGATCCCGATGGTCGCCGACATCATGGTGATGATGGGGATGGCGGCGATGCCGACTTCCATGCTGCGCGCGAAGGTCGCGGCGAAACGCACCGGCTGAGCGCGGCTTCGGCCCAGCAGAATCCAGAATATGCTTTGCGCGAAAAGGGCGGCGCCAAGGCCGACTTCACTGACGGCGGAAACCGCGCCGCGGCCCATCCGTTCTAGAAATTTGGTGATCCGGGCCGGCATGGTTTCAGCGTCTGCTTCCGCCATGAACGCCGATCCCCCACCTTAGGCCTGAGGCGCGAGAGCAGCCTCGACCGAGGAATGGATCGTGAAGACTTTGTCCAGGCGCGCAAGGCTCAGCACGCGCATCGCCGCCGCCGAAACGCTGGCGAGCGAAAAGGACGCGCCCTTCTTGCGCGAGATCTGGAAGGCTTCCACGAGAGAGGCAACGCCCGAAGAATCGATGTAATGGACCGCCGAAAGGTCGACGACGATGCGCTTATGCTTGTCGAGGCTTTCCAAAAGCTTCTGGCGCACGGCGGGCGAGGTCTGCAGATCGACGTCGCCTGTCAGCGCCACAATCGCCGCTCCCGATACCTCGCGAATTTCGTAAGACATTGAACGCCTTCGAGTGCTTGTCTGGACCTATTGTAGCTTGCTTGGCAGACGTTTGGTCAATTTAAATAAGTTGCCGATTCCGGGCGGCGGCGGCACGAACTGCGCTTCGTCACACACCGATTTGATGAGGTGCACGCCGAGCCCCCCGGGGCGGACTTCGCTCAGGTCGCGAGATTTAACCTTGGACGGGTCGACAGGCTCGGCGAAATCCATCAGGTGGACTTCCATGCAGTCGCCGCGGCGGATGAAGTCCACCACGATGTCGCCGGCGTCCGGGCGGTTGCCGTAGGCATGGCGGATGATGTTCTGGCAAGCCTCGTCCACGGCCATGGTCAGGTCGAAAGTCCAAGCCTCGGTAGCCTCACAGTACTTGGCGGCCTGTTCAACCGCAGCGCGGATCAGCTTCAGGCGGTCGGGACGGGCGGGCACGCGCAGGCGCAGGATTTCGCCGTCGGTGGACATGGCTTCGAGACGGGGCGGCGGCATGGAGGCGGCCCGGGCGGTCATCATGTCTTCGACCACGAGCAGGGTCAGGTCGTCGCGCAGGGATTGGCCGGGCAGTTTCACGGCGCCGGAGATGCTCTTCAGACGGATGTCGGGGCTTTCCTCGGCGTGGTCGCGGATCAGGGCGCGGGCGCCGTCGATTCCCAACATCCCGCCGCCGAAGGTGGTGGCTTCCGTGAGGCCATCGGTGAAGACATAAAGCATGCCGCCCGCGAGGTCGATCTCGGTGACCGCGTAGCCGTCGGAACCGGCAATGCCGGGCATGATGCCCAACGGCGGCCCGTCGGCGGGAATCGGCGTGAAGCGTTCGGTGCGCAGGTCGAAATGCAGCGGCGGTTCGTGGCCGGCGTTGGTCAGGGTCAGGCGGCCGGTGGCGGGATCGAACAGACCGCCGACCATGGTGACGAACATGCCGCGCGAATTGGTTTCGCACAGTTCGCTGTTGATGGCGTTCAACAACTGGCCGGGGTGCTCGGCGCTCTTGGCAAGGCAGCGGAACAGGCTGGAGGTCTTGGCCATCAGCAGCGCCGCGTTCATGCCCTTGCCCGACACGTCGCCGACGTTGAACCAGATGCGCCCGTCGGGCAGCGTCATGATGTCGAAGAAGTCGCCCGACACCGAGCGGGCGGGAATGTTGATGCCGTGAATCGGGAATTCGCGGCTGGACGGCTGCGGCAGCAGGTCGCGCTGGATCTCCGCGGCCAACTCCAATTCGTGACGTTCACGTTCCTGCTGAACGATCTGTTCCGTGAGACGGTAGTTGTTGATGGCCAGCGCGGCGGCGCGGGCCAGCGTTTCCAGGAGCACGAGATCGTCGGCTTCGAACAGGCCGTCGCCGTCGACGCGGTTGATGATTTCGATGGCGCCCAGGCAGTCCTGGCCGATGTTCAAAGGCGCCACCAGCAGCGAGCGTGTGGTGAAGCCGGTTTTAGCATCGACGGAGGCACCGAAGTCGGCATCCTCGCTGACGTCGCGCACCATGGAGCCTTCGCGGGTCTGTACGGCGCGACCCACCACGCCCGTTTTGGCCGAGATGCGCAGGCCGGTGATATCGACCGGTCCGTAGCAGGCCGAACAGGCCAAGGTTTCGCCGTTGTCGGTCAGCAGAAACAGCGAGGCGGCTTCGGCGCCGATGTAGCGGGTGATACGCTCCAGCGCCGAATGCGCGATGGTTTGATAATCGTGCGAGGCCGTGAACTCGCGGGTCATTTCCGCGATCAGCCGCAAGTGGTCGGTCTGCCCACGCACGGGCAAAGCCGGCGTGGGGGCCGCTGTTGGGGCGGAAAGCTTAGTCGCCTGAGGCATGGCGCGACTATGCACTGTCTATGCCCCAGGAACAATCAGGCGGAACACGCGGCGTCGGGCGCAAACCCGCTCACACCGCGGGTTATGGGCGCTTTTCAACGACCGATAAGAGAAGATCCTCCAGGCGGCGGGACTGGGTTTGGGCGTTGAACCGCACCTCGACCGTGCGCCGCGCAGCGGGCCCCATGCTGTGCGCCGCGGTGGGGTTGTCATGGACTGTCTTGAGGGCCGCGGCCAAAGCGTTTGCGTCGCCGGGCTCAACCAGAAGTCCGTCCGCGCCGTCGGTGACGGCTTCCGGAATGCCGGCGTGGCGCGAGGCAATCACCGGTGTGCCCAAGGCCATGGCTTCCAGCACCACGGTGGGAAGACCTTCGGAATCCCCGCCCGCCGCCGTCAGACTCGGCACACACAGAGCTGACGCGCCCTGCATCCACCGCAGAAGCTCCGCCGGGGAAACCCAACCCGGAAATATGACTTCGGCCAGGCCCTCCGCCTGTTTCTTCAACGCCGGCGCCAGAGGCCCATCGCCGACCATCACCAGTTTGAGCGGTGTGCCCGCGGCCTGAAGACGGCGCGCGGCTTCGAGCATCAGCCCCGCGCCCTTCTTTTCGACAAAGCGCCCGGCAAAGAGAACATAGCCGCCCGCGTGGCGCGGCGGTAAGGCGTCGGGAATCTCGACGCCGCAATGGTTGACGACAAGCTTCCCGTCCGGAAATCCGCGCGCGCGCAAAACATCGCGGATGTATGCCGAAACGCAGACAAACAGGGCCGCTTCTTGCAAGAGCGCGGGCAAACGCCGCTGATAGATCGTGGGCAACAACCCGCGCCGGTAGTGTTTGTCCTTGGTGGCGTCGCCACCATGCATGGTCACGACGAGCGGGATCTTGAGCGCGCGCGCGATGGGCAGCGCCAGCGCGCCGCCGCGTCCGAACTGAGCGTGCACGAGACGCGGAGCGAGCGCGCGCAGATCGGGCGTGGACGGCAGCGTGCCGAAGGTTTTGAACAGCGCCCGGTCCAGCACGCCGCCGATTCCGTCCCCGCCCATGCGCAAGGTTTCACCGAGCGCATCGGCGGCCGCGTCGCGGTGGCGGCCCAGCCACACGACGGGCATGCGGTCGAAGCCGACGTACTGACGGCGCAGGAACTCGACTTCCGAACGGGCGCCGAGGCGGTCGCGATAGACAAGAATGGGAGCGGTCATGCGGCGCGCAGTTTGACGCGCGGCCAAAGCCTGTCAACCGGAACGCTGAGCGGCTATATAAAGGCGGCCATGGCCGACGCACACACACAACCTTACAAGCATCCGGCGCCGCCGCGCTTCAAACACCGCGTCGAAGCCGCCCTCGCGCAGAGCGTATTCGCGGTGCTGAAAAACCTGCCTATGGATACAGCTTCGGCGTTTGGCGGGTGGTTGGGCCGTCACATCGGGCCCCTCACCGGCGCGCACCGGACGGCAACGCGCAACATTGCGCGCGCGCTGCCGGAACTCACGCCCGAGACCCAACGGCGCGTGCTGTCGGACATGTGGGAAAATTTCGGCCGCACCATGATGGAATACGCCGTGCTGCCGCGTCTGGCCGCCGCGTCCGGCAGCGCGCTGGCCGAACGCGTCACCGTGGAAGGCCATGAACCGCTCGCGGCGTTGGTCGCGGCGGGCAAACCAGCGGTGCTGTTCGGCGGACATATCGCCAATTGGGAAGTGATGCCGCTGATTCTCGCGCGCGCCGCCAAGCCGCAAGTGATCGTATATCGGCCCGCCAACAATCCGCTGGTGGATAAAATCATCGGCGATGTGCGCGCGCCTTATACGGCGGGCATGGCGCCCAAGGGCGCGCAGGGCGCGCGGCAAATGCTGAAGGCGCTGGCGGCGGGCGAGCATCTGATCATGCTGGTGGATCAGAAGATCAACACCGGCCTGCCTGCGCCGTTCTTTGGCCGCGATGCTTTCACCGGCCCGGCGGTTGCGCGCATGGCCATGCGCTATGACTGCCCGGTATTCCCCGTGCGCACGCAGCGGCTGGACGGCTGCCGGTTCAAAGTGACGGTGGAAGAACCCTGGCGGTTTCCGCCCCACGGCAGCGACGCCGACGTCGCCATGGCGCTCGCGCGTGTGAACGCGACACTAGAGGAATGGATAAGAATCCATCCCGGTCAGTGGATGTGGATGCACAAGAGATGGCCCGACTAAGTCGGGCCAAAGCTTACTCCGCCGGGGCGACCGTGACGGCGATGCCGTCCAGCGCTTCGGTGAATTTGATCTGACAGGACAGGCGCGAGTTGGCCGGCTTGTAGGAATTGGTCTGTTCGACCAGTTCCGTCTCATCGGCCGTGCGCGCCGGCACCTTGCCGGTCCACGCGTCGTCGATGAACACATGGCAGGTGGCGCAGGAGCAGCAGCCGCCGCAGATGGCTTCCACATCCATATCGGCGTCGCGCAGGATTTCCATCAGGGTGTTGCCGACCTTGCCGGCGACGGCTTGGGTCTGACCAGCCCGATTCGTTACATTAATCACAGCCATGGTGCTGTCCTTGAAGTCCCGTTCTTGAGGGGTGAAAATTTGGAGCCCGGTGCCTATCGCACATGACGTTAGCCCGGCAAGGCTTTATTGGCCTTCACCCGAGGGCGATCCCGGCAACCCGCCATGGGCTGGGGCGTTTTTCCTTCGATACCAGCAGCTTAATACGCATAACCTCAACCTGAGCGCGTGATTATACGTTTGCGCTGCGGCGTATATGTTAAAAACCTTAACGCATAAGCCGTTAAAAATTTTCACGTTCTCCCGAATTTAGTCATCCATTTTCGAGGCGAAACGTATATAACTAATAGTTGAGAACACCGGAAAAAGCCGGGGCCGACGTTGGGGGTAACTGTCGCGGACGCAGCTCCGCTGGAGGGACCGCATGTATATCGCCGCTACCTCGGGCCTCACGACCATTGGCCTCGACGTCAAAGCCGTCGCCCGCACCCACGGCGCCGACCTGCAGCAGCATTCGCTGCTGCCGCCGCAGGTCTTGGCCCTGACCCGCCACTGGCTGGCCTTAAGTGGGAAAACGGGGGGCGGCAAAACGCCGCCGGCCGCCGCGCAATTCGAAATGATGGATGTGGGCGATATCGTGCCCTACCTCACCATCCTCCGCGTCAATCCGGACAACACCTTCACATTCACTTTCACGGGCTCCGCCGTGTCCGCCATCATCGGCGAGGATCTGACGGGACGCACGGTCACGGCCGGCCAAGCAGTTTTAGGCGAAATCGATTGGTTTCGCCGCTGCCGCCCCGTGGCCGAGGTCGCCGATATTCAGGTTCTCGCCGGTGCCATCTCGCCATCGCATACGTCGCCGATTGATTTTATCGCCGCCGATTTCCCGCTCATGGACGATGCCGGCGGCGCGGTGACCGAGATCGTCGGCGTGACGGTCGCCCGCTTGAACTAAGCATCCCGGCTAAGCGCCAATAACCCGCCTGATGATCTCTGCCTGGCTCGGCATCATGCCGTCCGGCAGAGCATCGGGCGCGGTAAACGCACCTTCAAAGATTTCGTGATTGGGCCGCAGGGTCGGCCCCGGCGTTACCGCGCCAGCGACGACAACTTCCATGTGCCGAGGGCGCACCGGCCGCACCTCGACAACGCGGCTGACGCGAACATCGAGTCCGGTTTCCTCTTTCACTTCGCGCACCATCGCATGTTCCGGCGATTCACCGGCATTCACGAAGCCCGCGGGCAAGCCCCACGGATACAGCCTGCGGAAGACATGCTTCAGCACCAGCACCTTGCCGTCGGGCGTCAGGAACACGCCGACGACACTGATGTGAAAGCGCGTGTTGAAAAGGCCGATGACCAGGCGCGCGAGCGGCAGCGGAATCGTGCGGAACGCGCGCGCCAGAATCGCTTTCATGGCCGGCGGCAAGGGCCCAGGCTTTGGGCCGGAGCGCGCACCCCAAGCTCATGAAGAATAATGCTCATTCCGGCGGGCTCCCTTCGCGGGACTAGAGCAAGCAGCGTGATATAGGAATCACGCTGCTTGCTCTAACTATTTGTGGTCGCATCGCTTTTGCCGAAAACCGGACGTCCGCTTTTCGGCGCGATGCTCTAGCACCCATTTCCCGGGTTTTGATATATTCACCGGGCGTTTCGGCCTGTGGACAACTTAACCGGCCTTTTATATATCGAGAAAGCCGAATTAACCCCCGACTTAAATTCGTTTGATCGGACCATGACAGCGTGTGAGATTCAAAACCGTTACAAAGGCGTGTTGCGGAAAGCGATCTGGGCCTGTGCGGGCTTCCTGATCGCGGCGCCCGTCCCGGCCCAGGCCGTGGATCTCGTCAATCGCGACCGCGCCGCGCACGAAGTGACTGTCAACGGCGCCGACGGATCCAGCGAGACGCGGACCGTCAAAGCCGGCGAGAGGGTGAAAGATATCTGCAGCGACTGCGTCATCTTGGTGGGAAATAGCTCCGTGGAAACCAAGGGCCGCACGACCGTCAAGATCGAGGGCGGTGAAGTTTCGATCGCATCCCAGCGGTAGGAGATCGGGGGACGGGTTAGAAAAAACCAGAACGATTGCGAAAAAATTTGCGAGTACAAAAACGCCCCGCCCTTACCGGCGGGGCGTTTTTCATTTTGCCGGACGCATGCGGAGGGCGCCGCGACTCATCCATGCCGCTAAGGCCAACAACACCAGCGTTACGATAATCAGGATCGCCGCCAGCGCATTGATCTTGGGACTGACGCCGAGGCGAATGCTGGAAAACACCACCATCGGCAGCGTCGTGGACTGGGGGCCGGATACAAAGCTGGCGATGACCAGGTCGTCCAGCGACAGCACGAAGGACAGCAGCCACCCGGCCATGACGGCTGGGCGGATCATCGGCAACGTAATGCCGAAGAACACCGTCATGGGCTTCGCGCCAAGATCGGCGGCGGCTTCCTCAATGTCGCGTTCCATCCCTATGAGGCGTGCGCGCACAATCACCGTGACGTAGGCCATGGCGAAACCGGCATGGGCGATGATGATGGTGATGAGCCCCCGCCCCGGCAGCCACGCGAAGGTCTGTTCCAGCGCCACGAACAACAGCAACAGCGAAAGCCCGGTCATGACGTCGGGCATAACCAGCGGCGCGGCGATGGACCCCGCGAGAAGGTTGCGGCCCCGGAACCGTCCGAACCGCGCGAAGGCATAACCCGCCATGGTGCCCAGCACCGCCGCGAGCGTCGCCGACGTGAACGCGACAATCAGACTGTTGCGCGCCGCGTTTAAAATCTGTTCGTCCGCCAGCAGCGCGCCGTACCAGGTGAAGGAAAAACCCGTCCAGACCGTCACCAGTTTCGAGGCGTTGAAGGAATAACCGATCACGACCGCCAGCGGCACATAGAGAAACGCCAGACCCGCGATCAGCGCGATCGTTGTGCCGGATGGGCGCCTCATGCGCGCCTCAACGTGCGAGATTGCGCAAGCTGCAGAAGCGCGATGGGAGTCACGAGAACCATCAGCAACACCACCGTGATGGCGGCGCTCAAGGGCCAATCGCGGTTGGAGAAGAATTCATTCCACAAAACCTTGCCGATCATCAGCGTGTCGGGTCCGCCCAGGAGTTCCGGAATGACGAATTCACCCACCGCCGGGATGAACACCAGCAAACATCCGGCGGCGATTCCCGGCCGGGACAAGGGCAGCGTCACATGCAGGAAGGCGCGCCAGGGTTTCGCGCCGAGGTCGGCGGCGGCTTCCAGCAACGCCGGGTCCAGCCGTTCGAGGCGCGCATACAGCGGCAGCACCATGAAGGGCAGATAGGCGTACACGATGCCGAGGTAGACCGCGCCCGGGGTATTGAGCAGCGCCAGCGGCGCGTCGATGAAGCCCAGCGATTCCAGCGCGGCGTTGATGATGCCGGTGGGCCGCAGCAATCCGATCCAGGCGTAGATGCGCACCAGGAACGATGTCCAGAAGGGCAGCATCACGAGGACCAGAAGCAACACACGGTGCGAAGCCGGCGCGCGGGCGATGCCATAGGCCATGGGATAGCCCAGCAGCAAGGTCAACAGCGTCGCGATGGCCGCGATCTTAAGAGAACTGAAATAGGCCGTCACATAAAGGCTGTCGGTGAAGACCATCCGGTAGTTGGCCAGGGTCGCGCGGAGACCGACAATCACACCATCCACGCGTTCGAATAGCGCCGTGTAAGGCGGGATGCTGAGTTGTGATTCGGCGAAGCTGATCTTCAGCACGACGGCGAAGGGCAGCAAGAAAAACAATGCCGTCCAAAGCCACGGCAACGTCAGTACGGCGCGCCGGCGCGCTGCGGCGTTCATGCCGCCAGCACCGTCAGCGCCGCGGGCCGCCACGACAGATGCACGGCATCGCCGCGGCTGAAGGTCTGCGCGCCTTCGCCGTTCTGCGCCGTCACGCGCACCACCGCGCCCGATGAAAGGGTGACGAAGTACGTGCACGTCATGCCGAGATAGACGGCGTCTTCGATCGTTCCGCTCACGCTGCAATCGCCCATGGGCGCGGGGTCGCGCGCGATGGCGATGCGTTCCGGCCGCAACGCCACCGAGAGCGGCGAACCGGCGCTGGGCAACGCTGCTGGAATTCGTACCGCCAGGCGCAAATCAGGGATATCGACGGTGCCGGGCGCAAGGCCGACCACGGCGCTCCAGACGTTGATGTCGCCGAAGAACTGCGCCACGCGGCGGCTGGCGGGCCGTTCGTACATCTCGCGCGGCGCAGCCACTTGGAGCACATGACCAGCATCCATGACCGCCACCCGGTCGGCCATGGCCATGGCCTCGCTCTGGTCGTGCGTGACGACGACAAACGCGATGCCGAGGCGCTTGCGCAACGCCATGAGTTCAAACTGCGTCCGCTCGCGCAGATGTTTGTCGAGCGCCGCCATGGGCTCGTCCAGCAGCAGCGCGCGCGGCCGCTTGGCGAGACAGCGGGCCAGGGCGGCGCGCTGCTTCTGCCCGCCGGAGAGCTGCGCGGGCATGCGCTGCGCCAGCGCTTCCATCTCGACAGCCGCCAGCGCGTCCTGCACGCGCGCCTTCAGGGCGTCGCCTTTCACGCCGTCCTGCTTCAGCCCGAACGCGACGTTGTCGGCCACGCTCATATGGGGGAACAGCGCGTAGGACTGGAACATCATGTTGACGGGCCGCGCGTAAGGCGCGGCGTGGGTCATGTCCGCGCCGTCGATGAGGATGCGCCCCCGATCGGCGGCTTCCAAGCCCGCGATGAGCCGCAGCAGCGTGGTCTTGCCGCAGCCGGACGGGCCCAGCAGCGCCAGACACTCATTAGGACGCACATCGAGAGTCACGCCGTTGACGGCCGTGACAGCGCCAAAGCTTTTTGAAACGGACTCAACCGCGATGACGGGCTGCATGAACTGTCAGGCGCCGGTTTTGACCTTGTTCCATAGGCGCGTCCGCAGGCGCTCGATGGCTTGGGTCGGATTGCTTTCCGGGAACAGGTGACTCATGACCTCCTTGCCCGGGTAGACGGTTTCGTCCTCAAGGATTTCCTTGTCGGTGAAAGGCTTCGCCTTGCTGTTGGCGTTGGCGTACCACATGGAATTGGTGATCGGGCCGATCACCTCCGGCGTCAGGATGTAATCCAGAAACGCATAGGCCGCGTCGCCGTGGGGCGCATCTTTGGGGATGGCCATGAAGTCGAACCACATCACGGCGCCTTCTTTGGGAATGCTATAAGCGATTTCGACACCCTTCTTGGCTTCCTCGGCGCGGTCGCGTGCTTGAAAGACGTCGCCGGAGAACCCCATGGCGACACACGCATCGCCGTTGGCCAGCGCCGAAATGTATTCCGAGTTGTGGAACTTGGTGATGAAGGGGCGCACCTTCTGCCAGGCGGCGGCGGCCTCCTCATAATCCTGGGGATTGGTGGAGTGCGGATCCTTGCCGAGATAATTCAGTGTCAGTTCGAAAATGTCCGCCGCCGAATCGAAGACATACAAACCGCATTTGGAGAGCTTCTCGGCGTTGGCGGGATCGAGAATCAGCTTCCAGCTCTCAACCGGGGCTTTATCACCTAAGGCCTTCTTCACCTTCGCGACGTTGTAGCCCATGCCGGACGTACCCCACATATAGACAATGGCGTGGGCGTTGCCGGGATCGGCGACGGCGGCGCGGGCCGTAATCGCGGCGTCCTGCGTGGTGATATGCGGCAGCTTGCCCTTGTCGAGCGGCTGGACCGCACCTGCTTGGATCAGCCGTTTCAGCACGGGGCCGTTGGGCACGATGACATCGTAACCGGAGCCGCCGGCCAGCAGCTTCGCCTCCAAAGCCTCGGAGGAATCAAAGACATCCATGTTCACTTTGATGCCGGTCTTCTTGGTGAAGTTGGCGAGGGTGTCCGGCGCCAGATAGTCCGACCAAATGTAGAGGTTGAGAACTTTCTCTTTGTCGGCAGCCGTCACCGGCGCCGCGGCCGCGAGAACCAGAAGCAAACCAAGAAGCATTGGGGCGCTGAAGAAACGGCGGATCATCATGGTGTCACCCTCTGTAGACCTTCCCTTAAACCCAAGTTTACGATGATTTTTCATGTGGCGGGTGCGGGATTTATGGCACATTCAGCCGCCTCGCAGATGTGTGAAACGCGTGGCCGGACTGTTCTTTTTTCTCACGACGGTGACTGTATGAGTTTGACCAAAGGCGCTTCCCACGTCCGCCGCGCCTATGCGCCGGGGCCTCACGGCCAGATCCACTACCGCCGCTCGGGCCCAGACGGTACGCGCAGTCCTTTGCTGCTGCTGCATTCGAGCCCCGGCACCAGCTACCTGTACGACGCTTTCCTGGCCGAGATGGGCCGCGACCGCACGGTGATCGCGCCGGACTTTCCGGGCTTCGGCATGTCGGATGCGCCAACGGAAGCGCCCGGTATCGAAGGCTACGCCCGGGCCATGCTGGAATTGGAAACGACCCTGGGCCTCGGTGTCTTCGACGTCATGGGGTATCACGCCGGCGGCGTCGTGGCCGTGGAGATGGCCCGTCAGGAACCCAAGGCGGTGCGGAAGATCGTGATGATTTCCGCGCCGGTGTTCACCGACCAGGAGCGCACCGACCTCAACACGCGCTTTTCCGTGCGCCCGCCGGACGAGCGCGCCAAGGCCATGGAAAAAAGCTGGCCGATTTTCAAAACCGATTTCTGGCGCATGGGGCCCGACGAAATCCGCACCTGGAACATCTACCTCGATAACCAGAAGAACCCTGAAATATCGTCATGGGGTTTGCGCGCCGCCATCAATTACGACCTGGCGGCGACGCTACCGGAGATTCCGCAGCCGATCCTGATTCTGAATCCGAAGGACGATCTGGCCGCCTATACGCCGCGCGCCGCGCCCCTGCTGAAAAACGGACGCATTCACGACCTGCCGGAATGGACCCACGGCATGCTCGACGCCAAGACCGGCGAGATCGCCTCCGTGGTGCGCGACTTCCTGGATAAATAACGCGGCGGCCGCCTCAGTGCGCCAACGGATCGGGCCGCACCTGGAATTTCGCGACCTTGCCGGAGCTGCCTTCGCCGGTCTCCATATGCCAGAGCGGCACCACCTGATAGCTGGTCCAGAGGCCACGGCCTTTCCATCCGGCATTGGGATCATCAATCCGCCCATCCACCGAGCGCGTATAGAAGCCCATCGGATACGGCACGCGCATGAACACGTGTTTGCCGCCGGGCTGAAGGGCGACGAGGGAGTCCGACATGGTGCCGTTGACGATGGGCACATCCTTGCCGAGACCCAGCGTGTCGTAGAGATCGACCCAGGAGAGATAATGCCAGTCGGCGCTGCCGACCTCCTGGCCCGGCATCTTGGGCCCGGGCGTATCGTAAATCGTCCAGCCCTCGGGACAATGCAGACCAGAGGCCATGGTAGGGCCGTTAAGCACCTTGCATTTGGCGCGATCAAAGGCGCCGATCTGACCGCTGCCGAAGGCCACCCACGCCACGCCTTTTGAATCCATCTCGATGCCGCGGATGTTGTAGGCGCTGTAGAGGCCGTCGGGGCGTTTCGGCGGCTCGTAGTATTCGGTCATGCAGGTTTCGGGCGCGTTATTGCCGGGCGCGAAGCGCACAATGCCGCTTTGCGTGAAGGGCGAGAACTTGGCGTACCAGACACTGCTATCCGCGGGATTGATGCCCATGCCGTACAGATAACTGCTCATGCGCGTATCTTTTTTGGGGTCGAGGGGTTTGCCCGGTTCGTTCCACGCGGCGCGGTCGGGCGTAATTTTGCCGTCGGCATTGGTGTCCAGCACCATCGGGCACCAGCCGAAGGACTTCGCCGGGTCGCGCGTCTCGTCCCACAGGCGCGTGTTGATCCAGGTCATGACGTTGGCATCGCCGCTCATGTGCAGCGTGTTATCGGCGTCGCGCTGGAACTGGAGAATCTGGGTGTTGGTACAGTAGTCGATGACTTCGATCTTCTTGGTCGTGGGATCGTAGAGCGCGATTTCGTGGCCGATGTTGGAGCGGATCGGAAAATACCTGGCGTATTTGCTGGCCTTGGCGTCGGTGCAGAAGGAGGGATGCGGCGCGCCGGTGATGCTGGGGATTTCCGTCATCCACACGCGGCCCTTTTGATCGAGCATCGGATTGTGCACCACGGCCTTCTTGCCGCCGGGGCGCGTCGGCACGGAGTCAGGCACCGTGACGACGGAGGTCTTATGCGTCACCGGATCCAGCACCAGCATGGAGCCCCAGAATTCGTCGAGGCCATAGACGGGTCCGTTGGCGTTGAGCGTCGGCGTGCGCCGGTCGGAGCTGACGGCGTCGTGGACGAAACGCTGATTGCCCCAGTCCCAGAGCGTGATCACGAGATTGCGTTCGATGCCCGACGGGCGCGGCGGCGTCTCTTTCGGGATTTCGCCTTTGCCGATGCGGTCGGTCCAATCGGCGAAGACCTGCAGCGCGCGGTGGCGGCCGTACCGTGTCATGGCATTGGTCATCAGCGACGTCATTTCCTTGGCCTTGGGCCCCAGCGTCGGATCGTCGTCGGAGCGCACCTTTTGGATACGCTGGTCCCAGGCCTCCAAGCTATTGCCGGTGTCGGTCAGTTCGCGCGTGGCCTTGGTGCCGAGCTGGTGGCACGGCAGGCAATTCTCCTTCACCTGAATCACCCAGTCGTTGCGGCTGGTGATGGAGGGCACGATGCCGTTGCCTTGCGGACCGGTGCCGGGGAATTCGGATTTGTCCGGCGGATTGAGCAGCGCGAACCAATAATTGGCGGGATAGATTTCCGCCGCCGCCTTGGCGTCGGGTGCGATCACGGCCGTGAGATTGAGCCCCTTGCCGGGCGCGCCGTCCACGGGCTGGGAGTCCACAAGCCCGTAGCCGCGCACCCAGACTTTATATTTGCCCTTGGGCAGGTCGGGCAGGACGTAGCGTCCTTGATCGTCCGTGACGACGATCTTGATGTAGGGCGTCGCCAGGTCTTTGGTCTCGGCGATCACCCAGACGCCGGCCTCGGCGCCCTTCGCGCCCGTCACGACGCCGCCGATGTCGTCGGGGTCGATCTGTACGCCGCCGGCGGCGAGCGCCGTTGTCGTCAGAAACGCGGACGCCATAAACCCAAGCCCAAGCCTTCTCATGACTCCTCCCAGAACGTGAGAAACAGGCGAAAACGGCGGCGACTTATTTTTTGATCAGACCCACCAACGCACTACTGGCCAGGACGTGGCCCTCGACGGCTTTCAGGACGTCGTCGCGTGTGCCTTCGATAGGAACTTCCAACACCGTGTCGAGCGCAAGAAGCTCCATCACATAGTGGTGCGGGTTTCCCGGCGGCGGGCATGGCCCCATGTAACCCGGCTGGCCGATGACGCTTTTGCCCTGGCGCGTGCCGTCGGCGAGCTGGCCTTCCAACGGCAGGTTTGCGGCCAGCGTGGCGGCGGAACCCGGGATGTTCCAGACGATCCAGTGCAGCGCGCCATGCGCGGTTTTACGGGGATGGACATCGACATCATGCATCAGCAGCGCGAAAGACTTGGTGCCTTCGGGCGCGCCGGTCCAGGCCAAGGGCAAGGAATGGCGCGAGAAGTTCTTATTGTCCTTGCAGACGAAAACATCGGGAAAGCCGCCACCGTCCTTGAAGGCTGGGCTGGACAAGGTGAGCTGCGCACTTTGCGCAAAGGCCGCGCCGCTCATCAGTACGCCCACGACCGCCGCCGTGCGAAACAGGATTTTCATATGTTCTTCCTTTAGTGAGCCAATGGATTCGGGCGCAGTTGGAATTTATGCATCTTGGGTTTTTCGCCGAAGCCGCCTTCCACATGCCACGGCGCGCGCGTGCCGGAACTGGCCCAAAGGCCGCGGCCTTTCCAACCGGCCTTTTCGTCGTCGATGCGGCCGTCCATGCCCTTGGCGAAGAACGCCATGGGATAAGGCACCCGCAGCGTGACCAAGCCGCCGGTCTTTTTATCGAGCGCGTAGATGGCGTCGGCGCCGTTGCCGATGATCATGGGGGTGTTGTCGCCCATGCCGAAGACGTTGAACTGATCGACCCACAGCAGATAGGTCGATGTGGCGCTGCCGGGCTCGTCCACGCCTTTGAACTGCGGACCGGGCAGCGGATACAGCGTCCAGCCCTCGGGGCAATGCTGGCCCGTGGCGGCCGGACCGTTCAGGGGGCCTTTGCACTTGCGCCGGTCGAAGCTGGCAAGATGGCCGCTGCCGGTGAGGTTGGTCCAGATCACGCCCTCGCGGTCGGCGTCGATACCGCGCGTGGTGTAGCCCTGGGCCTTGGCTTTCGGATTATTGAAGGGCGGCTCATAAACTTCCGTCATGGCGGTCGAAGGCGGATTCTTGCCGAGATCGACCCGGATGAGCGCGCCGGGGAACGACAGCACGGACCCCCAGATGGAGCCGTCCACGGGATTCTCGATGACGGAATAGAACGAGCCTTTGATGCGGTGATCTTTCTTCGGATCGATGGGCGCATCGAACTCGGTATAGCCTTCGTCGCGCTTGCCGTTGGCGTTGGTGTCGAGGATGAAGGCCGTCCAGCCTTGGGCCTTCTGTTCGTCGCCGGTTTCGTCCCAGACCCGCGTCTTCAGCCAGCCCGCACTGTCGCCGCCGAAGCCGCTGAACCAGAGCGTGTCGTCCTTATCGCCGGCGAACATGACGTGGTGCGTGCCGAAGCAGGTGTCGACGGTTTTGATCTGCTTGGTCTTGGGGTCGAAGACGTTGACCTGGCGCCCGCTGGCTTTCAGCGGCAACAGTTTCGCGGAAGGGTGCTCGGAGCCTTCCTTGCAGAAGGCGGGATTGTCGCGCGGCCGGATGATAGCGGCGGTCCACAGACGGCCCTTGCCGTCGAACATCGAACTGTGCGGACTGGTTTTGCTGTCCCAGATCAGCGCATCGCCCCAGTAGGGCGATGTTCCCGTGCGCTGCGGCGCCGACATGGGCGTGTTGGGATCGCGCAACGGCATTTCGAGTTCGTAAGCCGTGTGCGTCACGGGATCGAGCACGGCGAGCTTGTCGCTGCTTTCCTCGGTGGCGCCGTAGATCGGGCCGTTGGCGTTGACCGTCGGTTTGCGTTTGTCGGTGGCGACGGAGTCATGCGTGTACTTCGACGCATCGCCGTAATCCCAGGTGGTCAGGACGATGTTGCGCTCGATGCCTTTGGGGCGCTCGGGCTGCGCGAAGGGAACTTCACCGGCGTTGATGCGGTCGGTCCAGTCGGCGAACATCTTCAGCGCACGCTGGCGCCCGAAGGATGAGATCATGTTCGACATGCCCGCGCCCGCCTGCCCGGCTTCCAGGCGCTTCGACCAAGCTTCCACCGTGTTGCCGCCCTTCGGGGATTCAGGCAGTTCGCGCGTCGCCTTGTTGCCCAGCTGATGGCAGGCCTGGCAGGCGGTGGTTTTGATGCGGTCGATCCATTGCTCCTGACGTCCCAGGCCCGGCGAGATGCCGTTGCCGTTGGGGCCCGTGCCGGGGAAATCGCTTTTGGGCGGAATCTCCAGCATCGCGAACCAATAGTTGGCGGGATAATACTGCGCCGCGGCGCGCGCATCGGGCGCG
>JAIEMI010000034.1 GCA_019752235.1 Rhodospirillaceae bacterium
GGGGGCTCCGGCCGTCTCGCAGATGTCGGGCGAGATCGCCGCCCCTGGCCAAGGTTCAAAATCGCTGCTCGATAAGGGCGCGCAAGGCGGCCCCGGCGCGCCGGGTCAGTCGATGAAAACCGAAGACGGCGCCAGCGGTGCGCCTGGCCAATCGATGAAAGCTGAGGCGGGTGCCGCGGGCGGCCCCGGCCAATCTCTGCGCGGCGAGGAGGGTGGTCCGGGGGCTCCGGGCCAGTCCATGGCCGACGCCGGCGCGTCCGGCGGGCCCGGCCAGCCTGCGCCAGGCAAGGATGCCGCGGCAGGCGCCAGCGGCGGCCCCGGTGCGGGCAAAGCCGCCAAGCCCGAAGCCGAACTCAAGGAAGGCGAAAAGCGCGCGAAAGACGGCGCCGTGCTGAAGGACGGCGAGCCGGCGCGCAAAGCCGAAGACGGCGGCGCGTCGGGTGGACCCGGCGCCTCCGGCGGGCCCGGCGAAAAAGGTAAGAGTGAAGGCCCGGGTAAACCCGGTGCCTCGGGCGGTCCCGGCGCGAAAAAAGATGAAGACGAGGATTTGGTCGACCCCGACGCCGACCGCCCCAACTTCAGCAGCGGCGCGGGCGATGACGCGGAAGACGAGGACACCGCCGAAGAAGACGCTTTCGCCGCGGTCGCGGCCCGCGCCAAGGGCGATAAGGGCAAAGCCAAGAAAGCCGCCCGCAAGCCGATCGATCCGGCTTACATCACCGT
Source organism: Rhodospirillaceae bacterium (assembly GCA_019752235.1). Classification (GTDB taxonomy): domain Bacteria; phylum Pseudomonadota; class Alphaproteobacteria; order Rhodospirillales; family Rhodospirillaceae; genus SHVO01. The sequence goes on from JAIEMI010000034.1 coordinate 724, forward strand.
CGCCGTCATGAGCGTGGCGGTGATGTCGCTGGCGGGCATGCTGTGGCTGGGCCGCGGCGTCTTGATGGACATGTGGCCGGGCATCAGCGGTTTCTACAAGAGCATGGGCGCCGAAGCCGTGCTGCCGGGCGCCGGTCTCAAAATCGCGGAATCCTCCAAACGCCTGCAGCGTATCGGCGGCGTCGAGACGCTGGTGGTGCGCGGCTTCATTTCGAATATTTCCGACATCCCCAAGACGGTGCCGAATCTTCGTCTCGAACTCTACAACGACAAAAAAGAAGTCATCCAGGATTCCAGCGCACCCGCACCCATTGGCGTGCTCGACCCCAACGGCTCCGTGGAATTCGATATCCGCATGGAGCTCCCGCAGCTTGGCGCCGCCAAAGGCGGTTACGCCGTGGTGTGGGAAGAATAATCCGCTTCAGCTTTTAAAACTGCTTCATCAACCGGCGCAGATAGTCCTGCTCGGCTTCCGGGCGTGTGCGGTCCGAAGCGCGGGCGCGGATTTCCTCCAGGATGGCGCGGACGCGTTGCGCCATGCCTTGTTTGTCGGGCCCTGTCGGCACATCGACGTGCTCGCCGCTGCGCCGTCCGTCGCGGGCTCCTAAGGGCGAGAACCGCATCTCGCCCGCGCCCGGCAGTTCCATGACGCCGCCAAGGCCTTTCTCGAACAGCGACTGCATCAGCTGTTCCTGCGCCTGGGCCATGCTCTGCTGCATTTTGGACAAAGCTTTGCTCTGCCCGTCGGCGCCTTCTTTCCACGCGCCGGCGTTGAGATTGTCACGGGCGTCGGACATGGCGGTGTCGGCCTCACTCATGCCTTCGCTCTTCTGGCCGGTCATCTGCTCCATTTTTTGCATGACTTCGCCGAGTTTCTTGCGCAGGGCTTCCTGCTTGTCGGCGGCGCTCCGCGCGGCCTGGGTGTTGGCTTTGGCCTGTTTCTCTTCCTCGGCTTCGGCGGCGCTCTGCTGACCGTCCTTCTTGCCGCGCTGGGGCATCTGCATGCCCTTGGCGTGCTCGGCGGCCAAGCGATCTTGTTGTTCCTTATCGCGCTGCGCCTGTTTCTTGGCCTGCTCGAAGCTCTCGTTCAGCAGGTCCGACTGCTGTTTGGTCAGGTCGCGCATCTCCTGCATCATCTGCTGCGACTGCTTGACGTCCTTGTTGTTCTTGTCGCCTTGGCCCTGCTGGCCGTCGCGCAGGGTCTGCAGTTGCTTCTGCAAGTCGTCCAGCGCCTGCTTGGCCTGCTCCATGGCGCCCATCTCGGACGCCTGGCGCAATTCCTCGGCCTTGGCGGCGACCTGATCGGCCTGTTGCGCGTTGGCCTGGGTGAAGCCGTTCTGCTGATCGGGGTTCTTTTCCGCCACGGCCTTGGCGTAGTCGGCCACGGCCTGCTTCAATTCGTCGAGCAGACGGTTGATTTCCTCGGGGGACGCGCCGCGTTCGATGGCTTCGCGCAGGGCTTTCTCGGCGTCCACGAGGCGCTGCTCGGCGGAGACCAGATTACCGTCTTCGATGCGCACCGCCGCGTGCCACAGCAAATCGGGCACGGTGTGGGCGGCGTCGGCGGCGGGCTCATAGGCCAGGCGGTACTTCGCGGTCGCGAGCGTCAGATGGACCAGCGGTTCGCCGTTGAAGCTTTGCGGGTTTTGCAGAATCTTGGTGACGCTTTCCAGCGCCGGTTTCGCGGACTCTTCCGGCGCGGCGGCAACCTCTTTGCGCAGCTTCGCGAGTTCCTTCGACACCGGATGCACAAACACGCGCTCGGGCAAAGTCACTTCCATGGTGCGCGACGCGCCTTTTTGTCCGGCCTGGTCGACGGCGGTGAGCTGGACGTAAACCCGCTGTCCCGCCCAGGGGTGCGACGCGAGATCGTGGATCGAGGCGTGCACGAAAGTTTTGCCCGCGCCCGCCGGGATCTGTACGGGGAATTCCAGCGGCGGGGCTTCGCCGTTGCTTTTGTCGGCTTTGGTGACCTGCGCGGTGACGGACTCCACGGCGTAGTCGTCGCTGGCCTTGTAATCGATCCGCAAACGCCAGCGCGGCGCTTCGGTCGGCGCGCTAGGCGAACTGATGACCGGAGGTTTGTCGGCGATCCAGTTCACGTCATAGCCGATGATGGCGCGCGAGCCCTGGCGCACTTCGAAGCGTTTCATGGGTTTGAGATCGATTTCGCCGCGCTGGGTTTCGTCCGCCAGCTTGTCGAGCGGCTTGGATTCCTCGTCGAGGCGGAACGACGCGGCGCGGCGCGCGCCCGTCACCACCGCCAGGGCCTTGCTGCCGGCGGGGATGTCGAGAACTTCGAGCGGCTGCGCGCCCTGGGGTGAAGGCGATTCCAAATAGATCGGCGAACGGTTGGTGTAGGCCGGCGGCGTGATCCACAGCTTCACGGCGACGCGCGACGATCCGCCGTCGAACATCGGCAGCACGCCGCGCCATATGCGGTTTCCGATATCGCCCCACGCGCCGGCCACGGCGACGAACAACGCCAGCACGACGGCGGAACGGAGCGCAAAGCGGTCGCGCGCCGCGATGTTGGGGTTGGGGCCTTTGACGCGCAGGCGGTCCAGTTCTTGGCGCGCGCGTTCCTGATGCAGGCGCCACATCCATTGCTGGATGGCCGAGGCGCCCGCCGCCAAGGTGTCTTCCACGGTGGTCAGCGGGCGATGCGCGACGTTCGAGGTGGTCTCAAGACGCGCGCGAGCTTCTTCGCGCGTCGGGAAAGCGAAACCGCGCAGGCGCCGCCACGCGGCGTAGCCAATCGCGCCCGCGGCGATCATCACAGCGCCGGCGTGCGCGGCCCAATGCAATGTCGGCAGGATATCGAGGATGAGGATGATGCCGAACAGAGTCAGATAGACCCCGATGATCCATAGCCGCGACCAGAGGCGTTCCCACGACAGGGCTAGCCACGCCAGCGCCAGGCGGCGCTGGACGGCAAGGCCGGGGGACATATTTTGTGTCGGGGCTTCTGGACTGTCGGGCGTTTGTTCGGGTGTCTGTTCGGTCATGGCCCCAAGTTTAGGGCCTGGGCCCCGGGGCTTCAACGCCGCCCGCTTCAGATGACAGTGGGGTTATGGTGACAGCGTGTAACACACCACTTTTACCCGTGGCTTTGGCCGTGGTTTAGCTCATCCAGGGCGGCGTCTGCTCCAGAAGCGTCATTTCCGCGAACGTCGGGCGGCGGCGAATCACGGCGTATTGGTCGCCCGCCACCATCACTTCCGGCACCAGGGGCCGGGCGTTGTAGGTGGAGGCCATGGCCGCGCCGTAGGCCCCCGCGCTGAGGAAAGCCACCAGATCGCCGGCCTTCAAGGGCGGCAGGTGGTAGTTTTTGGCGAAGCAGTCCGTGGTCTCGCAGACCGGGCCGACCACGTCGACCGGATCATAGGCCGAACTGGTGGGGGCTTCGGTGACGGGAATGATCTCGTGGCGCGCGCCGTACATGGCCGGGCGCACGAGGTCGTTCATGCCCGCATCGACGATGACAAATCGCCGCGTCGAGCTTTCCTTGATGGCCACCACGCGCGCCACCATGATCCCGGCGTTGCCGACGAGGATGCGGCCCGGTTCGAAGGTGAGTTTGCAGCCAAGGTCGCCGACGGTGCGCTTGACCATCTCGCCGTAGGCTTCGGGGCTGGGCGGCGCGGTGCTGTTGGCGTGATCGTAGGGGATACCCAAGCCGCCGCCGAGATCGAGGTGGCGGATATCGATGCCGTCGGCGCGTAGCGTCTCGATCATCTCGCGCATGCGCGTGAAGGCGGCTTCGAAGGGCTTCAGCGAGGTGATCTGCGAGCCGATATGCACCGCGATGCTGACAGGTTCGATGCCCGGCAGGGCCTTGGCCTTGCGGTACAGCGCCGGGGCCAGCGTCCACTCGATGCCGAACTTGTCTTCCTTGCGGCCGGTGGAAATTTTATCCAAGCTTCCCGCATCGACATCGGGATTGACGCGCAGCGCGATGCGCGCGGTCTTGCCCAGCGCACCGGCGACCCGGCTCAACGTGTGAAGTTCGGCTTCGGACTCGACGTTGATCTGCCCGACGTTGTTGTCCAGCGCGAAGCGCAGTTCATCTTCGGTCTTGCCGACACCGGAGAAGACGATTTTTTCCGGCGCGCAGCCGGCCTTCAGCGCGAGTTGCAGTTCTCCGCCCGAGACCACGTCGCAGCCCGCGCCCTGATCCACCAGCATGCGAATCACCGCGAGGTTGCTGTTGGCTTTGACGGCGAAACACACGGTCGCATCCAGGCCCGCCAGCGCGTCCATGAAAATGCGCAGGTGGCGCGACAGCGTGGCGCTCGAATAGCAATAGAACGGCGTGCCGACTTCGGCGGCGATGCGCGCAACCGGTACGCTCTCGGCGTGGAGCGCGCCGTTGGAATAGCTGAAGTGATGCATGGTGTGAATGTTTTGCGCCGCTTAAGGTTGTTTCGGTTTGTCGGCCTGGGGCGCCGGATACTGGCGCGGGAAGGTCGAACCGTCCGGCGGTACCGGCATGGCCTTTTTGCCGCAGGCGGCAACGCCGACCGCAACACACGCCACCATCCCCGTCAGCATCAGTTTTCGCGTGAAGGACTTCATTTTTCCGGCCCTACTTTAAAAAGCGCTCGCGCGCGGCTTTGACCTGGGCGCGCACATTGTCAGGCGCCGTGCCGCCGAAGCTGGTGCGGCTGGCGGCGGAGGCCGCGGGCGTCAGTACGTTGAACACCTCTTTGGTGATGCGCGGTTCGGCCTGCTGCATGTCTTCCAGCGGCAGGTCCGATAGCAGACAGTTCTTGCCCTCGGCCAGCTTCACGACTTTTCCGGTGATGTGGTGCGCCTCGCGGAACGGGATGTTCAGCGCCTGCGTCAGCCAGTCGGCCAGGTCCGTGGCGGTGGTGAACCCGGCGGCGGCGCTTTCCAGCATGCGCTCGGGGTTGGGCTTCATGTCCACGACCATGCCGCTGGTGGCGGCGAGGCACAGCTCCAGCGTGTCGAAAGTCGCAAAGACGATTTCCTTGTCTTCCTGCATGTCCTTCGAATAGGTCAGCGGCAAGCCCTTCATCACCGTCAGCAGCGCCGTCAGCGCGCCGTAGACACGGCCGGTTTTGCCGCGCACCAGCTCGGCGGCGTCGGGGTTGCGCTTCTGCGGCATCATCGAGCTGCCGGTGGAGAAGGCGTCGCTGAAACGGATGAAGCCGAACTGCGCGCTGGACCAATTGACCATCTCCTCGGCCAGCCGCGACATATGCGTCGACAGGATCGCGGCGGCGGCCAGGAAGTCGAGGGCGAAGTCGCGGTCGGACACGGCATCCATGGAGTTGGCCATGGGCCGGTCGAAATTCAGTTTTTCCGCCGTCAGGTGGCGGTCGATGGGGAATGACGTGCCGGCGAGCGCGCCGGCACCCAGCGGGCATTCGTTCAGCCGCGCGCGCGCGTCCTTGAGGCGGCTGCGGTCGCGGCCGAACATCTCGACATAGGCCATCAGGTGATGACCAAAGCTCACGGGCTGCGCCGCCTGTAAATGCGTGAAGCCGGGCATGATGGTGGCGGCGTGCTCTTCGGCTTTGTCGATCAGCACGGATTGCAGTTTGCGGATCTCTTCGTTCAGCGTCTCGATGGCCGCGCGCACCCACATGCGGAAGTCGGTGGCGACCTGATCGTTACGCGAGCGCGCGGTATGCAGGCGTCCGGCGGGCGCGCCGATCAGATCGGCCAGGCGTCCCTCAATATTCATATGCACGTCTTCGAGCGCGCGCTTGAACAGGAAATTGCCGCCGGCGATTTCCTTCTCGATGCGCGTCAGGCCTTCCTGGATGGCGTCGCCGTCTTCCTTGGTCACGATGCCTTGCGCCACCAGCATGGTGCAGTGCGCGCGGCTGCCATTCAGATCCTGCTTGGCCAGGCGCTGGTCAAAACCGACGGAGACGTTAATCTCCTCCATGATGGCGGAGGGACCGGCGGAGAAGCGTCCGCCCCAAATTTTACTGGTCATGTGCTAGCCTTGGCTTTCGACGAGCCATCATTATATCACGTTGCGCGCAACGAGCCGTGAAAGGGAGATGATATGCCGAAGGACGTGGACCGCAGACTTCAAAGCCTTCGCGCCACGGCCCTGTTGAGTGCTGCGCTGCTTATCACTGCGGCCGTGGGTGTGGCAAGCCGCACCCCTCTTTTTCCCGTGGGCCCGGCTTTCGCCGCCGCGGAGGCCGGCCAAGCCAAGTCCGGTGCGATCGTGTGGCATGAGGCCCCAAAGCCCCTGCCGGAGACGGTTTTCAAGGACGCCGCCGACGCCGACCAGACCTTGGCCAAGTTTCCCGGCAAGGTGCTGGTGGTGAATTTTTGGGCGACCTGGTGCGCGCCTTGCGTGAAGGAAATGCCGACGCTGAATGCCTTGCAGGCGAAACTCGGCGGACCTGAATTCCAGGTGCTGGCCATTTCCCAGGACCGTGAAGGCGCCAAGGTCGCCCAGCCGTTCTTTGCGAAGAACGACTGGAAGAACCTGAATTTCTATGTCGAAAAAATGGGCCGCTTTTCCAAGGACGCCAACCTGCGCGGCCTGCCCACGACCCTGATCATCGACAAGACCGGCAAGGAAGTGGCGCGCGTCGAGGGCGAGGCCAAGTGGGACTCGCCCGAGGTGGAAAAGACGCTGCGCGAGCTGATCGCCAAGAAGTAGGGCTTAGGCGGGCTGGTTTATCGAGGTGGTCCGACGTCCAGACCAAAGTGTCAGCGACATCCCATCCTTCTCGAACCACTGTCGCCACATCAACGCCGCAAAGAACGCGACATAGACGCCCGCGAAGACGTCGCCCGCGTAATGCGCGCCGATGATGACGCGGCTGGCGCTGATGAAAACCGCGATCGTGAACAGCAGCGGGCGCAGGGGCGGCGCGATGAAGCCCAGGCACAGCATCGCCGCCCAGATGGACTGCGTGTGACCCGAGGGGAAGCTGCAGTCCTTCAGGTCCAGATCGAAGGTGAACGGGTGAAAACCGAAGGTGCCGTCGCGGTACAACAGGCGCGGGCGTTCGCGCCCCACCACCAGCTTCACCGCGTTGATGAAAATGCCGGATGTCATCATGGTCACGATCATGAAGACCCACGCCCGGGCTTCCCGGGTCCATGCCGCGATGTTCTGGTTGAGGCGCTTGTGCCGCACGAACGCGGCGGCGAGGCCGAGCACCGCCACGGGATACCAGACATAACCGCTGGCGAAATCGGTGATGTGGCGGAAAAACTGCGACCACCATGTGTCGCGGTGACCGTAGAAAAACAGCGCCAGGGGGATGTCCAGGCATTCAACGGACGCCGCCACCACCATGGCCGTGCCGAGGCCCCAGACCAGAAGAAGCGCGCGTAAGGTCGGCTTGCGTGGTGTCACGGGCCCGGCTCCGTGGGTGTTGGCTCCGCAGGCGTGCCTGCCGTGATTACGGCAAGGCGCAGCCAGCGTCCACGCGAATAGTTGTAACCGCCGATAGAGTCGAGCACCGTGATCGGGCGGTCGCCGGCAATGCTCTGGACGGTATCCAGCTCTTGCTTGGGCACGACGGCCACGGCGCCCGGATGGGCCAGGACATGCTGCGCGGCGCCGGTCGAATTGGTCAGCAGCGTGTCCGTGCCCAACAGGAATACCGCCGACGGTTCATGAAACTCCGCAAGGGCGGCGGGCGCGGGTTGGGCCGTTGCATGTTCTTTCAGGGCGAGGACAAGGCGTGGACTGATCGCCATGTGCGTGAGGCGCGGAATCACCCCCTCGGTCAGGGTTACGGCGAACAGCACGGCAAGCGCGGCGCATACGATCACCGTTGTGCGGGCCGTGACTCGCGCGATCCCAAAAATGACGAAGAGGGCTGTAAGGCCGGCGAAAGTGGCTGCTGCTATTGTGATTGCGTCCACGCCTGGGCCGTATTGCCGCGCGGCAAAGATAACGCCGCCCGCCAGCGCCAGCGGGGCCACCGCCCAGACGATGCGCCATGCCAGCGCGGCTTTACCGGTCACGCCGTTTTTGAAGGCCTGCGCGTCACTCAGGATGTAACCGATCAGCAGCGCCAGCGCCGGATATAGCGGCATGGTGTAGTGCGGCAGTTTGGTGGGCACGATCTCGAAGACGATCCAGGCGGGAATCAACCAGGCGAGGCAGAAGCGCACGGCGGGAACGGTGCGCTGTTTCCACGCGGCGATCACAGCAAGCGGGGCCAGGAGTGACCAAGGCCAGGCCGTCAGGAGACCCGCAAGAAGATATGCGCCGGGCGGCGCGCCGTGGCTTTCGTGGCCGCCGATCAACTTGGGCAGCAGGTCGTTTAGCACCGCCTCCGACAAGAAATTGCCTTGCGCGGTCTCCGTGCCGCCGCCCGATACGGCGATCAGCCACGGCAGCACGATCGCGAGCATGAGCGGTAGGCCCGCCAGCGGCTGAAGGGTCTTCAGTCCCTTAAAGTCCCGGTCGGCAACGCAGAGCGTGAGGATCGTTGCCCCGGCCACCAACAGGATCACGGGGCCTTTCAGCAGAATGCCCACGCCGAGTGCGGCCCAGAAAGCCAGCACGGACGGCCAGGACACCGTCGGTTCGGTATAAATGCGCCCGAGCATGGCCATGGCCACGGTGGTGGCCGCCAGCAGGGCCGCGTCGGTTTTGGCGATATGCGCTTCCACGACGACGATAAATGTTGTCGCGAGCACCGCGCCCGCCGCCAGACCGGTCGCGGGATTGAACAGCTTGCGCCCGGCGTAGGCCGTCGCCAGCACGGCAAGCCACGCGGCGATCGCCGACGGCACGCGGTAGGGCCATGCGACATTCAGCTCTTGTCCGAAGGCGCTGACCGCCACGGCCTGCATCCAGTAGATGCCGGCCGGTTTCTTGTTGCGCGGCTCGTCCTGAAACTTGATGTGCACCCAGTCGCCGGTTTCCAGCATCTGCTTGGTGGCTTGCATGAAGCGCGATTCATCGCGGTCCGTCGGCGGGATGGCGGAAAGTCCCGGCAGGTACAACAGCGCGCACAGCAGCGTCAGCAGCAAAAACAAACGGCCTCCCGAAAGGGAGGCCGTTGAATCGTTTTGTGATGCGAGATCGGCCAAGCGGTGCGCTAGCGCGTCGGCACCGGCTCGGGGCCGCTGTAGTCGTAGAAGCCCTTGCCGGTCTTGCGGCCCAGCCACCCGGCTTCGACATACTTCGCCAGCAGCGGGCAGGGACGGTACTTGGTGTCGGCCAAGCCGTCATGCAGCGTCGACATGATCGCAAGGCAGGTGTCGAGACCGATGAAGTCGGCCAGTTCCAGCGGGCCCATGGGATGATTGGCGCCCAGCTTCATGGCGACGTCGATGGCCTTCACGGTGCCCACACCTTCATAAAGCGTGTAGATCGCCTCGTTGATCATGGGAATGAGAATGCGATTGACGATGAACGCCGGGAAGTCTTCCGACGAGACCGTGTTCTTGCCCAGCTTTTCGGCGAAGGTGCGCACGGCGGAGAAGGTGGTTTCCTCGGTGGCGATGCCGCGGATCAGTTCCACCAATTTCATCACCGGCACCGGGTTCATGAAGTGCAGGCCCATGAAGCGTTCCGGTCGGTCGGTGACGGCGGCGAGGCGCGTGATCGAGATCGATGAGGTATTGGAGCACAGCAGCGCATCGGCTTTCAGGTGCGGGCAAAGTTCCTTGAAGATCTTTTTCTTCAGGTCTTCGCTTTCGGTGGCGGCTTCCACCACCATGTCGCGGTCGCCGAGAATTTCATAACCGGTGGCCGTGGTGATGCGCGTCATGGCCGCCTGCTTGTCGGCGTCGCTGACGAAACCCTTGTTCACCTGACGGCTGATGTTTTTGTCGATGTTGTTGACGGACTTTTTCAGCTGCTCTTCGCTGATGTCCGAGATGGCGACGTCGAAACCCGCCAGCGCGCAAACGTGGGCGATGCCCGATCCCATCTGACCGGCGCCGATGATGCCGACTTTCGCGATGGTAATCGGCGTTTTGGCTGTCATGTGTGTATGCCCGAGAAAAATCTAAAAGCAAAAATCAAATGGGGCCGCAATCGAAGGCACGGCCCTTTTGAGATAACGTTACAGGGCTTTCGTGAGTTCCGGCACAACCTGGAACAGGTCGCCCACCAGGCCGTAGTCGGCCACCTGGAAGATCGGCGCTTCCGGGTCTTTGTTGATGGCGACGATGACCTTGGAGTCTTTCATGCCCGCCAGATGCTGGATGGCGCCCGAAATACCTACGGCGATGTAAAGTTCCGGGGCGACGATCTTGCCGGTCTGGCCGACCTGGAAGTCGCTGGGCACGAAGCCGGCGTCAACCGCCGCGCGTGAGGCGCCGACGCCCGCACCCAGTTTATCGGCCAGGCCTTCGATCAGCTTGAAGTTCTCGCCCGAGCCCATGCCGCGGCCGCCGGAGACGACGATGCGCGCGGAGGTCAGTTCGGGACGTTCGGACTTCGACAATTCTTGGCTCACGAAAGCCGACAGTCCCGGATCGGCGGAGGCCGTGGCGTTTTCGACCGCGGCGCTTCCGCCCTCGGCTTTGGCCTTGTCGAAGGTCGAGCCGCGCACGGTGATGACCTTCTTGGCGTCCTTGGACTGCACGGTGGCGAGGGCGCTGCCGGCGTAGATCGGACGGACAAAGGTGTCCGCCGAGACCACCGCCGAGATGTCGGAAATCTGCGCGACGTCCAGAAGCGCCGCGACGCGCGGCATGACATTTTTGCCGGTCGTGGTGGCGGGCGCGATCAGGTGGCTGTAGTCACCGGCAAGGCTGACGATCAGCGCGGCCAGCGGTTCGGCCAAGGCGGTAGCGTATTGATCGCCGTCGACGACGCGTACCTTCGCGATGCCCGCGATCTTCGCGGCGGCTTGCGCGGCCCCGCCGCAGCCCTTGCCGGCCACGAGCAGGTGAATGTCGCCGCCGATCTGCTGGGCGGCGGTGACGGCGGCCAGAGTCGCCGGTTTTACGGTGTTGTTGTCGTGTTCGACGAGGACCAGCGAGGTCATGCGATCACCTTTGCTTCATTACGCAGTTTGTCGACCAGGGCGGCCACGTCGGCCACCTTCGCGCCGCCTTGACGCTTCGGCGGCTCTTCGACCTTCAGTGTGGTCAGGCGCGGGGCCACGTCCACGCCCAGCGCGTCCGGCGCCATGGTGTCGATGGGCTTCTTCTTGGCCTTCATGATGTTGGGCAGCGACGCATAGCGCGGCTCATTGAGGCGCAGGTCGGTGGTGACGATGGTGGGCAGTTTGAGGCTGATGGTCTCAAGACCGCCGTCGACTTCGCGGGTGACGACGGCTTTGTCGGCTTCCAGCACGACCTTTGAAGCGAAGGTGCCCTGCGACCAGCCGAGCAAGGCCGAGAGCATCTGGCCGACTTGGTTCGAGTCATCATCGATGGCTTGTTTGCCGAGGATCACGAGGTTGGGGCTTTCCTTGTCGACGATGGCCTTCAGGATTTTCGCGACCGCTAGCGGCTGCACGTCGGCGTCGCTCTGGACGAGGATGCCGCGATCCGCGCCCATGGCGAGCGCCGTGCGGATGGTTTCCTGCGCGCCCGTCGGGCCGACGCTGACGACCACGATTTCCGTCGCCTTGCCGCCTTCCTTGAGGCGCACGGCTTCTTCGACGGCGATTTCGTCGAAGGGGTTCATGGACATTTTGACGTTGGCGAGTTCGACACCCGTCTGGTCCGCCTTCACGCGAACTTTAACGTTGTAGTCGACCACTCGTTTTACGGCGACGAGAACCTTCATGCGATCAACCTTGTTGTATTTTGATTCCCAGCCGGGGCGTCGCCCCAGCCCGCCGGCGCGTGAACACCGGCTCCCCCCAATTCCGTTCTCTCATGGTGGTGTATCTGAAAAAGGGGCCAAACAACTAGTCCGTCGTCTCCGGACTGTCAAACGAAATAATGTTGCGTTGCAGCATGAAACGGCGCGGTGATATTGCGTCGCACAATCATTTTCTATTGCTGCCCGGGGTCCACAGGACATCGCCCTCCGCCGCGGCGTTGAGGTGGCGGGACATGACGAACAGATGGTCGCTGAGCCGGTTGGCATATATCAGGGCCTGGGGGTTCACGGGCTCCTGTTCCATCAGCAGGGCGATCTCGCGTTCGCCGCGCCGGACGATGGTGCGCGCGAGGTGGATGTAGGCCGCCGCGGGGCAGCCGCCGGGGAGCACAAAACTCTCGAGCGGTTTCAGCCGCGCATTCATGGCGTCGATCTCACGCTCCAGGCGGTCCACCTGGGTTTCGATAATCCGCAAAACCTTAGCGGGGTCTTCACCGTCTTCGATGGGCGTGCAGAGGTCGGCGCCGAGATCGAAGAGATCGTTCTGAATGCGCATCAGCATGGCGTCGCTGTCGGCCATGGTTTTGGTATGCAGGCTCTTTGTGTGTAAGCGGGCCATGCCGACGGCGGCGTTGGCTTCGTCCAGCGTGCCGTAAGCCGCCACGCGCAGGGCGTGTTTTTTCACGCGTGAGCCGTCGCCCAAGGACGTCTCGCCCTTGTCGCCGCCGCGCGTATAGATTTTTGTCAGCTTCACCATGGCTCTGCTTCCCCTGGGCGTATCCTAGGCCATATTTTAGGCATGACCCGGGCTGTACGCTATGCACTAAGATGGCTGTCTATCCCGCCTTAAGGACTCTCGCGTGAATCGCGTCTACCCCACATTGTCGATATATCTCGGCAGGCACTTCCTCGTTGCTCTCCTCGGCATGACGGCGGTGATCGTGGGATTGATCCTGTTGTTCGACACGGTCGAACTGATGCGCCGGTCCGTCACCGCGATGTCGATGGATTTCAGCACGGTATTCGGCATGGCGCTGTTGAAGCTGCCGCATACGGTGCAGGCGACGCTGCCGTTCATCGTGTTGCTGACGATGATGTTCGTGCTGTTCCGCCTGTCGCGCAGCCACGAACTGGTGGTGATTCGCGCGGCTGGAATTTCCGTCTGGCAATTCTTGGCGCCGCCGCTGGCGCTGACGGCGGCGCTCGGCATCATCAATCTCGCCGTCATCGATCCGCTGGCGGCGAATCTGTATGAAACCTATCAGCGCATGGATGACAATCTCATCCGTGGGCAAAGCACCACGCTTAATATCGGTGAGAATGGCCTGTGGCTGCGTGAGTCCGACGGGCCTGTTAGCACCGTCGTCTACGCCGCCGCCGTACGCCAGGACGACGCCACGCTGACGCTGGGCAAGGTCTCGATTTTCCAAACCGACAACAAGGAGCGCCTTTCGCGCCGCCTTGAAGCCGCTGCCGGCACGTTGATCAGCGGAGCTTTCCAGCTTCAGCAGGTGTGGGACATCGTCCCCGGCAAACAGGCGAAGGTCTACGACACCTATAAACTGCCGACCTCCATCACCATGGGCAAAGTGCAGGACAGTTTCGCCGCGCCCGAGACCATGTCGTTCTGGGAATTGCCGCAGTTCATCCGTTTCTCGGAGCAATCGGGCTTCTCGGCCGTGCCGCATAAGCTGTATTGGTATTCGCTGCTGGCCTCGCCGTGGCTGCTGTGCGCCATGGTGCTGGTGGCGGCGTCCTTCAACCTTGCCGCCAGCGCGCGGTTGGGAAGCTGGACGGGACGGGGCGTCGCAGGACTCGCCGCGGGATTCCTGCTCTATTTCTTCAGCCGCTTTCTCTATGCCCTCGGCTTGTCGACGTCATTGCCGCTGATCCTGGCCGCCTGGGCCCCGGCGATGGTCGCGAGCATGCTGGGCCTGGCCTATCTCTTCCATCGCGAAGACGGCTGACGTGCGGCGCGTCCTCAAGTCCTTGGCCGCGTCTCCGGAGCACTGGCTGCTGGCGCTGCTGTTTGTGCTGATGTTGTTGCCGTTCCTCGATATCCCGCTCAGCACGGTTTTCTACATGCCCGAGACCCCTTTCCGCTGGCAGGTGGATGGCGCACCCGAATTCGTGCGCGATTTCGTTCCCGAGATCATCATGGCCGGCGCGGCTCTGTGCGTCGTTCTCTGGGCCGCAGCGCGCCTTTCGCCGCGCGTGCCGCAATGGTTCACGAACCGGCACATCATCTATCTCGTCACGACGTTGCTTGTCGGCCCCGGCGTGATCGTTGAAACATTGCTGAAACCCAATTGGGGCCGGGCGCGGCCTAAGGACATCACCGCCTTCGGCGGAGATGCGGCCTATACATGGCCTTGGCAGGTCGCCCAGGAGTGCGCGAGCAACTGCTCTTTCGTATCGGGACATGCCGCGATTGCTTTCTGGCTGTCGGCCTATGCGTTCCTGCTGCCTTCCAAATGGCGCCCTGTGGGATTGGCGGCGGCGCTGGTGTTCGGCTTCGCCGTCGGCCTCGCGCGCATTGCCCAGGGCGGTCATTTCTTCAGTGACATCGCGGCGGCGGGCTTTATCGTGGTGCTGGTGAATGTGCTTTTTGCGCGCGCGCTCCTGAAACCCATGGCCGCTGCATGAAAAAAGTCTCACTCGGCAACCTCGTCAGCGGCATCCTCAAGGCTGTGCCGTCCGCGCAGCTCTGGCAGCCGGACGGCAAGCCCTATCCGCGTTTGCTCGATTTCAATGCCGAGGGTTTGAAGGGACGCCAGGGTCTTTATGCTGTATGGCATTTGGGTGTGCGGCCCCAGTGGCTGCGCGTCGGTGCTACCGCCGATCTCGGCGGATCGCTGACGGGCCTTAAGACAGCGCCGTGGATTGCGCTGCATGAAAACAACGCCGGTGTCTTCGCAGCCTGGGCTTTCGCGCCGCCCGCCGAGGCCGCGGGCATGGCGCGCTTCCTGGCCGAAAAACTGAAGCCCGCCTTTCAAATGGAAAGCTGCATGAACGATCTGCCAATCGATGTCGCACCCCGTGCCGTGCCGCTGCCGCCCGGCACGCAGCCATGAGCGCGATCTCGCTTCATTCCATTGCCACGGCCAATCCGCCCTATTGCTTTCGCCAGGACGACGTCATGGCGAAAGCGTGTGAAGTCTTTGGCCATAAACCCGAGCTCATGCAGCGTATGGCCAAAAGCTACGGCAACGCTGGCGTGAAGCAGCGTTATTCCTGCGTTCCGCTGGAATGGTACGCCTCGCCCCATGGGTGGCCAGAGCGCATGCGGTTGTTCGAGGAGAACGCCGTTGCGCTGCTGACCACGGCGGGCGCCGCGGCTTTGAAGCAAGCCGGTGTCGATCCCAAGGACGTCGCGGCGACGGTGACGGTGTCCTCCACCGGCATCGTCACGCCTTCTCTCGATTCCCTTCTGCAGGAACCCCTGGGCCTCGCGCCGACAGTGCAGCGTCTGCCGGTGTTTGGCCTCGGCTGCGCGGGCGGCGTCATCGGCCTGTCGCGCGCGGCCGCCATGGCGCGCGCCATGCCGGGCAAATGGGTTCTTTTTCTCTGCACTGAGCTTTGCGGGCTGACCTTCCGCCAGTCCGACGACAGCAAAGCCAACATCATCGGCACGACAATCTTCGGCGACGGTGCCGCCGCGGTGCTGTTGCGGGCCGACGATGGTGAAGGCGCGCTGGCGCGCATCACCGCCTGGGGCGAGCACACATGGCCCGGCTCGCGCGATATCATGGGCTGGCGGGTGGAAGACGACGGCCTTGGCGTCGTGTTTTCACGCAGCATTCCCAACCTCGTGCGCGACCAGATGCGCGGCGTTACCGACACGTTCCTCGCGGCGCAAGGTTTGCTGCAAAAGGATATTGACGGCCTCATCGTGCATCCCGGCGGCGAAAAAGTTCTGGAAGCGCTGGAAGAATGTTACGGCATGAAGGAAGGCGGCCTCGAAGACGCACGCGCGGTGCTGGGCGATCACGGCAACATGTCGGCGGTGACGGTGCTGGCGGTGCTGGCGCGCACGCTCGCCCGCAAGCCGCAAGGCAGGCATCTCGTCACGGCCTTAGGCCCCGGCTTTTCGGTGGGCATGTGCCTGATGGATCTCCCGTGAGCTTCGCGCTTCTCGCCTATGTGATTGCCGAACGGCTGCTGGAACTTGTCATTGCGCGCCGCAACACGGCGCGGCTGATGGCGCGGGGGGCGGTGGAGGTGGGCGCGGGTCATTACCCCGTCATGCTCGCCCTCCACATCTCCTGGCTGGTGGGCATCGTGATGTGGGTCGTGATGGCGGACGTGGTAGTCATCGTACCCGCCTTCGTGCTCTACGCCGTGGTGCAGGTCGTGCGCGTCTGGGTGATGGTCTCCTTGGGCGACTACTGGACGACCCGCATTATCACCGTCCTGGATGCCCCCTTGGTGAAGACCGGGCCCTACCGCTTCCTGCGGCATCCAAATTATGTCCTCGTGACCCTGGAGGTGGCGCTGCTGCCCCTGGTCTTTGGCGCATGGCACATCGCGCTGGTGTTTACGATCCTTAACGCGCTGATGCTGCGCACGCGCATCGCCGCCGAAAACGCCGCCCTCAGCGGGCGGGACGTTTCATCAGCGGGATGATGAGAAGCGAGACCGCCACTAAAATTCCCAGCAGCAGCCACGCTTCATTGAAACTTTCCACCGCCGCGGCGCGGCGGACGAGGGGCTCCACAAGCTCCTGTGTCGTGGCGTCGATATCGTCCAGCGGTACGCCCGTGAAGCGTTCGAGGGGTAGGCCCACGAAAGCAGCCGTCGCGCGGTCGCCGGCTTTCAGTTTCTCGACGATGCTTTCGACATGCAGCGGCGCGCGCGCCTCGATGATGGTGTCGATAAGCGCGAGACCGACAGCGCCGCCGATATTCCGCATCAGATTGAAAAGCGAGGAAGCGTTGGCGACGCGCGCCGGCGGAAGCTGCCCTAGCGCCAGTCGCGTGACGGGGAGAAGGCAGAGCATGAAGGCCACGCCGCGCAACACCTGTGGGCCAAAGAGTTCGGGACTGTCCCAGGCGTAGGTGGCAAAACCGTTCCAGATAAGACCACCGGCCAGCAACGCGTAACCCAAGGCCGTCATGCGGCGCGCGGGCACGCGTGTCTCGGCGAAAGTGGCGACGGGCGCGGTGAGAAGCTGCGCCACGCCGGTGACAATCATGATGGTGCCGATTTCCAGCGGGCCATGATCGCGCACCACGCCCAAAAACAGCGGCAGCAGATAAATCGCGCCGAAGAGCGCCATGCCGAGGATGAAGCTGAACCACGCGCCCATGGCAAATGTGCGGTCCTTGAAGGCGGTGACGTCCACCAGCGGGTCGTGATGACGCAGGCAGCGGATGATTG
>JAIEMI010000298.1 GCA_019752235.1 Rhodospirillaceae bacterium
CGCGTGAGCCGGTGGATATGGCCTTGGCGGCGGCGGAAACGCGCGCCGCCGCGGCGCGCGTGGCGGTGGAGGAATCCCGCGCCGCCATCGACCCGACCGTGCAGGTGGGCGTGCGCCACCTGGGCACGGGCAATGACGTGGCGCTGGTGGCCGGGGTGTCCGTGCCCCTGGCGTTCTTCGACACCAACGCCGGAAATATCGCCCGGGCCCGCGCCGAGCAGCGCGCCGCCGACGCCGATTTCCGGGCGGTGCAAATAGCCCGCGACCGCGAACTGCTGCAGGTGCGCGCCCGCCTCGGCGCGGCGGCGGCGGAGGCTACGTTATTGCGTGATGGCGTGATTCCCGAGGCCGACAGAGCTTTACGCCTCACGCGCGAAGCCTATGAGCGCGGCGCTTTCAGCTACGTCGAGGTGATCGACGCGGAGCGCACGCTCACCGACGCGCGCGAAAGATATATCGCGGTGATGAAAGCGCATCATTTGGACGCCGCGATCTTGAACCGGCTCACGGGCCGTTATCTCACCGAAACCCCGACACAGGAGATCCGCTAATGCGCGATCATGTTTCACCTCTGGCGCTGCTGCGCGCCGCGTTTGTCGCGGCTGGTTTAACCCTCACGCTCGCCGCCTGCGGCGAGGACAATCATGCCGGTCACGGTCACCACGGTGAGGATGAACACGCCGAGGAAGAGTTCGAGCGCGGGCCGCATCGCGGCCGCATGCTGCGCGAAGGCAATTTCGCCGTGGAGGTCACGATTTTCGAGACCAATACGCCGCCGGTCTTCCGCACCTATGCCTATGTCGACGACAAGCCGGTAGACCCCAAGCAGGCGCGCGTCGCCATGGCGGTGCGGCGTCTCGGCGACAAGGTCGATCGCTTCGTCTTCGCGCCGCAAGGCGATTATCTGCAGGCGCAATCGAGCGTGACGGAACCTCACTCCTTCGACGTCTCCGTCACCGCCGAATACGGCGGCAAAGCCTATAAGTGGACGTATGCCACCTATGAAGGCCGTACCACCATCGCCCGCGCCGCCGCCGACGCCGCGGGGGTGAAAGTGGAGCCGGCGGGCCCCGCGCTCATCGACGAAACCCTCGATCTCACCGGCCGCGTCGAACTATTGCCGGAAGGCCGCGCCGAAGTGCGCGCCTGGTATCCCGGGCGCATCGTGGCCATGACCAAGGTCATCGGCGACAAGGTTCGCAAGGGCGAAACCTTGGCGCGGATCGAGTCCGCCGCCAGCTTGCAGACTTACGCCATTCCGGCGCCGTTCGACGGCGTGGTGGCCGAACGCAGCGGCAGCCCCGGCGGCGTGGCGGGCGAAGCGCCGCTCTATGTCGTCGTGGACGGCAGCAAGCTGCACGCCGAATTCGCGTTGTTCCCGCAGGATGCGGCCAAGGTCCGCGCCGGCCAAAAAATCAAGGTCATGAGCGTGACCGGCGAGGCGGAAACCACCTCGACCATCGTCACCATCCTGTCGCCCGCCGCCGGGGACTCGCCGATGTTGCGCGCCCATGTCGAGGTGTCGCCCGAGAACGGTACGTGGTGGCCCGGCATGGGCGTCCGCGGCCTTGTGACTCTGGCTTCGGAGGAAGTGCCGCTGGCCGTGCGCACCCAGGCGCTACAGCGGTTTCGGGACTTCACCGTGGTCTACGCCCGCGTCGGCGACACCTATGAGGTCCGCATGCTGGAACTGGGCCGCCAGACGCCGGAATGGACCGAAGTCAAGGAAGGCATCACCCCCGGCGAGACCTACGTCACTGAAAATGCTTTCCTCATTCGCGCGGATGTCGAGAAATCCGGCGCGTCGCACGATCATTGAGGGGCGCCGTCATGCTTAAATACATTATCCGCATTTCTATCCGCCACCGCTGGATCGTCATGGTGGTCGTGGCGTCCCTGGCGGCGCTGGGCATCCGCAATTTCCAACACCTGCCCATCGACGCCACACCCGACATCACCAACGTCCAGGTGATGATCAATACCGAAGCGCCGGGGTATTCGCCGCTGGAAGCCGAACAACGCCTGACCTTTCCCATCGAAACCACGCTGGCGGGGCTGCCGGGGCTCACCTACACGCGCTCGCTGTCGCGCTATGGCCTTTCGCAGGTGACGGCGATCTTCAGCGACGACACGAACATATACTTCGCGCGCCAGCTGGTGAACGAGCGTCTGCGCAATGCCGAAAGTGCGCTGCCGCCGGGCATCGAGCCGCAGTTGGGCCCCATCGCCACCGGCCTGGGCGAGATTTTCATGTACACGGTGGAGTCCGAACCCGGGGCCACTAAGCCTGACGGTTCGGCCTATACGCCCGAAGATCTGCGCACGTTGCAAGATTGGGTGCTGCGCCCGCAGTTGCGCAACGTGCCGGGCGTGACCGAGGTCAATACCATCGGCGGCTTCGTGCGCCAGTACCACGTGACGCCGTGGCCCGATCGGCTGATCTCCTACGGTTTGTCCACGGATGACGTTATCCGCGCCCTGGAGCGCAACAACGCCAATGCCGGCGCCGGCTATGTCGAGCGTCACGGCGAGCAATATCTGGTGCGTACCAGCGGCCAGGCCCAGAACATGGACGATCTGCGCAACGCCGTCGTGGCGCATCGCCACGGCGTGTCGATCCGAATCGGCGATGTCGCCGATGTGATTCTCGGCGAAGAACTGCGCACCGGCGCGGCCACGCAGAACGGCCAGGAAATCGTGCTCGGCACGGTTTTCATGCTGGTCAATGAGAACAGCCGCGTCGTCGCACAGGCATCCGCCGCCAAGCTGAAAGAAGCGGCGCGCGCGCTGCCGGCGGGCATTGTCGCCAAGCCGGTCTACGACCGCACGACGCTGGTGGAGAAAACCATCGGCACCGTGGAATTGAATCTCGCCGAAGGCGCGCTGCTCGTCATCGCCGTGCTGTTCTTCATGCTGGGCAACATTCGCGTGGCGCTGCTCACGGCGGCGATAATCCCGCTCTCCATGCTTCTCACCATCACAGGCATGGTCAGCAACCGCATGTCCGGCAACCTGATGAGCCTCGGGGCGCTCGACTTCGGGCTGATCGTCGACGGCGCGGTGATCATCGTCGAGAACTGCCTGCGCCGCTTCGGCGAGGCCCAGCATCGCCTGGGGCGTATCCTCACGCGCGACGAGCGTTTTGCCCTGGCGGAGGAATCCGCCGCCGAGGTCATCAAGCCCAGCCTGTTCGGCGTGCTGATTATCACCCTGGTCTATGTTCCGATCTTCACGCTCTCGGGCGTGGAGGGGAAGATGTTCCACCCCATGGCCTTGACGGTGGTGATGGCGCTGACGGCCGCGCTGGTGCTGTCGTTGACCTTTGTGCCCGCCGCCGTGGCGTTGTTCGCCACCGGCCGTATCCAGGAGAAAGAAGGACGTTTGATGTCCGGCGCGCGCCGCTGGTACGGGCCGGCGCTGGACTTCTCGCTGCGCCATCGCGCGGCGATGGTGATCAGCGCGGTGCTGCTGATTGTCGGCAGCGCCGTCGGGGCCGCACGCATGGGTTCGGAGTTTCTGCCTAATCTCGATGAAGGCGACGTCGCCTTGCATGCCTTGCGCATTCCCGGAACCAGCCTCACCCAAGCCGTCGGGATGCAATCCAGCCTGGAGGCCAAAATCAAGGAAATGCCCGAAGTCGCTTACGTCTTCGCGAAGATCGGCACCGCCGAAGTGGCGACCGACCCCATGCCGCCCAGCGTTGCCGATACCTTTGTGATGATGAAGCCCCGCGAGGAATGGCCCAATCCGCGCAAACCCAAATCCGAAATGCTGAAGGAGATGGAAGACATCGCCAAAACCGTGCCGGGAAACAATTACGAGTTCACCCAGCCCATCCAAATGCGGTTCAACGAGTTGATTTCGGGCGTGCGTTCCGACGTGGCCGTCAAGATTTTCGGCGACGATCTTGATCAACTGCTGGAGACGGGCGAGGAGGTCGAGAAGGTCATGGGGGCCGTGGAAGGCGCCCAGGACGTGAAGACCGAGCAGATCACCGGCCTGCCGGTCTTGCAGATATCGCCCAACCGCGCCGCTTTGGCGCGCCTGGGAATCGACTTCGCCGACGTGCAGGATCTCGTCCGCACCGCGATAGGGGGCACCGTAGCGGGGCAGATGTTCGAAGGCGACCGGCGTTTCGACATTGTTGTCCGTCTGCCGGAGACGTTGCGCAAAAATATCGATGAAATCGGGCGCCTGCGCGTACCATTGCCGCCCGCGGCGACGGGCGCGCGCGGCTACGTGCCGCTGTCGGAGGTGGCGACGGTCGCGCTCGACATTGGTCCCAATCAGATCAGCCGCGAGAACGGCAAGCGGCGCGTGGTGGTTACCGCCAACGTGCGCGGGCGTGATCTGGGCTCTTTCGTGGCTGAACTTCAGGAAAAGATCGAATCCCAGGTGGAGCTGCCGACCGGCTATTGGGTCACCTATGGCGGCACCTTTGAGCAGCTCATCTCGGCGGCGGCGCGGCTTCAGCTCGTGGTGCCGGTGACGTTCCTGCTGATCTTCGGGCTGCTGTTCATGCTGTTCGGCGATGCGCGCGACGCCGCCGTCGTGTTCACCGGCGTTCCCCTGGCGCTGACCGGCGGCGTCGCGGCCCTGGCGCTGCGCGACCTGCCGCTCTCGATTTCGGCCGGCGTGGGGTTCATCGCACTCTCCGGTGTAGCCGTGCTCAACGGTGTGGTGATGCTGTCCTTCATCAGGACGCTCCAGGCGCAAGGCAAGCCGTGGGATGCGGCGATCCGCGAAGGCGCACTCACGCGTTTAAGGCCCGTGCTCATGACGGCGCTGGTGGCCAGCCTCGGGTTTATTCCCATGGCTTTCAACGTCGGCGCGGGCGCGGAAGTGCAGCGGCCCTTGGCCACCGTGGTCATCGGCGGCATCGTTTCATCGACGCTGCTGACCCTGCTGGTGCTGCCGGCGCTCTACAGTCTGGTGCGCGGTTTCAGGGCGTCTCATGCCGAAACGGCGCAGGGCGCGGAGTCGATGATCGCACGGTAAAGGATGTAAGGGATGATGCCGGCGGCGCGCAAGACCCTCGGCTTCGCGTGAGGTCTCCCCGGCGGGCCGCCGCATTTCGCGCGGACCACGCCACAGGAATGCCTGATTTCAAACGTAGAATATGCTTTCATGCTCCTGGGGGCATAAGAGCGGAGGCTTTGCGTTGCATACGACCCGATTCAAACTTTCCACCCTCGTTCTGCTAATTTGCGGCCTCGGCCTGCCGGCGCGGGCGCAGGATGCGCCGCCGTCCTGTGAAGGCAGCGCTTACTCCATCCAAATTCACGTCCGCAACATTAAGAACGACCGCGGCCAGATCACCGTCGATCTGCACGGCGACGATCCGGCGAAGTTTCTCAAGTCCGGCGCCAAGCTCGCGCGTCTGCGCGTGCCCGCCGTGAAGGGCGAAATGGACATCTGTATGCCGGTGGAAAAACCCGGCATCTATGCGCTCGCCCTCTATCATGACCGCAACAGCGACCAGAAATTGGATAAGACGTGGATCGGTCTGCCGTCGGAGCCCTACGGTGTGTCGCGTGATGCCCCCGCCCGCGGCGGGCCGCCGAAACATAAGGACGCGGCGTTTGAAGTGACCGGCGCGCGCACGCCCATGGCGGTCACGCTGCGCTAAATCACGCCCATCATGTAGGCGGCGGCGGCCATGACGACCGTCGAGCCGAAGGCCCAGGGGAACATATACTTCTGGTGCGCGCCCAGGTTCACGCCGCTGCGCCCCACGAGGATGAAGGTTGCCGCCGTCAGTGGGCTCAGCGGGAATCCCGTCGTCATATGGCCCAGCAAGGCCGCGCGGCCCACTTGCAGGACATCAAGCCCCAGCGCGCTGCCGGCCTGGGCCAGCACGGGCACCACGCCGAAGTAATAGGCGTCGCCGGTGAGCGCGAGGCTGAGCGGCATACTGGTTAAAGCGACAATGATGGTGAAAACACCGGTGGCTTCCGCGGGGATCACCGACAGCGCCGCTTTTGCCATGGCGTCGATCATGCCCGTACCGGTGAGAACGCCGGTGAAAATGCCGGCGGCGAAGACCAACGATGTGACCGCAACCACGCTGTCCGCGTGTGCGACGATCTGCTTTGTCTGATCTTCCAGTTTCGGGAAGTTGACGACCAACGCAATCGCGGAGGCGAGCACGAACAATACCGGCAGGGGCAACGCTGCCGCCAGCAAGCCTGCCAGCAACGCCAACGTCAAACCCAAGTTGAACCAGAAATGCCATGTCGTGGGCTTCGGCGGTTCCTGGGCCACGGCGATATTCTGCTCCGGCGTCCAGCCCAGCCGCTTGCGCTCACGTATGCCGAAGAAAATCGCGACCGCCACCGTCCACAGCAGCCCCACGCCCATCACCGGCACCAACGGATTAAAGACCGCGGTGGCATCGGCGCTGAATACGGTCATGACGCGCGCGGTCGGTCCGCCCCACGGCAGAATGTTCATGATGCCGGCGGAGAGGCCGATCACGGCGGTCATCACCAAGCGGTTCATCCCCAGGCGGTCATAAATCGGACGCAACGCGGCGATGGTGATCAGGAATGTGGTGGAGCCGTCGCCGTCCAAGGCGACAAGTGTGGTGAGGACGGCGGTCGCGACCGTAATGCGCACCGGATCGCCTTTGCAGATGCGCAAGATCCAGCGGATCAGCGGGTCGAACAGGCCGCGGTCCAGCATCAGCCCGAAGTAGAGCAGGGCGAAGGCGATCATGATGCCGACGGGTGCGACCTTGGCCAGGCCGTCCAGCATCATCGGGCCGAGCCCCCAGCCCGCGCCGGTCATGATCCCGAACGCCACGGGGATCAGCACGAGCGCGGCGAGCACCGACATCCGTCCCGCCATGATGACGTACAGGAAGACGGCGATGGCGGAGAAGCCTAAGACGGCCGACATGACATATTCATGGTGATGAATGGATTTTACGTCGTATTGAAACTTTGAAGGTGAACATAAGACATGATGGGATATAAAATATCCACAGCTACGTGAGGGAGCCCGTGTGTAACGGGCCGTGGCGTCACAGGGAGGAGTCCGGGATGTTGGTGAATCTGTTCAAGACGGCGGCCGTGATGGCCGTCGTGTCTGTCGGCGTGGCGTCCTGCGGTGATCGCAGCGCACCAACCGATTTGCGCAAACCCGCCGGCCGCGAATGGCCGGTCGCGGGCGGCGATTGGAACAACACGCGATTTTCCAGCCTCACCGCCATCAACACCGAAACCGTCGGCAAGCTCGGCGGCGCCTGGTTCCATAAGTCCGAAGGCGAGACGTCGCGCGCGGTGCCGGTGATTTCGGGCGGGCGCATGTTCGTCGCCGCCAGCAAGGGCGTGCATGCGCTCGATCCCAAGACCGGCGCGGTCCTGTGGACCTTCACGCCGAAGGAGGGCGCCATCACCACCAAAGGCGTCGCCGTGGGCGAAGGCCTTGTGTTCGTCAGTCTCTCGGGCGCGGGCATGGCGGCGGTGAAGGAAGACACCGGCGAACTGGTGTGGACCGGCCACATCGGCGACAACCCGCCGATCAAAGGCCAACAGATTTCGGCGCCGCCGACCTACGTCAACGGTCTTGTCATCAGCGGCATGGCCAACGGCGACTTCGGATTGCGCGGGCGCGTCGTCGCGCTGAACGCCAAAACCGGCGCGGAGGCCTGGCGCTTCAACACGATTCCTTTTGAAGGCGAGAAGGGCAACGAAACCTGGCCGCAGGATCAGCAGGAATGGAAACCGGGCGGCGGCGGTGTGTGGATGGTGCCCGCGGTCGATCCGGACCTGGGGCTTGTCTATGTCGGGGTCGGCAATCCTATCCCGCAGTTCGGCGGGGAACTGCGCAAAGGCGACAATCTCTACACCGGCACAGCGGTGGCGCTTGATATCAAGACCGGCGCGGTGCGCTGGCACTATCAGGTGGTCCGTCACGACATCTGGGAAGCCGACCTGGGCACCCCGCTGGTTCTCTATGATGCCACGATCGACGGCAAAACCCGCAAGGCCATCGGCATCGTCAGCACTTATGGCTATTTCTATTTGCTCGACCGCACGACCGGCGCGCCGATTTTCCCGATCGAAGAACGTCCGGTGCCGCAGAACGCGCGGCTTCACACCGCGCCGACTCAGCCCTTTCCGAAAGGTGCGGACAGGATCGGCCCGGACTGTATGCCCGAGCGTTTGATCCCCGCAGGCTTTCGCGGCATGTGCATCTACGAACCGGCGGATTACGATTTGCCCAACGGCATGTACCCTATTCTGACGACGCGTGCGGCGCCTATGGCCTACAGCCCGCTGACCAAGCAGTTTTACGCCACGGGCGCGATTTGGCCGCGTTGGCTGAAACGGCCTGAAGACCCGAAGTACTTCCGCTCCAATCCCACAATCCCGGGCATGAAGTACGAGGGGTTATTGGCGGCGATGAGTTCCGAAACCAATAAGCTCGCGTGGCAGAAGACCGTGCCTTACCGCACACAACAAAACGGAAGCGGATTCATGGCGACGGCCGGTGGTTTGCTGTTTCACGGCAACACCGACGGCACGCTCGACGCCCTGGATGCCGTCAGCGGCGATGTGAAATGGCAATTCCAAACCGGGTCCGACGCCAATCAGCCCGTGGTGAGCTACGAAGCCGACAAAGAGCAATATGTCGCGGTCGTAACGTCGGGCGGCGTGTGGGCGTTTAAGCTGGGCGGCATGGTTGCGCCGCTGCCCGCGCCGCCGGTGCCGCCAACGGAAGCCGGTTTCACGGGCCGGATCGTGCCGACCGAAGAAATCATTGTCGGTCCCGTTGTCCCCGACAGCGGATTGGAGTTCGTCCGCAACGCCAAGGACGAATATGCGTTTGAGCCGATGCGAGCCCGCGTGACGGCGGGTGCGAAGATCACCTGGAAGAACGAGGGCGTTGAAACCCACACGATCTCGGCGGTTGATGGGTCTTGGACGACGGGGCCGCTCGCCCCCGGCACGTCTAAAGTCATGACCTTCAATACCCCCGGCACGTATACCTATACCTGCAAGGAGCACCCCTGGTCCTACAGCGAGCTGACGGTCGAGTAGGGCTTTAACCCGAGAGGCGCTGAACGCCGACGATCTTGTACACGCCGCGCAGCTTGGCGCGGTCGTGGGTTTCCTTTTCGCGCGGCGACAAGGTCACGACGCGCACGCTGTCGCCGGCCGCCGCCATGAGGCTGCGCACCGCGAAGCCGCCGTCGGCGCGTTCCAGCACCACGTCGATCTTGCCGCCCTCTAATGTGCGTGCGGGGCTGACGTAGAGCATGTCGCCGGCGTCGAAGCGCGGCATCATGCTTTCGTCGGGCATCAGGATGGCGAAGGCCTGTGCGTCGCCGTCGAGGAACGACGGACGCTGGGTTCTCAGCGGCGCCTGGGCAAAATCACCGGCCTGCACGTTGACGCCGCGCGTCGCGGCCAAGACCACGGGAAGATCGGCGCGGTTGGATGAGGCCGCGGCTTTCGGCTGGCCGGCGGCTTTTGCCTCCGCCAGCGTCGCCATGACCTCCGGCGCAACCTCCAGGATACCGCGCTCGTAAACCGCGATGGCCGGCGCCAGATCGGCCAGCGCCTCGGCATCCAGCGCCTGGGGCGCTTTGCCTTTAATGGCGAGGAATGTCTTGGTCATCAGCGCCAGCATGGTGCGCTGGCTCAGCGTGTGGCGCACGGTCTGGTGCATGAAACGGTTGACGGTCGATGGGGTCAGGCCGGCTGCGCGGGCGAGGCCCGTGGCGCTCATGCCTGTAAGCTTCATCATCGCGCCGACAAGCTTGCGCGTCTGCTCCTGATGGGCGGACACCTCGGCTTGCCCGGCCGCCGGCATCATGTTGTCGCCGGTCATGGACCCTCTGGAATACGGAAAACCCTAGACCGGCAACGCGGAGAAAAAAAGCGCTATCCGATGCGCATAATCTGCGTCTTAAACCTTAAAAATTGCCCGCCACGAGGTATGGACCGGGGCGCCACATGGCCCACTAAATATGGAAAAATGTGAGACATGGGCGCGTTGCGCAGGAATGAGTAAAAAAGCTCTTGACGTGAGCAATAATAATTTGAGATAGTGTGTAAGTGAGAATTCACGCTTATGGGGTAACACGTTTCCTAGGGGCGAGGGTTTTCACGGCGGGTTTAGGGCCCGCTGTATTGTTATCGGTCCTCTCCTCTATAGACACTGGCCCGCCGTTCCAAAGACGGCGGGTCTTTTTGTAAGGACCACGTCCGCGCCGCGACGCTGCTGTTGCCGAAGCGGGAGCGAAAGTCGTATTTTGAATCAGGCGCTTCGCGCGTGATTTAACCGATTCTTAAAAGAACCGGCTCACGCTACAATTGGACAGTTATCGCCGATGGTTTGCTGAAGTGGGGGTCATGGTGCCAGCGCGCCATTTATTCAAAGCAGGACGTGATGTCGCGGCAACCGTTGCCGTCGCCGTCTGCTTGACCGCCTGCACGGGCATGAACGTGCCGTTCTACGGCAAGATCGGCGAGAAAAAACCCGCGACGGCGGCGCCCGTGGAAACCGCCGACGCCTCCGCCGCGCCGCACGCGGCTCCGGTTGCTGTTTCTCCGCTCGATCCTCTCAACATCGCGCCGCCTGCCGCTGCCCCGCAAGCACAGTCCGACGCGTTGCTTGTGCCCGCACCCGGCACGGCGACCGACGCGTCGCAGCGTGTTCCGCTGGGCACTTTTGGTGCGCCCGCGCCTGTCAGCGGCGCGCCGATGTCGATCACGCAGCCGCCGGCCAAACAGCAAGCCGCCGCACCGGCGCCGCCCGCCGAAAGCAAACTTGAACAGCCCGCGCTGATCCAGCCGCGCGCGGCGACCACGCCCATCGCTTCGCCGCCCCCCGCCGCCGCTCCAGCGCAAGCGGCTGCCGCACCGGTAGCAAAACCCAAGACACCGGTGTTGCAACTGACGCCCAGCAAAGCCGTGCCCGCGCCGCTGCCGGAAGCGGCCCGCAGCGCGCGCACGGAGGAGCCGCAGGAAACCGTCATCATTTCTTCGACCACCACGGCCAAAGCGCCGGTGGTTGAAAACCGCGAGTTCGTGCCGGCCTCGGTGGTTCCCGGCCAGCCCGTCGCCCCGCAGCGCGGCCTCGGCGATATTCCCATGACCGCGGGCGAGAAGACCGTCGTGCAGCGGTTTGAAACCCTGCGCCGCCTGCAGGACGAAAACCTGATCACCCAGGACGAATACAGCCGCCGCCGCGCCGCCAACATCGGCGCGCTGCTGGCCTATACCAAAGATCCCGGCGCCGTCGGTTTGGAGCGTTCGGTGCCCGGCGCCGATGCGATCACGGCGCGTCTGATCGCGCTGCGCCGCTCTTTCGAGATGCGCGCCATCACCGCGACCCAGCATGCGCTGGAACGGTCCATGATCCTGAATGCGCTGTTGCCCGAAAAACCCGACGACCGCACCGACCGCCGCCCGCCGCCGGAAGACGTGATCGAAGGCGCAGCCATGGTGGGCCGTCTGGAAGCGCTGCGCGAAAAGAACTTGATCACGGCGTCCGAGCTTGATGCCGAACGTAACGCCATCGAGCATGTGCTGCGCACGGGCTTGCTGCCGTCGCAGGATATGGCCGGCAAGAACGCCGGCGGAAAAATGGCCGCCGCCGCAAAACCCAAGGCGTCTACCGCCGCCGCGCCTGCCGAAGCCGCGCTTACCGAGATCACCGGCCCCGTGCTGCATCTTGCATCCTTCCGCTCGGAGGAGTCGGCCAAAAAGGCGTGGCAGGACGCGCTCGGCGCCAACAAGGCGGCGTTGAGTTCCTTGAAACCGGTCATCAAGCGCGTCGATCTGGGGCCGGAGAAGGGCATCTTCTACCGGCTAATGACGGGTCCGTTCAATTCGCTGCCGGACGCCGAAGCCGTGTGCATCCAGCTTAAGCAGAACAACCAGTTCTGCCGCGCCAGCGCCGACGGCAGCTGAGCCCTTTTTCTAGAACAGGCTTTTCGGCAACGCGGTGATCTCGTCGATCTTGCCGGCTTCTTCCGCGCCGGGCCGCCAGGCCGCGGCCTTGACGTTCTGTTCCAACTGCTCGGGTCGCGTGGCGCCCGCGATCACGCTCGCCACATAGCCTTTGCTCAGTAACCAGCCCACGGCCATATCCAGCATGGTGTGGCCATATTTATCGCACAGGGACTGGAGTTTACCGACCTGCGCGAACTTTTCGTCCGAGAAGAATTGCGCGGCATAACCCGGGGCAAACTGCGACCACGTCGACCAGCGGGTGCCTTCCGTGGGCTTTTGGCCGTGTTTGTACTTGCCCGTCAGCAATCCGCTTTCCAGCGGGAAGTAAGGCAGGATGCTGACGCCGTGATTTTCACAGGCCGGCACCAGTTCTTTTTCGATGTCGCGGGTTAGCAGGCTGTAGCGGTTCTGCGCCGAGACGAACGCCGTGAGATTGCGCGTTCGCGCCGTCCAGGCGGCGTCGGCGGTCTGCCATCCGGCGAAGTTGGAGTGGCCGATGTAGCGCACCTTGCCCTGGCGTACCACGTCATCCAGCGCGCGCATGGTTTCTTCAACCGGCGTGCCGGTGTCGGGCTGGTGGATTTGATAGAGATCGATGTAATCGGTGCCGAGGCGGCGCAGGCTGGCTTCGACCGCGCGCATGATATAGTCGCGCGAACCGCCGCCGCGCAGCTGCCAGCCTTCGCCCATTTTCATGCCGAACTTGGTCGCCAGCACGATGTCCTTGCGCTTCGTCCCCAGCGCCTTGCCGAGGAAGATTTCGGAATTGCCTGAACCGCCATAGACGTCGGCGGTATCGAAGAGGGTGATGCCGAGGTCGAGCGCCTTATTCACCACCGCCTTGGTCCCGGCTTCGTCGATGCCCATGCCGAAGTTGTTGCAGCCGACGCCGACGGCGGAGACCCGCAGGCCAGACTTTCCGAGAGAACGGGTTTCCATGGGCAATGCTCCGGCAAGAGGATGAATGCCGAAACTCAAGCACGCGCGGCAGCGGCGAGTCCACCGTTAAACTTTTCGGAAATGGGCCTTATTGCAGCCTGTTACGGAACAGCCAGGCCGCCGCTGACGCAGTGATGACGCCGATCACCGCCATCGGCCAGATGTTAGCCAGCACCAGCGAGGCAGGCATATCCTGCAGGAAAACGCCGCGGCTGATCACCAGCATGTACCGCAGCGGATTGGCGTAGGTGGCGACCTGAAGCCACTCGGGCATGTTCTCGATGGGCGTGGCGAAGCCCGACAGGATGATAGCCGGCATCATGAAGCAGAAGGCCGAGATCATCGCCTGCTGCTGCGTCGATGCCAGCGACGATATCATCACGCCGAGGCTGGTGACCGACAGCATAAAGACCGCCAAACCCGCGATGATCAGCAACGGATCGCCGCGCATGGGAATCCCGAAAATGGTAATTCCGATGAGCGCCAGCAGTATGCCTTCACCCAAGGCCAAGATCGCGGGCGGCAGGATTTTGCCGACTAAAATTTCGAGGGGGCGCAAGGGCGTTACCAGCAACTGCTCGAAGGTGCCGAGTTCCCGTTCGCGCGCCACCGAGAGGGATGTGGTGACCGAGGCCACGATCATGGTCAATGTCGCCACCAGGCCGGTGATGATAAACCAGCGGCTTTCAAAGTTGGGATTGAACCACGCATGGGTCACCAGGCGCGGCATCATGCGGGGCACGGCGCCCGGCTGGCTGGCGGCGTAACTGGCGGTGAATTCCTCGACGATATTGCCGGCGTAGCCGTTGGCGATCAGGGCGGTGTTGGAGTGCCGTCCGTCGACAATGAACTGAATCTCCGCCGTGCGTCCGGTGTTACGCGCACCTAGCAGGTCGCGGCTGAAGGTAGGGCCGATATGCAGTACGGCCAGCGCCTTTTCGTTCTCGATCAACGGCGCAATCTCGCGTACCGACGTCAGGCGCGCCACCGGATCGAACGCGCCGGAGGCGGAGAACCGCGCCACCAGCTCGCGGCCGGCGGGGCCGTTGTCCTCGTTCAAGATTCCCAGCGTCGCGTTCTTCACGTCGAAGGTCGCGGCGTAGGAGAACACGAAGAGCTGAATGATCGGCGGCAGGATCAGCACCGTGCGGCTGCGTTTGTCCTTCCAGATGGCCAGGAACTCGCGGCGCATCAGGAACCAGATGCGTTGCGCCGATGCGCGCCAGTCCCAGCCGGTGATGGTGTCGGGCAGGGTCATGGTCAATCCAAAGTCCGGCGGGTTTTGACGACGGTGATGGTCATGAAAACCGTCGCCATGAAGGCAAGGGCGGCCAGGTTCGGCAGGATCACCGGCCAGACGTTGCCCACCAGGAACAGGCTTTTCAGGATATCGACGAAATACCGCGCCGGAAAAACATACGTGAAGAGCTGGATGAACTTCGGCATGGAACGGATGTCGAAAATCAATCCCGACAGCAGCACGGCGGGCATCATGGTTGCGGTGATGCCGATGATCGAGGCGGCGAACTGGTTACGGGTGATGGTGGACACCGCGAGGCCCAGGCCCAGCACCACCAGCATGAACACCGCCGCCGACAAAACCATCAGCAGGATCGAACCCCGGAAGGGCAGGCCGAAGAGGATCAGCGCCACCACGACGCTGATGGTCATGCCGCCCATGCCGAGACCGAAATAGGGCACCAGCTTGCCGATCAACAGTTCCGCGCGCGTCAACGGTGTAGTCAGCAGCGCTTCCATGGTCCCGCGTTCCCATTCGCGGGCCACCACCAGCGCCGTCAGTAGTGCGCCGATCAAGGTCATCACCACCGCCACCAGCCCGGGCACGATGGACTTATGGCTGTCCAACTCTTGATTAAACCAGATGCGCGATTCGACGTTCACCAGAGTCGGCAATCCGGTCGCGGTGGTGTAGCTGCGATGTGTCAGCCACGTACCCCATGCGCCTTGCACATAGCCCGCTAGTAGCCGTCCAGTGTTGGCGTCGGTGGCGTTGATCAGCACCTGGATCGGTGCGCCCACCGGCGCTTGGCCCGGTTGCGACGGCAATACGCTGCCGTTTAGGCGCTCCCCAAACTCGGCGCCGATCAGGACGATGGCTTTGACGTCGCCGCTCACCAGCCATGTGGTCGCTTCCCCGCGGTGAACCGCCAGGCGCGGGACGAGATAGCGCGTCGCGCGCAGGCTCGCCAGGAAATCGCGGCCTTCCGGCGCATTGGTTTCCAGCACCACCGCCACGGGCTGATTCCTGGAATCCAGCGAGACACCGTAGCCGAAGACGAACAGCAGGATCAGCGGCAGCACGAAGGCCACGACGATGCTGGAGGGGTCGCGGACGATTTGCAGCCACTCCTTGCGGATGAAACCCGTCAGACGCTGTTTGTCGATCATTTTGTTCCCGCTCTTTTTAGTCATGGCGGATGATCCCGGTCGTAATTCTCGACCAGCGTGATGAAAGCCTCTTCCAGGCTGGCGCCGTCCTTGGAACCGCCCGCGGACTTGATCTCGTCGGGCGAACCGGCCGCGATCAGCCGGCCGCGATAAATAATCACCATGCGGTCGCAGTATTCGGCTTCATCGAGGAAGTGGCTGGTCACCAGCACCGTCACGCCTTCATCGGCCATGGCGTTGATGCGGCCCCAGAACTCGCGCCGTGTGATGGGATCGACGCCGGAGGTGGGCTCATCGAGAAACAGAATGGCCGGGCGGTGCAGCACCGCGCACGCAAGCGCCAGGCGCTGTTTGATGCCCAGCGGCAGCTCGGAGCACGGCGTGTCGGTGTAGCTGTGCAAGTTGTATGTGGTCAGCGCCTCTTCAATGCGTTCCGCCAGCAGTTTGCCGGAAAGGCCGTAGACGCCGCCCGCAAAGGTCATGTTCTGCATCACCGACAAATGGCCCAGGTAGGCGAACTTCTGCGCCATGTAGCCGATGCGGCCGCGCGCGTCGGCGCGCGCATGGCCGAGATCGAAGCCCGCCACGAGCGCTTCGCCGCCGGACGCGGGCAATAGACCGCACAGCATTTTGAACGTGGTCGACTTTCCGGCGCCGTTGGGGCCCAACAGGCCGAAGATCTCGCCGCCCGACACCGTGAAGGACACTTTATCGACGGCGGTGAAGTCGCCGAAGCGCCGCGTGAGATCGCGCGTCTCGATCACCGGCTGGCCGACGCCGTTGGTTTTGGGCGTGGGCGGGGTGTCGGGATGGGTCCGCGCCAGCGCGGTGGCCCGGCCTTCGCCGCGCAAGGCCGCGAGATAAGTGTCCTCGAAGCGCGGCGCGATGCGTTCCGCGGTCACGCCTTTTAAGGCTGGAATCGGCGACAAATCCGGCGCGGCGCCGGTTTGTCCCATCACCACATTCAGATAACGTCCGCGAATTTGCGCATCGACAACACCGGGCAGGCGTCCCGCCGCCCGCTGCAGGTCGCGCTTGCGGACATTGCTTTCGGGAAGCAACGCCCGCCACGCCGCGCCGTCCACGCGTTCCGTCAGTTTCGCGGGCGATCCCTGATCCAGTACCGCGCCGTCATGCAGCAGAATGACGTCGTCGCAGCGTTCGGCTTCATCGAGATAGGCCGTGCTCCACAGGACGGTGATGCCGGTTTCCTGCAGGGCGCGCACCATCTGCCACAACTCGCGGCGGGAGAGCGGATCGACGCCGACGCTGGGTTCATCCAACAGCAGAATGTTCGGTGCGACAACCAGCGTACACGCCAGCCCGAGTTTCTGTTTCATGCCGCCCGACAATTTGCCTGCCAGACGATCGGTGAAGGGCCCGAGGTTGGTGAATTTGTGCAGTTCGTTGAAACGCGTTTCACGCGCCGTGCGGTCCAGGCCGTTGAGGTCTGCATACAGCGTGAGGTTTTCTTCGACTGTCAGGTCTTCATAAAGGCCGAACTTCTGCGGCATGTAGGCGACCCGGGCGGTGCGATCCAGTTCGATGCTGCCGCTGTCGGGCGTCAGCAGGCCGGCGAGCATGCGGATCAGCGTGGTCTTGCCCGCGCCGTCGGGCCCCACCAAGCCCGTCACGCGTCCCGCCGCCATGGCGCCGTTCACGCCGGACAGCGCCACGGTGCTGCCCGCCTCGGTGGCAAAGCTCTTGCGCAGGTCGCGGAAGGTGACGGCGGCGTTCATCGGTTAAGGGCGCGGACTGCCGGACAGGGTGACCGTCACCGGCATGCCCTGGCGCAAACCGCGGTCCGGCGCGTCGACAATAATGCGCACGCGGTAGACAAGGTCCGAACGCAGTTCCGGCGTCTCCACGGTCTTGGGCGTGAACTCCGCCGTGGGCGAAACAAAGCCGACCGTGCCGGTATAGCTTTTGCCCGCGGGATCGTCGGTCGTGACGGTGACCTTCGCGCCCGGCGCGACGCGGCCGAGATAGGGCTCGTCCACATAGGTCCGCACCCAGACCGGGTTGGTGAGCGACAGCGTGAAGACCGGCGCATTGGGGCCCACCATGGCGCCGGGCTCGCGAATGCGGGTTAGCACGGTGCCGTCCGACGGCGCGGTGATGACGGTTCTGTCGAGCCGGTATTGCGCGAGTCCCACACCGGCGTCGGCGGCCGCGGCGGCGGCGCGTGCGGCATCTATGTCTTCGTTGCGGAAACCTTCTTCGGCCAGGCGCAAGGCGGCTTCGCGCGCGTTGACGGTGGCGCGCGCCACGGTCAGATCGCGCTGCGCGTCGTCGAGCGACTGGCGCGATACCGTGTCTTCCTTCACCAATTGCTGGCGGCGGATAAAGGTCGCTTCCGCGTTTTTGAGCCGCGCACGGGCTTCGTTCAAGGCGGCGCGCGCGCTTTCAATGTCCTGCACGCGATTGCCGCGTTCGGCCTTGCTCAGCGCCGCGTGCATTTGATCCG
>JAIEMI010000309.1 GCA_019752235.1 Rhodospirillaceae bacterium
ACGGTTGAATGATTACGCGCGGGCAAATGATCCGTTCTCGAACGTTGGCGCGCGAACTGTGTCGGCTCAGGTTAGCAGTGTAGTGAAGGCCAGCGATAACACTTACCAAGTTAAGTGGGTGGAACATGCCTACAAACAGGGGGCATCTGCCGGCACCACCAACTGGACTGCGATGCTGAGTATCGTTGCTCAATCGCCGAAATCTGCCGCGGCACTCCGCAAAAATCCATTAGGGATCTACGTCAACGATTTGGCGTGGTCCGAGGAGATCAATACACCCAAGAAGTAAGGAGATCCCTATGCGCGCTCGTTCGACGCTTATTATTACACTGTCGGTCATCGCACTCTCGGCTTGTGCCAATAAGGCGGCGCCATCTCCGCAAATTTCCTATGATTCCGAGAGCTTCAAGCCTGCGGTTGCACAGGTTGATCCAGAACCCGAAGTAGAGGTGGGCGGAGAAATGCCGGCCCCGCCTCCCGCGATCGCACCACCAGCACCCGCTAAACCGGACACTCGGTCGCCCACTGCCCGAGTAGCAGCAGCCAACAAAGCGGCACTTCAAGAGCCGACGGCGCACGGTTATCTCAATGCAGTTCAGGTTTACCAGTTCACGGATGGCGCGCTGTACCGGCTATATGCGGCGCCGGAGCAAGTTAGCGATATCGCTCTCCAACCGGGCGAGATCTTAAGCTCTGTATCCGCGGGAGATACCGTCCGTTGGGTTATCGGCGACACAACGAGTGGGAATGGACCTGACAAAAGGGTCCATATCCTCGTGAAGCCGTTCGCGCCCGATTTGCGCACGAATTTGGTCATTACCACTGATCGGCGCAGTTATCACCTGCAGCTCGACAGCACCACTAACACAGCAATGGCAGTTGTCTCCTGGACCTATCCGCAAGACGCTCTTGCATCAGCTAAGCGAAAGCTTGAGGAGGGTAGGCAAACTGTGGACGCTCAGGTTTCGCTCGAGAACCTCAAGTTCCGTTATGCCATCAACGGCGACAATCCGCCGTGGAAACCGGTCCGGGCTTTCGACGATGGTTCCAAGGTATTTATCGAGTTCCCCGCTAGGATCGATCAAGGGGAGGCGCCGCCACTCTTCGTCGTCGGCCCTCAAGGCAATAGCGAGCTCGTGAATTACCGTGTCCGCGGAAACTACTACATCGTGGATCGGCTCTTCGCAGCAGCCGAGCTCCGCCTCGGCCATAAACCCCAACATGTTGTTCGCATTAGTCGGACGGACACCGTTGCCTCCGATACCCGTTGGGAGAACGCAGGTGGCTGACGAGCAAAAAAATCAAGCGGACGATCAAAAAGCGCAGTCGGGAAAAGTGAGACCCGAAACGCTTGTCCTTCGCGGGACGCCGAGGCGCGTCCTACGATTCAAACGGGGTCTATTCATAGGAACTGTGGCCGTCGGTCTGATCGTGGTGTTCGGAGTGATGGCTGTAGCCCTGAAAACACCGGCCGCTAAGTTAAAGGCATACGCTGAGGAGACCTTTAACACTGAAAACAAGCCGATGGCGGAAGGTTTCAAGGCCATGGCAGCGTCATATGACGAAATCGAGGCCGTGCCAAAACCAGAACTTGGCCCACCTATGGCCGGCGATCTCGGCAGACCTATTCTCGCTGCCGAGAGGGACTACGGTATCGATTCAACGGCTTCCTCATTTCACCCCAGCGACGCGGAAAATGACGCACGGGCCGAGCGTTTACGGCTTGCCCAGCAGGCGCGCCAGGCGCGGGAAGCCAGCGTGTTCTTTCCGCTTTCGCAAAGCCGGGCACAATCGACTACCAGTGGATCGCATGACGGCAGCCATGCCTCAGGCGCGATGGCCGCGGCGGATACTGGCCGGTTGTTCCTCGACCCCGATCGCGACCAGAACAATCAACAGCGCAAAGCGGACTTTATCAATCAACCGGCGCAACGCAGCATCTACAATCCTTATCCGCTTCAAGACGCAGTGTCGCCATTCCAGGTCATGGCAGGCAGTATTATTGCTGCGAGTTTGATCACGGGTATCAACTCGGACTTGCCGGGGCTTGTTGTCGCGCAGGTGACCGAGAACGTTTATGATACGGTCTCGGGCAAATATCTGCTTATCCCTCAGGGCGCGCGGCTCATAGGCTCGTACGATAGCGTTGTCGCGTTCGGCCAAAGTCGCGCCTTATTAGTTTGGCAACGCATTGTTCTTCCAGACGGCTCATCCGTTCAAATCGAAAATCTTCCAGCCACCGATGCGTCTGGATATGCGGGCCTGGCTGACAAAGTAGACTTCCACACATGGCGTCTTCTTAAAGGCGTGATGCTTTCTACCCTATTGGGTGTTGGCACTGAGCTGAGTTTTGGGGATCGCGACAGTGATCTTGTCCGAGCCATCGAAATGTCAACGCAGCAAAGTGTCAACCGCGCCGGTCAACGGATTACGGAGAAGAACCTCAACATCCAGCCAACGATAACCATAAGGCAAGGGATGCCTCTGCGAGTTGTGGTTCATAAGGATTTGCTATTACGTCCATATAAAGGGTAACAGCCATGCCGGAACTCAAACTCGCAAAACTCCCCGATCGCACACCGGTCAAGATCACAGTCACAGTTAGTCCAGAACTGAATCGGGACCTCCAAGCTTACGCGGAAGCCTACAGCGAAGCGTATCAGTCGGAGGTCGAGCCGGTGAGTGAGCTGATCCCGTATATGCTGCAGGACTTCTTACGAAGTGACCGCAGCTTCACTAAAGCAAAAAAGGCAAAACAAAAGGGCGGCGGAGAGTCCACGTCTGCGCGAACGCAACCTGCTTCGCGCCGTACGGCTCACGCAACGAGTATGTCATAGCGGAACTTAAAAAAGGAGAACCACCATGTCTGTGATCGCCGTACTTACACCAGCTAGGGATGGAGGCTGGACCGGCACCATCCGAACCTTGACCATCAATACTAGAGTGAAGTTTGTGCCGAACGAGAATCGCGCGAGCGATAAGGCGCCGGCGTTTCGAATCTTCGCGGGATCGTCGCGGGTTGGTGACGCATGGAAGGCGCGATCAGGTGGTAACAAGCCTAAAGACTATTTCCGTGTTCGACTCGACGATCCGAGCCTCATGGAGCCTCTGAGCGCAGCACTTTTCACGTCTGATGATGGGAAGTCTGCAGAAATGATTTGGAACCGGCGCCAAGCGGCCGAAGGCAAAGATAAGCACGCAGAGTAGGAATATTCCGCCGAGTGAGCGAGCGGTTATCGACCACGCTTATATCGTTAACACGGCTGGAGATGACCGTTGATTGGTCAGCAACTCGTAGCTCGCATCAAGCGCGGCAGCCAATATTGGGGCCAAACTCCGCCCAATCAGTGGTTCGACGTGAGTATTGAGGACGACGATTTCTATCGCATTCGCGGAAACAGTAATCGCTATCGTGTACGCGACGTAGTGTTGGGCGCGCGCTTGAAGGATGGAAGCGTTGTTGATTTGACAACGGGAAAGGTCAGTCGTGGATGATAACTGGACAAGCATTTTCTCGAACAGTCGATCTCAATGCGTCTGGGGAAGATCCGCAGGATGACGTTATTGCATTGAGGTTTCGGCGCTCACGACGCTGGGCTCTCAAGTAGGTTTTGATTGTCTCCTTTCAGGTGAGAGGGCCAGAAATATGGAACCCCAAACACGACGAACCTTCGCGAGAGTCCGCAGTAAGCCAGAGCATGAGGAGTCGCGCCTTGGGGAACTGATCGGCGTCACTACGACCGCTGCGGACGGCAATCTTTCCGACGATCTTCTCGTTGGCGCAGAGGCGATTGCTAAGGCTTTGAATTGGAAAACAACAAACGGGCGCTGGAATCGGCGACGTGTATATCATCTGGCTGGCAAGGGAGAGTTGCCGTTTCACAAAGTGCCGGGGTTGGGCGTGGTTTGTCGGAAGACGGCGCTCGCCTCTTATTTCAATGCGTTAGACGCTAAATGCTTGGGGACCGTCCAGGGGGATTCCCAGCGTTAGAGAAATGCGACACACTTGCTTCATAAGCAGCTCTGGCAGAACGTGAAATGGCAACTGTTCGAAAACGTACTTGGGTCGCAAATGGCGTAACGAAAACCGGTTGGAGCGTTGACTACGTCGATCAATACGGCAACCGTGAACGCAAGCAGTTTACAACCAAAAAATTTGCTGATGCTTACCGCGTAGAAATCGAAGGCAAGCTTCAGAACGGCATCTATCGCCCCGACGCGATGAAGGTATTGGTTGGAGAAATTGCGGAGAGCTTTCTTGCGCACTGCAAGGAGCGGAAAGAACGTAAAGAACGGATGACTGAAAAGATGTTCCGTGTTTATGACGGACACATTAATAACTATATCTGTCCAAATCCTGATCGGCATAACGGCAAACGTCGCCCATCGCGATTGGTTACTATTCTTAGCCCAAGCGACGGACTGGCACATGTTAAGGCCGGAGCTCTAACGGAAGGCGGCGTGAATGACTTTCGAGACCGCCTCCGCAAGCTGGGTGTTGGCGTCGTAACAACTCGAAAGATCCTGGCGACGCTCCAATGCATGCTTAAGTTTGCGATTGGCAAGGACTTGTTGTCCATCAATGTCGCGGAAGACGTTGAGGTCATCGGGCCGCGAGACGAGGGCGCCAAGAAAATTGTGCCGCCGACACGGCGAGCTATGAAAGCTTTGCTGGATATCGCCGGGGAATTTCGGACTGAGCTTCTCGTCGCGAGTTCGACCGCCGTGCGCGCGGGTGAGTACCATGCGTTGCGTTGGCGCCATTTCAATTTCGATGCGGCAGAAGTTCGTATTGAGACACGCGTCGATGCATTCCGCGAAGAGGATACGACGAAGACCGCGGCCGGCATCCGCGTCATACCGCTGGGTCAAGCCGTGATCGTTGCTCTCAAAGAGCGGAAGTTGAAGTCTAAGTTCAATAAGCCAGACGACTTGGTCTTCCCCAACAAACTCGGCGAATATGAATCCCATGATAATATGGTGAAGCGCGAGTACCTGCCGCTCTTTGAAGAATTGGATCGATTGCACGCAGAAGATTCGGAAAAGCACATAAAGGTTCCGTACTTCAATTGGCATGCGCTCCGGCACTTCGGCATCTCGATGTGGATTGCTGCAAAGCTCAATCCCAAAACTGTGCAGACCTTCGCCGGCCACTCGAGCTTACAGGTTACGATGGATCGTTACGGTCACCTGTTTGAAGATGACGATCACAAGCTCGCTATGGATCAGATCGCACAAGAGCTGGCGTCTTAGCGGTCCAGCCATTTCCGAGGTGGTCGGTATGGAAAACGAAGACATTGATCTTACCGACGTCCCTGAGATCACAAATTGGTCCGGTGGCGTGAGAGGGAAGTTCTTCAGGAACGGCAGAGCGACAAATGAAAGCCGTCGTGAGAAGACTCGTAAGGTGGACGTCGGCAAGGCCCCACATCGGGAAAGGGCACAGGAAAAGGAATAAGTCGGCGACGTGGCGGCGCGAGTGCCGAAGAAGCCGTTAAGGAATTAAGGGGGGCAAGCAAAAGGAGGACAAAATGACCTTAGGGGTTTTGGCGGCTGTCAGCGCCGCGGTCTTCTTCGGAGCAGCTGTCTACGTCCTCTTTGTAGAACATGCGGCCCGGGGTGAGTTGGACGACCAAACCGCCCTCGCGGAGTGGAAGCCAGCTTACAAGCGAGGGGCCATTATGCAGGGCGGGATCGCTCTACTTACGGCCGGTCTGGGAATCGCGGCTTGGTTGCAGTTTGACCACCCTGCATTCCTAATCGGAGCCATCCTCGCGGCACTTCCTTGGCCATGGACTCTCTTCGTTATAAGGCCAACGAACGATCAATTGTTGGCGTTGCCTATGGAGCAGGCAGGGATGAGCAGTCGGCACCTCCTCCAAAAGTGGGGCCGGCTTCATAGCGTCCGAACCCTTCTGGGCGGCCTGGCGACCATTTCCTTCGTCATTGCGCTTATGAGCGGACCCTCTATAAAGCCATCGGCGGACTTCAAGAAATTCCTCGGCGAACGCGGCAGTTTCTATCCCCAGCAGGCTAAATGACAGGCGCGGAATCCGACGTAATGACCGGAACAAATGAAATCGTGTGTTCTTTTGTGGGAAATGCTGTAAACCCCGTCTGCGGATTCTGCATGTCACATGGAAGGCACATGGTTGACGCCGATCCGCAGAGAGGCTAAAAAAACCCTTATATATCAATGACGCGGGGTGGAGCAGTCTGGTAGCTCGTCAGGCTCATAACCTGAAGGTCGTTGGTTCAAATCCAGCCCCCGCAACCATTCCTAACTTAGAAACCCTGGCCTTACCGCCGGGGTTTTCTTTTACCAGCTCAATTAGGCCGTCATAGCTGCCCTGCAACTCAGCTTGTAGGCCCCCGCCTGCCGTGGCGTGCAACGTGATACGTCCCCCGACAAGGGCCGCGATCATATTGCGGGCTTTGCTCACATCTCTTGCTGCGAAGCTCTCTAAGTCATAGGCCATTACGGCATACCGACCGAGCGCATCGGAAAGTAAATCTTCCACAGCGTCTATGCTGGGAATGTGAGTTTCTAGGGCTGCACGTAGTTTTTCTCGGTCGGTCTCTGCTTGGTGTAACTCGGCGAGGAGGCTGGCCGGTGCGTTCCCTTGTTTTACAAAATTTAGAATGTTGGTGATTTCGGTTTCCCGAGATGCGATCTGCCGCTTTAGATCGTGATGATCAGTGTTCCGATGTCTAATGCGCTCATTGAGAACGCGCCGGACTTCCTTTTTGAAATCAGAAAAGCTGTTTTCTTCGAATAGATCCGTTTTGAGTGCATGTAGAACCGAGGCTTCAGCAACATCCTTGCGTACTGATACGCCGTTACTGCAGATCTCTTTTCCCCGGTTAACGTGAGCCGAGCAGCGATAGTGTGTTTTGTTCGCCTTGATGTAGTCGGCTCCGCAAGCGCCACATTTTAAGATTCCGGATAACAAGTACGTCGGTGTTTTGCCAGGCCGGGTGTTTGCTCCGCAGGTTTTTTGATGCTCACGGTGAGCTGTCATAAGCTGTTCGCGACGCAGCTTAACTTTGGCCCACAGTCTATCGTCGATAATCCTAAGCTGTGGCTGTTCGGTCACGACCCACTCTGTTTCCGCGTTGAGACGGTAGAGCCTTTTGTCGGTGTCGGGGTCACGTACCCACTCGCGGCGATTCCACACTACGCGGCCAATGTAGGTTTCATTGTGGAGCATAGGCCGGATCGTTGAAGCGCCCCACGGCTTCCCTCTCAGCGATGGAATGCCTTCCTTGTTCAAGCGACGCGCAATTTCTTTGTAACCCCTCCCTTCGGCAAACCACTCGAAGATGCACCGAACCACCTTTTTTTGTTCGGCATCTACTTCACGGCTGACGGATAGGATTTTAGGACGCCCGTAGCTGTCGGTTTCGGTCTTGTCCACTTTGGGCACATGCCGATAGCCGTAGGCGCGACCGCCAGTATTGTTCCCATTCAGTGCCTTGCCTTTTAGTCCTCGATGGGTTTTGGCGCGGAGATCGTCTAGGTAGGCATCGTTCATAATTCCGCGAACGCCGGCGACCAGCTTGTGGTTCTCGCTGAAGGAATCGAAGCCATCACTGTGGCCGATAATGCGAATTTTCCAAAACCTGAGGCGTTTAATCGTTGTCTTCGTTTCAACGTCATCTCGGCTAAGGCGTGACAGATCGTCGATAACTAAAACATCAAATAGCTTCGCCGCTGCGTCTCGCAGCATGCGCTGGTAGGCCGGTCTGTCCTTCTTCGCACCGCTAATAGCTTTGTCGAAATAAATCTCTCCGCTTTCCCACCCCTCGGATTTGATCCGGCCTTTGCAATTTCGTACTTGGTCGTCGATAGACGCGGCGCTTTGCTTGTCGCTTGAGTACCGCGCATAGATTACAGCTTTCATTTCGGAGCCTCGATGAGTCCCCGCGACAAAGTGCGCCGCTCGACGTATTGCTTGATGCGCGTTTCGAGCCATTCTTGATAAGTCAAATCATCGGCCGCCAGCACGATGCGCAAGTGCTGTACTAA
This sequence comes from Rhodospirillaceae bacterium, assembly GCA_019752235.1. Taxonomy (GTDB): domain Bacteria; phylum Pseudomonadota; class Alphaproteobacteria; order Rhodospirillales; family Rhodospirillaceae; genus SHVO01. Next base: position 8,030 of record JAIEMI010000309.1, read on the forward strand.
TTTTGCAGGAACGCGAGCATTAAGCTGAATGCTGCGATCCACGTTGTGCTTTTTGCTTTTCACCATTTGAATCCCCTCGCTTGCTAGCAATATAGAAAACTAGCTAAATAGCTCTGGCGACCGCAACAAGCTTTTGATCGCTTTTTGCGATCCAAAGCGCTGGTGGCCTATCCCTTTGTTTCAAATACATTTTTTTGGCAATGGAGGTCGGTTTAACGCGCGCTGCCTACTTAAGCTATTGTAAATGCTTGGTAAAATTGGGTTAGGTGTATTAACCCCAGCTAGGACGGCCAAAGCGATCCGCTGAGAAGCAATGGCGGTTTAAGGCCGCTGGGGTAGCCAAAGCAGGCTCACCCCCGCTGAGGGGCTTCCTAATAGCCCGTTTCGGAGCGGTGCTGGGTTGTTAGCGGTTTGCTTGGCGGGCTGCCGAAGCGCAAACGGGGTCCATGGCGGGGTGCGTAGCGGGTGCTTGCAACGCCGCGCTTTACCTAACCTGTTGGCACAGAATCGTTTTTACCGCTTCGGCTTATTTTTGGCGTTCGGATCGGCATCCAGTAGGTAGCCGGGCGACACGCCGAGCGCCTTTGCAAACCGAGCCACGATCGTGATGGTGGGGTTACGCACTGCACGCTCAACATCGCTAACGTAGGTGCGGTTTGAGTTCGCGTCGAAGCCTAATTGCTCCTGGGACAGGCGTTTTGACTGCCGTGCCTGGCGCACATTCATGCCAAACCGCTTGCGAATATCCATACCGGCATGAAGCAAAATTGTCACTTATTGGGCTACATGCTATGAGTGACATTTAGTAGCTATTCGCCGTCGGCCACGTCGAGCCGTAACTCATATCAGAGAGAAAATATGTCGATAAGAAAGTCTCTAGTGTTCGCGGTGCCGTTCTTGCTGTCGGCGTGCGTGCCAGTTGTTACTGAGTACGATTTTGGTCGGAGCACTACCTCTCCTCCGGTCTTGGCTAAGGACGATGCATTTATGCGTTGCCGGAAGTCAGTGGGGGTAGATGACGCAGCGCCGCAAGTTGGATTCAAATATCAAACAGCCATGCGCGACTGCATGTCGACGTACGGCTACTCGCCCGCAATGCGACTTTAGGAAAGTACCCCTGCACAGATACTGTTATAGGGACCGTGTAAGCCGGGGGGCAAAATGGTCCGCCCCCCATTACGATGTTGCGGTGTTCCCAGCCACAGTCCTAGTGGGCTCAAGTGGTTTAATGGCGCTCTTGATGATGGGCGCGACGAACAGCAAATATTCCAAGGGCAATCTACGGTCTCGGCCAAATACTAGGGCTGGTTGACACCGTCGTCGTTGGGCTACGCTGTCCCCGTGATTGGGGCGGGGACCACCATGCCTGATTTCGCACGGCTGCTAGAGGTTGGCGTTAAGTATGGCTGGGTTCTCCTGCTCTTTGGGCTGGCAGGCCTAGTATTGCCTTATGATGCCTGGACATCGCAACACAAGCACACAATCCACGACACGCTATTAGCCTCAGTATTGCTAGGGGGAGCTGTCGCTACTTATCAGATAGCAATTGCTTTTAAGCGCCAGTTACATCGATGGAACCACGCGCGCAAAAGCTTTGCTGAAAAGCGGGCTGTATTGAGCAAGCTGTGCAAGGACGACAAGGTGGTTTTAGATTGCATGGTAGTACTTGGGCGTATGCAGGAACTGCCGTCCAAAATGCCGTCGGTGGTAAGCTTGAAGAAAAAGAAGATCATAGAATACGGGGGCGTGGAGGGGCAGTCCGGCGAGGCGATGTGGACGGTTAGCGGGGAATACGTGGACGTATTGAAATCTGCATTTCCGCTCTCCCCACCTGCATGGGACGAAAAGAGTGCCGCCAATTTTTTGGAGGGCATGCTTAAACTATACCTGCCGCGATACGAGCGGCGGATCTGAGGTGCTTATGACAAGTTTTACAAGAAATGACTGGATCATATTTATTTTTACCGCGCTGGCAGTGTCGTATGTCATCCAGTTGCATGAAGGGCCATTTGGCATGCCCGACGTGATTTCAACAACCGGTGGCTATGCAATAGGGCTGATGGTTGGCGCGCTGTTGTTCACAGCTTTGATAAGATACTTCAAAAAAGACGCGCCCGGTTTCAAAGTAGCTATGGTGATACTCTTGCTTGTCGGCGTAGCACAACTAACCAATTAGCTACCTTATGTGGCTCAGCTAAGGCTTCTTATCCAATCTGCTCCGTTGATCTTTTAAGAGCTGCAGGCGCTGTTGATCAGTTAGCTCTTTTTCGCCCATACCCAACTTCTTTTGTAATGCGCCAACGTCACTTTTCCAGTTCTGGCAAGAATAGTTGGTCTTCACTTCAAGCTCAGCAATCTCCCTATTGAGTCGAGCCTTTTTATACCCGCTAGTTGTCCAGTCCTTTTCTCCGCCGAATAATACCAGCCCAGTAAGAAGTGCCATTCCGGGTCCCTCAGTCCCCTCAGGATCGCACTTTATCTGGATAGAACTGAGCCGGGTCATATCGGAAATCATTTGGAGGGCTTCGACTGATGGCTCCTCCTTTGCTGCGGCAGGGCCACAGGTCGCGGAAAATGCAGCAATAAAAAATAACGAGCGCATATGGTCCCTTTAAATGCCGCGCTTAGTGCGTCTCCCGCAAGGACAGGCCGAGCTGGTAGCTCGCGTGAAAAGGTATGATTTTGTCGCCTTCCCGTAAAGGGGGAGCTAGAATGACTCGTGGTTTTGTTCAATGAGGCAAGATGCGTAATCATTTGACGTCAGCGTTGATCGCAATTGCCGCCGCGATTATCGGTGCGGCGACAACCGTTTATATGCAACAGGCCCCCGACGCTTCGGAAGGGGTCACCGCTGTGGTGGAAGTGATCGACCTCCCGGTTGGAGTAACCCGTATAGACGCGGAGGCGCTGCAACAGTTGGGCCCTAGCTTGGAAAAAGCAGGTGTATCCAGGGCCCTGATAAATGTGGCTAAGGCCGCGGAGCATAGAAGCTTGAACTTTTACAGATTACGCATATCAAATGACTTGCACGTAAAAAGCTCGTCCCTGGAGATTGAAATCGCGGACTCTCTTTTCCTCTCTTTATATCGCGTGGGCGAGGCGACCAGCATAATTGACCAAAGCAAGTCTGATGTCCGCAAATCCCTCACAGTAGAACCAGTTAACCCCGAAGAGACTGTTACGCTCTATGCGTTATCTGCTGGATATGGACCGCTGCTGTCTCGACCAGACGTGCGCGTGCTACATGGCAATACTAAAGTTCCGATCACTTACTTGAACCGAAAAACAATAGAAGTCTTCGGTCTTGTGTCGTGGCTGCAGAAGCATGGTGCAGCGGCGGAGTTTGCCGTGGTCGTTGCATTTTTTCTTGCAGCACTTTTTGTATTCGTTGTGATCTATCAGTTGGTGTTGCTGTCCAATATGCCACTTCTGGTGAAAGCTTTAAGCCCGAAAGAAATTACGCGCGTGATTGCGGTTATCAAGTACCTAATTGATTCCGATTCCGAGAAGTTATCGAAACGTCACCTCGACGAGTTGTCTGAGATATCAAAAAAGCTATCTTCCAGTCCATGAGTGTAAGCAGCGAGAAACATGGTGCAACACGAATGCGCCTTGGGTAGTGATTCTCAACAGTAGAGGTGTTGTATTTAAACAAAAAATTTCCGGGTATGTAGGCTACAGCTAGGTAATCACCCGCGCCAGGAGCCCTCCGTTTGGAATCCGCACCATATAGCGCTGGAGGGGAGCGATTGAGCGATGCAGCTTACTGAGGTGAGGCCAAGCAGCTTTAACGTCTTGAAACATACGAGCGGAGCCATTTGTGCGCATGCGCGAATCGCTGCCTGGGCCGCCATCCGCCCATGCGCGAGCGATTGCGATATTGCAGAGAAAATTAGCTTTAGGGAAAGGCCGATATAGCTTTGGCAACTTCCGTAGTTTGATTGGTCGTGAACTGTTCCGAAGAGCCAATTCCAGCCGGTTTAAATCGACAGCGCCAAGCCTGAGTTGTTTAGACCAGAAGGTTTTGTGGTCAAAGTTTATCAGGTCCGCGAGGGTCTTTACCCCTTTAAGCGCGCAGCCACGGCTCTCGCGTACTCGATATTCAAGCTTGATGCATTCTTTGTGGCCGCTGATCTTTGATGGCCGATCAGCATACATAACGATGTTGTTCCGTGAATCTCGGGCGCTGGTGTAAACCGTCCCCTGATATTCTACAGGTAGGGGGCCAGGAGAACGGTGGCCTTGCCAAATATGGCGCTCAAGAAATGAAGTAAGCGCGCATTTTGCCTCCGCGCCTTGCATCTCTATTTCAATACTGATTTCGAGATAATTGATAAGTGTCCCGCCCTCTAGCCCGTCGGCGAGGGTTTGCAAGGCTTCCATGGAAGGCTGGTAAAGCCGATAAGCCCACGTCCAGCCCAGCCGTTTCATGTGGAATTTATTTTCAGGTTTCGCTCGGTGCGGATGAAATTTGCCCGCTAGCTTGGCGACCTTTTTGAATACCTCCGACGGGATGCGCTCACGTGTCCAGATTAGCAACTGATCAAAATAGGTATTTCCCTTAAGAATCCCGGCCGAAGCGCATTCGAACTCTCGCAGTACTCTCTGCCGAAAGTTGTCATCTTCCATTTTGGCTCGGACCATGGCTGCCTCCCGCGCGTGGGACTGTTCGAATCGAAAGAAATGACCTTCGTTAGGTCTTTGATTTGTATTGAGATTTCGATTTTTTAGGTGCGGTTTTTGGAGCCTCTTCGGATAATTTTGACTTGTAGTGAGCGACTGGCAGTCGGCGCCTTTTAGCAGCCTCAGGGTGTTTTTCCTGAAGCGCTAAGGCATCGTCTACCGCCCACTCGGCCAACGTGGTTATCACCGGTCTAATCGTTTTAGGTCTTTCAGGCATATCCCGCTCCTGTACTTAAGGTTCTATCTCTATTATACAGCGGTCCAATGCCGGGGTAGGCGCGCCTCCCGGAGTGTAATAGTCACCGCAGGCGCAGTAAGGTTAGAGACAAATCCAGCCCCCGCAACCACCTTTACCGAACATTGATTTTGTTCGGTTTTTCCTTCGGCGAGGTTGACCATACGGTCGACCTCGCCTTTTATTTTCAGCGTCCACCCTTCCTTTGTTGTTTCCTCCGTAACGCTATCGATCAGGCTTCGGAGGAGGTGGTCGCTAGAACGAATTGGCCCGTTCGCGACATAAAAGCGTCCTCGCGCCAGCGCACGCGGTTTTAGAGCGTATAGGCTTCATCTCGACGCTCACCGCGTAAAGGGGACGATGATGGCTGCTCCCGGCACCGGGCTGTTCATTCGCAAATCGTTGGATTCAGTACGCCACGACGCCTCGACGACGGGCATGCGTCGCACGCTGGGGCCGCTACAACTCGTGTTCATTGGTGTCGGTTGCATTATCGGCGCCGGCGTTTACGTGATGACGGGCACCGCCGCCGCCAATTACGCCGGGCCCGCCGTGGTGCTGTCTTTCGCCATGGCCGGCGTGGCTTGCGCGCTGATCGGTCTCTGCTACGCCGAACTCTCGTCTGTGCTGCCCGTCTCGGGCGCGTCTTATACGTATGCGTATGCCGCGCTGGGCGAGGTGATCGCCTGGGGCATGGGCTGGATGCTTATGCTGGAATTCGGGCTCGCCGGTGCGGCGCTGGCGGTGGGCTTCTCAGGCTATCTGCAGAGCCTGCTGGCCGATTTCGGCATTCACGTGCCGGCCGCGCTGGCGACATCCCTTGTGCGGGCGGAAACGGTGCCGGGCGGCGTGACGTTCATCACGGGGCCTTCGATCAATCTGCTCGCGGCGGCGAGCCTCGCGGTTGTCACGGCGGTGCTGATCCGCGGCATCAAGCATTCCGCCGCCGTGAACATGTTTCTCGTTGTTGTGAAAGTCGCGGTGCTGCTGGGCTTTGTCGCCTTCGGCCTGTCGCATGTGAACACCGACAATTGGCTGCCCTTCGTGCCTGAGAACGAAGGCGGATTCCGTTACGGCGTGCCCGGCATCTTTCGCGCGGCATCGATCCTGTTCTTTGCCTATCTGGGTTTCGAGGCCGTGGCGACGGCGGCATCGGAGGCGCGCAAGCCGCAGCAGGATATTCCCATCGGCATTCTCGGCGCGCTTGCCGTCAGCACGGTCGTTTACGCCGCGGTCGCATTGGTGATGACCGGCCTCGTGTCTTATCGCGCGCTGGACGTCGCCGATCCCATCGCCGTGGCGATTTCCGCCATCGGCATTCCGATTGTCGCGCTGATGGTGAAAGTCGGCGCGTTGACGGGGCTGGGCTCGGTGCTGCTGGTCAATACCTACGGCCAGTCGCGGGTTTGTTTCGCCATGGCCAACGACGGTCTTCTGCCGCGCGCTTTCGCGGGCATTCATCCGCGGTTCAGTACGCCGGCGTTCGCCACCATCGTCATCGCCGCGATCTCCGCCATCGCCGCCGCGCTGCTGCCGATCACGCTGCTCGCCGATCTGGTGAGCCTGGGCACGGCCATTGTCTTTATTACGGTCGCCGTCAGCGTCATGTGGCTGCGCACATCGCATCCCGAGTTGCCGCGCCCGTTCCGTGTGCCCTTGGGCGGCATCCGCATTCGCGGCGTTTGGATCGGCACGATCCCTACGCTCGCCATCCTCGCTTGTATCACGATGATGGGGCCGGTGATCGCCGACATCATCGGCAAGGCCTTGGCGGGGGAGTGGATTCCCAGCGCCATTTTGATGATTTACATTATTCTCGGCGCAGTGATTTACCTGACCTATGGTCACCGCCACTCGCGCATGCGGGCGACGGCGCTCGCCGCCGCGGAGTAGCGCCGCTATTTTCCGGCGAAGCGACGCATCCACCGGGCGAGGGGATGATCGCCAAGCCCGCGCAGGATTTCCGCGAAGACCGTGGGCTTTTCGTCCTGTCCCAGTTTGAACCGCGGGCTGACCTGCTTGATCGTCGCCCGAAAGCCGATCACCCGGCCACGCAGACTTTCGTAGCGTGGCCCCAGGCTGTCGATGGTCCAGGGCGATGGGCGACCTTTTTCCATATGCGCGACGAGCTTGCTCAACGCTTCGTCCGTCAACGCGTCATCGAAAGCAATGTCCGCCGTGATTTGCGCCGTAGCAAAATTCCACGTCGGTCCCCAGTCTTTATTGCTTAACCATTCCGGGCTGATATAGGCGTTGGGCCCCAGAAACAGGAAGAGCGCACGCGGGGTTTGCGTGAGCGCGCCGACGATGGGATGCGCCTTCGGCAGATGACCCAGGAGCGCGACGGGCCGCCCGGCGGCATCGGTCTCCAGCAGCATGGGCATCAACGCGGCGGACTCGGGCGCGCTTTTGGCGACGATCCACGCGAGGGGGTGCTGCGCGATCAGTTCGGCAAGCGCGGCGTCATCGGCCTGGAAAAGCTCCGTCACGCGCCAATCCTCTGTTGCAGCCAGCGCGAGGCCTCCTCAAGCGCCAGGTCCGCCAGGGGGGATATGCTCACCGCTTCCAGGAAACTGTGTGTCGCGCCTTTGTACATATGAGAGTCCACTTCCACGCCCGCCTCGGTGAGGCGTCGGGCCATTTCCAGGTTCTCGTCCACAAGTATGTCGCATTCCGGAATGCACAGGAATACCGGCGGCAAGCCCTTGAGCGAGGCCAAGAGCGGACGCGCCAGGACATCCTCCGTCCGGCCGCTATTGCCGACATAGTTCGCCCAGAAACCGTCCATTTCCGCGGCCGTCAACATGTAGCGGTCGCCGTCGTACCGCCGGTGCGACGGGCGGTGCTCGGTATCGAAAGCGCCGTAGTTCAGCAGCAAGGCGCGCGGTTGGGCGGCACGCCCGACGCGCCGCAGCGCCGTTGAAATGGCGAGATTGGCGCCGGCTGAATCCCCTCCGAGCGCGAAAATGTCCCGCGAAAGGCCGGCTGTTTGTTCAGCGCTGGACAGCCACGCCAGGACGTCGGCGATTTCATCAAGCGCATGGGGAAAGCGCACCTCGGGCGACAGGCTGTAGTCGATGCCGAGCACGGCGCAGCCTGCGCGCGCGGCGTACTCCCGCATTAGCCGGTCGTGCGTGTCGATGCTGAAGAGCGTCCAGCCGCCGCCGTGAAGATAAACCAGGGTGGGAAGGTTCTCGCGATCCGACGGACGATGAATACGGATGCGGACATTGCGCGCACCCACGGTCAGGTCGATGCTGGCCGCCATTTTAGGTCCACCGGCCCGCCACCGCTCGCGCACCCGCAAGGCGACTTCACGGAGCGCGGCGTTGCCCGTCCCGCTGGTGGCCGAGAAAGCGGCGTAGTCGGCTGACGTAATTTGGATAAACCGGCGGATGTCCGGATCGACGTCATCGCGTGGGTCGGTCAAAGATGTGTTCATGTCTTAAGTCGCGGAATTCTGCGCCCTATGATTTCGGGCGTCTGCCTCACCGCCGATGACCATATGCTGAGTTGTCGCAGGGCTCTCTTCCGGATGGGTCTGTCCCTGTCTCGTTTGGGCCAAAAATAAATAGCGAAATCGGAGGCCAACATAGGCAGGCGTGGCATTTCTGTCACACAATTTACCGATGGCCGAAACACAATAGTAACAGACCCGAACCCGAGAACCGGGTGCGCCGCGACCTGATAAATTTATTACAGGTATGCAAACCGGGCCTTCCGGTTGCTTACGAACATTTCGGGGCAATAGGGGTACAGCATGGCTATTCAGCTCAAAAAAGAATCCACGGCGCGTCTGAAGACCGCCCTTTTGACCAGCACTCTGCTGCTGTCGGTGGCGGCAGGCAGCGCGCTGGCGCAACAGTCGAGCGAGGCGGTTGAAACAACCCAAAGCGAGATCGACGGCGTGCAATACATCGTCGTCACCGCCAAGAACTATGTGGCGAACGGCAGCCTGACCGCCAACAAGTCGTCGATGCCTTTGATTGAAACGCCGCAGTCCGTGTCGGTCATCACGCGCGACCAGATCGACCTTCTAAACTTCACCGATGCTCAGCAAGCCGTGCGCTACACCGCCGGCGTCGCTGGCGAGAATTACGGCCCCGACCTGCGGTTCGACTTCTTTACGGTGCGCGGCTTCACGCCGAAGCAGTACATCGACGGTTTGCCGGCGCCTATCAGCACGACAATCTACAGTGTCGGCGCCGATCTTTACGGCTTCGATACCGTTGACGTCTTGAAGGGCCCTGCGTCCACACTGTACGGCAACGCGCCTCCGGGCGGCCTCTACAACCAAACCAGCCGCCGCGCGTCCGACACGTTTAGCGGCGAAGTGCGCGGCAAATACGGCACCGATGACTTTGCCGAAGTCGCCGGCACCGTTACGGGCCCCCTCATCGCCGACCGCCTGAATGGGCGCGTGACCGCGC
>JAIEMI010000023.1 GCA_019752235.1 Rhodospirillaceae bacterium
AGCATCAGCCCGCCCCACAACGCCGCCGTCATCACAGCGGACGCCAGGAGGACGCGCGGCAGGCGCTTTTTCAGGCGGGCATCAGGAACGAGATGGCCGCGCCGATAGAGGATAAACGCCAGCACCCCGGCATTGAGCCAGGCCGAGATCGACGTGCCCACGGCAATGCCGACATGTCCCAGGTAGGGCATCAAAGCCAGATTGATCGCGATATTGACGATCAGCGCCGCGGCCGATGCCTTCACCGGCGTCTTGGTGTCGTGGCGTCCGAAGAAGGAGGGCGTCAAAGCCTTGTTCAACACATAAGCCGGCAACCCGAAGGAAAACGCGAACAGCGCCGCGGCGATGGCGACGCGATCCTGCGGCGTGATGGCGCCGTGTTCGAACACCACCGACGTCATGGGGCCCGCCAGCATGGCGATCCCGGCGGCGGCGGGGAGTGTGAGCAACAGGCTGACTTCGATGGCGCGGTTTTGGTTGGCGATGGCGCCGCTCTCATTACCCGCCTGAATCTGGCGCGTCAGCAGCGGCAGAAGCGCGATTCCGATGGCGGTGCCGAAGATACCGACGGGAAGTAAATTGATGCGGTCGGCATAGTTGATCCAGGAGATCGCCCCGGGGCCCATCAGCGATGCGATGGTTTTGTTGACGAGGATATTGATTTGATAGATGCCCGCGCCGAAGGCCACGGGCAGCATACGCATCAAGAGCAGCTTCACATCGGGCGTAAAACGCGGACGTACCCATTTGAAGCGCATACCGATGCGCCGGCACTCGACGGCGAGCCAGATGAACTGCACCACGCCGGCGGCGAAGACCCCCCAGGCCAGGAACGCGGCGCGGTCGCCGCCCGCGCTGACGCCGATCAGAAGAGCTGCGATCAAGGTGATGTTCAGCAGCACCGGCGCGGCGGCGGCCACGGCGTAGTGATGCATGGCGTTGAGCACACCCGATTGCAGCATGGTGAGCGAGACAAACATCAAATAGGGAAAAGCAATACGCGCCAGCTCGGTCGTGCGCTCCATCTGACCCGGGATTTCGCCGAAGCCCGGGGCCATGATGTACAGCACGGCGGGCATGAAAATGATCATGACGATGGTGAAGACCAGCAGCACGACGGTGAGCATGGCGAAGGCTTCGTCGGCGAAGGCCTTGGCGCGCGCCGGACCTTCCTTCTCCAGACGCTGAGAGAAAATCGGCACGAAGCCCGCCGAGAAGGCACCTTCGGCAAAAAGGCTGCGGAAGAGGTTAGGGAGCTGAAAGGCGACAAAAAAGGCATCGGAGACCGCGCCCGCGCCGAGATAGGTGGCCGTCAGGATTTCGCGCACAAAGCCGGTGATGCGGCTGACCATGGTATAGCCGCCGACGGTGGCGAAAGCGCGGAACAGCGACGGCGTTGGTGGAGAGGGCGTTGGGGCGGGTGGCTGGGCCATAGGTCAGATGTAGCGCATCCGGCGCGGGCTGTGAATCCAGCGCGCACGCTCGGCGGTCTTTACGGCTTAAAAATGACCGGCCTATTCGGCGCGCCTACTCGGCGGCGGTCGACCGGGGCTTTTGCCGCCGTTCGCCCTGGGTGACGTGCACGGCATCGACCTTGACGCCGATGGCCTGGCCCAAGCCTTCGCGGATTTGGCGGATCTTGGTTTCGTTTTCGATCTTCATGCCGAAAACGTCTTTGACATAGAACACATCGACCACCCGTTCGCCGTAGGTCGAGATATGGGCCGAGAAGATTTGCAGGCCCAGGTCGGTGATGGCCTTGGTGACATCGGACAGAAAGCCGGGACGATCGTGGCCGTTAATCTCGATGACGCTGCAGACCTTGGAGGCCGAGTTATCAAGAATGACGCGCGGCGGCACTTCCAGCGCCTTGACGCGCGTCGGCAGACGCGAGCCGGCTTTCGGCAATTCCTGATTAAGCCGCAGCCGTCCTTCCAGGGCCGAGACAATGCGCGCCTTGATGCGGGCGAAGCGGTTCTCGGGGATGGCGTGACCTTCGAAATCCTGCAGCGTGAAGGTATCGAGCGCCATGCTGTTGGACAGCGTCAGAATGTTGGCGTCCACCACCGACACGCCGGCCAAGGCTAAAGCCCCCGTGATCTTGGCGAAGAGGCCGGCGTGGTCGGGGGTATAGATGACCATATGGGTTGCGTCGCGGTAGCTGTCGATGGTGAAGTCGACGGCGATCTTCTCGCCCACTTCCTCCGCCGCACGCATGAAATGCGCCAGGCGTTCGTGCGTGTCGGTGTCGTTGGACAGCCAGAAGGCCGGCGAGCCAAGGCCCAAAATCTGCTCACGCATTTTCACCGGCCAATCGGTAAGGCGCTCCGCCAAGGCTTTTTTGGCGGCGTTCACACGCGCGTCGCGGCCGGCCAAGCCCTGGCCGCCACGAATATAGTCGTCGGTGCGCTCATAGAGATCGCGCAGCAATGTGCCCTTCCAGGTGTTCCATACCGTCGGCCCGACGGCGCGAATGTCCGTGCACGTGAGCACCACGAGCAGCTTGAGGCGTTCCGGCGATTGCACGACTTCAGCGAATTTATCGATGGTCTGCGGATCGTCGAGATCGCGCTTGAACGCGGTGTTGCTCATCAGCAGGTGGTAGCGCACCAGCCACGCGACGGTCTCGGTTTCTTCGGCGGTAAGGCCGAGGCGCGGACAAAGCTCCAGCGCGACCCCCGCACCCAACTCCGAGTGATCGCCGCCGCGGCCCTTGGCGATGTCGTGCAGCATCACCGCCACATAAAGCGCACGGCGCGACTGGACTTTGTGAATCACTTCCGTGGAAACGGGCAGTTCTTCCTTCAGCTTTCCCTGCTCGATGCGGTTGAGAATGCCGATCGCACGGATGGTGTGCTCGTCGGTGGTATAGACGTGGTACATGTCGTACTGCATCTGCGCGACAACACGTCCGAAGTCGGGGATAAAGCGCCCAAAGATGCCGCACTCGCTCATCAATCTCAGTGTCGCCTCGGAGCCCTTGGGCGAGGTCAGGATATCCATGAAGACCTGGTTCGCGTGCTTATCCTGACGCAGGTTGGCGACGCGCCGCGCATGATTGGCGATGGTGCGCAAAGCCTGCGGCTGAAAATCGAGCCCGTGTTCCAGCGCGGTTTTAAAAATGCCGAGCAGTTTCACAGGGTCTTTGGTGAAAACACCGCCGTCCTGTACGCCGATACGGCCGCCCTCAATGGGGAAGCCATCGATGGCGCGCTTGCGCTTGAGCGCGGCGGGCAAACGGAACAGCGATTTCTCGCGCCCGCTTTCTTCCAGAAGGGTACAGAAAATACGCGTCAGATCGCCGACGTCGCGCGCCACCAGGAAGTAATGCTTCATAAAGCGCTCGACGGCGGTGGCGCCGGCGCGGTCGACGTAGCCCAAGCGCGGCGCGATTTCGCGCTGCAGGTCGAAGGTCAGACGGTTGTCGGTGCGCCCCGTGATGTAGTGGATATGGCAGCGCACCGTCGACAGAAAGTCATGCGCCTTGATGAAGCGTGTGGCGGCTTCGTCGTCGATGATGCCCTGGTCGGCGAGCTTGCGCACGTCCGAGACGCCGTAGAGGTACTTGGCGATCCAATACAGCGTGTGCAGATCGCGCAGACCGCCCTTGTCTTCCTTGACGTTGGGCTCCAGGCGATAGCGTGAGTCGCCGAGTTTGGCGTGACGCTCGTCGCGTTCGGCCAGTTTGGCGCGCACGAACTGGGCGGCGGTGCCGCGCTTTACTTCCTTTTTGAAACGCGAAATCAGCTCGGCGGCCAATTCCTGGTCGCCCCAGATCCAACGCGCATCCAGCAACGTGGTGCGAATGGTCATATCGGCTTTGGCTTGGTTGATGTTTTCATCGACCGAGCGCACGGCATGGCCGACCTTGAGGCCCAAGTCCCAGAGCAGATAGAGCATGAACTCCACGAGCTGCTCGGAGAACGGCGTCGGCTTGTAGGGCAGGACGAACAGGAGATCGACATCCGACAGCGGCGCGAGATCGCCGCGGCCGTAACCGCCGATGGCGACGATGCTGATGCGCTCGCCGGTGGTGGGAACGCCGCGGCGGATGAAGTAGGCCGTGGCCGCATCGAACAGGATGCGGATCACCTGATCCATGAGGTAGCTATGAGCGGCCACGGTCTCATCGCCGCTGGCTTTGCCCTTTTCAAAACGATCGCGGATGACATCGAATCCGGTTTTGTAGGCGGCCTTGATGCCTTCCAGCAGGTGCGCGCGTTTTCTCGCGTCGTCGCGCGCGCCGTCATAGGCTTCGAGCGCCGCGCCGATTTGGCGGCGGTCGATGATTTGCCGAGGCTGAAAAATCGCGTTCACAAAAACTTCCGCAACGTGAGCTTACCGGACCTTGAAGCCCTGCTGGCGGGCCTGCTCGTCGGGCACGTGGATAACACGTTCCTTCACCGGCTGCGTGATGATCCCGGGTTTTTTCTCGGCGGACGGAGCCATCATGCTTGGCGCGCCCGGCGCCGCGGTGGATAGGGACCGTGACAAGTTATCGATGGCGTAACGCGATTTCACCCGTGCGCTGACAACCGCCAAAAGCTCGATGGTTTTGGCCTGGCCGATGAACACGAGGGCAAGCAAAAACCCGCCGATGGCTCCGGCCATGGCGTAATTCTCGTTCAGCCATTCGTATTTCGAGAAGGCCAGCATGCCCGAGATACCGCTGCCGATCAGACAGAGGATGCCCATGCCGGAGAGGATGCGCGCCAGTGCCGGGATATCGGGTTTGTCAGGATCGACTTCAAACATAGGCCACCTCTTCCTTAGCCATATGGAATCCTCCCGGCCGTTTCCTCCCAAGAGGTCCGCCATCATAACAGACTATGGGAAACCTGGCTGGTCAGGACTTCCGGGTCATTAACGCTTTTAGGCGGTAGAGGGTCTCAAGGGCGTCCCGGGGCGTCAGGGTATCGGGCACCACGTCGGCCAAGGCGGTTTCGACCGGCGAAGGGCCCGCGGTTTTGGCGACATGGGCGGTGGGCCGGTTTTGGACCGCGAACAGCGGCAGGTCGTCGGCCAGTTTGGTGGCGGCGCTGGCCTGGTCGCCCTTCTCGAGGATCCCCAGTACCTCTTCGGCGCGCGCCACCACGGCGGGCGGCAAGCCCGCGAGGCGGCCCACATGGATGCCATAGGAACGGTCCGCCGCGCCCGGAGCGACTTCATGCAGGAACACAACGTCGCCCTGCCATTCCTTGACGCGCATGCTGTGGGGGGCGAGTTGCGCAAGGCGGGCCGTGAGCCCGGTCAGCTCGTGATAGTGGGTGGCGAAGAGCGCGCGGCACTTATTGACGTCGTGCAGATACTCAAGGCTCGCCCATGCGATGGACAGGCCGTCGAAAGTCGCCGTGCCGCGGCCGATTTCGTCGAGGATGACGAAAGACCGCGCGGTGGCTTGGTTGAGGATCGCGGCGGTCTCCACCATCTCCACCATGAAGGTCGAACGTCCGCGCGCGAGATCGTCGGCGGCGCCCACGCGGCTGAACAGGCGGTCGATGACGCCGATGTGCGCCGATGTTGCGGGCACAAAGGCGCCCATCTGCGCCATCAGCGCGATAAGTGCGTTCTGGCGGAGGAAGGTACTTTTACCCGCCATGTTGGGGCCGGTGATCAGCCACAGACGGCCGTGGCCATCATGCGTCGCGTCGTCGTTGAGATTGCAGCCGTTGGCGACGAAACTTCGGCCTTCGGTTTTCAGCACGCTTTCCACCACCGGATGCCGCCCGGCGGCAATCTCGAAGGCCGAACCCGAATCGACAACAGGGCGGACGTGGTCGGAGTCGACCGCGAGCTGGGCCAACGCAGACGAGACATCAAGACCCGCCATGCCGGCGGCGGCGGCGGCGATTTCCTGTACACGCGCCAGAACTTCGCCGACGAGATCGCTAAAGAGATTGAGTTCCATCGCCAGGGCTTTGTCGGCGGCGGAGCGGATTTTATCCTCCAGCTCCGACAGCTCGACCGTGGAAAAACGCATGGCGTTGGCCATGCTCTGGCGGTGAATAAAGACCGACGCGGGGCCGCCCGCGCGGGAGTCTTCCATCAGCTTTTCGCCGGGCTTGGCGGCGGTTTCGATGTAATAGCCGAGTACGTTGTTGTGGCGGATTTTCAAGGCCGGGATACCGCTGAGATCGACATACTTGTTCTGCAAACCGGCGATCAGTTTGCGGCTTTCGTCGCGCAACGCGCGCAACTCATCAAGTGCGGCGTCGTAGCCGGCGGCGATAAAACCGCCGTCCCGCGCGAGCAGCGGCAATTCAAGCGCTAATGCGCGCGTAAAACGATCCACCAGCGCATCGTGATGCCCCAACGCCATTAGATCGGCGGCCACCTGGGGCGGCGGCGGCAACAGGCCTTTCGCAAGGTTATTGATGGCGGCGCGCAACACCGGCCCTTGCGCGAGGCCGTCGCGCACGCACGCCAGATCACGCGGTCCGCCGCGGCCTAATGCAATGCGCGAAAGCGCGCGTTCCACATCAGGACACGCCGCCAGCGCTTCGCGCACGCCATTGCGCGCCGGCGTAGCATTGACAAAAAACGCCACCGCATCGAAGCGCGCATTGATCGCCGCGGGATCGGTCAGCGGCGCCGACAGCCGCGCCGACAACAGACGCGCGCCCGCACCGGTGATGGTGCGGTCCATGATGCTCAAGAGACTGCCGCGTTTATCGCCGCTGAGCGTGATCGTGAGTTCGAGATTGCGGCGCGTGGCGGCGTCGATCTCCATGACCGCGCCTTGGGCGATACGCTGCGGCGTACCTAAACGGGGTAATTTGCCTTTCTGCGTCAGCTCGACGTAATCAACGAGGGCGCCGGCAGCGGCGGTTTCGACGCGGCTGAAGGCGCCGAAGGCATCAAGTGTGCCGACGGCGTACAATTTTTCAAGACGCGCGCGCGCGTTTTCGGAATCAAAGCGCGGCGCGGCCAAGGGACTCAAGATGGATTTCCACGGCGCGAGCGCTTCCATCACCTCGGCGTCGGCGAGGAGTTTTTCCGACATCAGAAGCTCGCCGGGGTTGAGCCGCGCCAGCGCCGCGCCCAAACCGCTTTTCGCAACCGGCTGCACATGGAAGTCGCCGGTGGAGACATCAAGCCACGCGAGGCCAAACTCGTTCGCCGGATCGCTTTTCACTTGCGCGAGCGCGGCGAGATAGTTGTGCGCGCGTGAATCGAGCAGCGCGTCCTCGGTCAGCGTGCCGGGTGTGATGAGGCGCACCACATCGCGCCGCACGACGGATTTCGCGCCGCGCTTTTTGGCTTCCGCCGGGTCTTCCATCTGTTCGCAGACGGCGACCTTGAAACCGCGCCGGATCAGACGGGAGAGATAGGCTTCGTGGGAATGCACCGGCACGCCGCACATGGCGATGTCATGGCCCTGGTGCTTGCCGCGTTTGGTGAGCGCGATGTCGAGGGCCTGCGAGGCCTTGACCGCGTCGTCGAAGAACAGCTCGTAAAAATCGCCCATGCGGTAGAACAGCAGGGCATCGGGATAGCCGGCCTTGACCCCCAGATATTGGGCCATCATGGGGGTCACATCGCCGATGGCTGCGGGCGCAGGTTCAGCCGTCATGGCCGGGGGGTCGCTGGTTTCATCCCGCACGAAATTTTATTCCGCTTTTCTTGCGCAAAATTACGCAAACGCGGGCAGCCTATAGCACCGGTCCCGTCCGCCCAACCCCCTCGGCGACACCGCCCGATGTAAGCTGTGGAAAAAACTGAGAAGATGTTGTGAAAGTTCAGTAATTTCTGTAAGCCGATGCTTTGCAGGGGGCCTCCCCTGCGGCACAATGGGGACGTTACCGGACATCGCGAAAAGAGACCCCGGCGCGGCGCGCGGTAGGCCGGCCAGCGCCGGTCTCGTGATAAGGTATAAGCAGGGACAATGAACAAGATCGTGAGCGGCAAATCGGCATCCAAAAAGACGGAGGCCACAAAATCTGACCCTAAGAAGGTGGCGCCGCGCGCGCGCCGCAACTTCGACCAGGAAGCGCTGGCTTTTCATGCCAACGGCCGCCCCGGCAAGATCGAAATCACGCCCACCAAGCCGCTGACCACACAGCACGACCTGTCGCTAGCCTATTCGCCCGGCGTCGCGGCGCCCTGCCTCGAGATCGCGCGCGATCCCGCCACGGCCTACGACTACACCGCCAAGGGCAATCTGGTGGCGGTCATTTCCAACGGCACGGCGGTGCTGGGTCTCGGCGACCTCGGCGCGCTGGCCTCCAAGCCCGTCATGGAAGGCAAGGCGGTACTGTTCAAGCGCTTCGCCGACGTCGACGGCATCGACCTTGAGATCGACACCCGGGACGTCGACGAGTTCGTGAACTGCGTGCGCTTTCTGGGCCCCAGCTTCGGCGGCATTAATCTGGAAGACATCAAGGCGCCGGAGTGCTTCGTGATTGAAAGCCGCCTGCGCGAGATCATGGACATTCCGGTGTTCCATGACGACCAGCATGGCACGGCCATCATCTCGGTGGCGGGCCTGATCAACGCCTGCGACCTCACGGGCCGCAAGATGTCCGAGCTGAAGCTGGTGGTGAACGGCGCGGGCGCGGCCGCCATCTCCTGCCTGGAACTGGCCAAGGCCTTGGGCGTGAAGCCCGAGAACGCGCTGATGGTCGATTCCAAGGGCGTGATCTACAAGGGGCGCAAGGAAGGCATGAACCAGTGGAAGTCCGCCCACGCCGCGGATACCAAGCTGCGCACGCTGGCCGAAGCCCTGGACGGCGCCGATGCGTTCCTAGGCTTGTCGGTCAAAGGCGCGGTCACGCCCGAGATGGTCAAGAAAATGGCCAAGAACCCGATCATTTTCGCCATGGCCAACCCGGACCCGGAAATCACGCCGGAAGAAGTGGCCGAAGTGCGCGACGACGTCATCATCGCCACGGGCCGGTCGGACTATCCGAACCAGGTCAACAACGTGCTCGGCTTCCCGTTTATTTTCCGCGGGGCGTTGGACGTGCGCGCGCGCACCATCAACGAAGACATGAAAATCGCCGCGGCGCAGGCCCTGGCCAATTTGGCGCGCGAGAACGTGCCCGATGAAGTGGCCGCGGCTTACGCCGGGCGTAAATTGCGCTATGGCCGCGAGTACATCATTCCGGTGCCCTTCGACCCGCGCCTGATCTCGACCGTGCCGCCCGCCGTGGCCGAGGCCGCCATGAAGAGCGGCGTGGCGCGCAAGCCCATCGAAGACATGAACGCCTACCGCCGCCAGCTGGCCGCGCGCCGCGATCCCACGGTGGCCACGCTGCAGAGCATCGCCGCCGAAGTGACGCGCTCACCCCGGACTGTTGTGTTCGCGGAAGGCGAGGAAGAGCGTTCGATCCGCGCCGCCGTCGCCTACCGCAATTCCGGTTATGGGAAAGCGGTGCTGGTGGCCCGCCGCCGCAAGGTCGAACAGACACTGGCCGAGCTCGCCATCAAGCCCGAGGACTTGGAAGGCATCACGATCACCAATGCCCGCGAATCCACGGACGTCGCGGTTTACACGGACTACCTCTACAAGCGCCTGCAGCGCCAGGGGCAGCTGTACCGGGATTGCGAACGCATGGTCAGCCAGGATCGCAATATCTTCGCGGCCTGCATGGTCGCCTTGGGTCATGCCGATACCGTGGTCACCGGGCTCACCCGCAACTATCACTCGGCTTTGACCGACGTGCGCCGCGTCATCGACACGCAGACGGACTCGCCTGTGTTCGGCCTGACGATGGTGGTGGTGCGCGGACGTACGCTGTTTATCGCCGACACCGCCGTGCACGAGCGGCCGACGGCCGACGAAGTCGCGCAGATCGCGGTCGCCAGCGCCGCCGCCGTGCGCCGCTTGGGCCATGACCCCAAAGTCGCCCTGCTGTCCTATTCCAACTTCGGCAATCCGCCCGGCGCCATCGCCGAAACCATGCGCGATGCCACCAAAATCCTGGAAAGCGCCGCCAAAGCGGGGGCGGTGAATTTCGAGTTCGACGGCGAGATGAGCGTGGACGCCGCGCTCGATCCCGACCGCAGCAAAATCTATCCCTTCTGCAAGCTCACCGGCCCCGCTAACGTGCTGGTGATGCCGGGTCTGCACGCGGCGAACATCTCGACCCGCCTGGTGCAGCATTTCGGCGCGGCCACATCCATCGGCCCGATGCTGCTCGGCTTGCAGAAACCGGTGCAGATCGTTTCGATGAACGCCACCGTCTCCGACCTGGTGCAAATGGCGCTCATGGCCGCCCACGCCAGCGCGCCGAAGCTGCTTTAGCCCAAGACCCGTGATGCTTTCGCCCGCCTCCCTGCGCCGCCTGCTGGCCTGGGCCATCGGGCCGTGCATTCCCGGCTGGGCGGTGCTGCTGGGCCTGGCGCTGGTGGGGCGCTTGAGCTGGACCGTCGCGCTTGTTTCCTGCGGTGTCGTGTTTCTCATCATGGCGGCGCTGGTCCTGACGCGCCTGGCGGATTTCGACCGCGTGATCCGCTACGCCGAAGAATTGCTGCTCAATCCCGAAGCTCCCGCGCCGTTGTTGGAAACATCGGCCACGGCGCGGCGGTTGCTGAGCGGCCTAACGGCCCTTAGAAAGCTTTGGGCCGACCGGCGCGACGAGGCCGATGCGCTGGCAAGGTCACGCCAGGACATTCTCGATAGCCTGCCCGATCCCTTTTTTCTGCTGGACCGCAAACGGCGCGTGGTCAGCGCCAACGCCGCGGCGCGCGCGCTGTTCGAAATCGAACGCATCACACCCAGCCTGGCGGGGCGCGATCTCGCCAGCGTCATCCGTGATCCCAAAGTCCTGGAGGCCGCGGACGTGGCGCTTACACAAAACCGCAAGACCGAGGCGCAGTTCACCCTGCCGGCGCCCGTGGAACACAGCTTCGCGGCCTTGATCGTGCCGGTGCAGACGGCAGGCAGCGACGGCGCGGCGCTGATTATCGCGCTGCACGACCAGACCGAACGTTTGAAAATGGACCGCATGCGCGCCGACTTTGTCGCCAATGCCAGCCACGAACTGCGCACACCTTTGGCCAGTGTGCTGGGGTTCATCGAAACCCTGCAGGGGCCGGCCAAGGACGATGAGAAGGCGCGTGGTGAATTCCTGGACATCATGCTGAAACAAGCCAACCGCATGACGCGGCTGATTGACGATTTGCTGTCGCTGTCGCGGATCGAACTGCGCGAACACGCCCGCCCGACGGACGCGGTGGACATGGAGCTGCTGCTGCGCAACGCCGTGGAGCTTCTGGACCGGCAGATCAAGGAACGGCGCAGCGCGGTGAGCCTACAGCTTCCGCCGCACCTGCCGGCGGCTGTGGGCGACGCCAACGAATTGAGCCAGGTGTTTCACAACCTGATCAGCAACGCCGTGAAGTACGGCGGCGATCAGGGCCGCGTCGAGATCACCGCCGCGATCTCCGAGACCCGCCCGCCCGCCATGCCGGGCAAAGGCACCTGCTTGCGCATTTCCGTGCGCGACTACGGCGAAGGCATCGCCCGCGAACATATCCCGCGACTCACGGAGCGGTTTTACCGCGTCGATACGGCGCGCTCGCGTTTGCTGGGTGGCACGGGCTTAGGACTGGCCATCGTCAAGCACATCACCAATCGCCATCGCGGCGCGCTGGTGGTGGAAAGTGAACTGGGAAAAGGCGCGACGTTTACGGTATATCTGCCGATTGCGGCGGCCTAAGGCGTTTTCTGCGGGAAACGCCGCATCATCCACAGCAGCAGGACAATACCGGGCACGGCGGCGATGGTCGTCAGCAGGAAGTATGTGCCCCAGTCCATGCGGTCGGCGAGCCACCCGCCGCCGGAAGCGAAGAGTGTGCGGGCGAAGGCCATGAAGGACGACATCAATGCGTATTGCGTGGCGGTATAGGCGAGATTGCAGAGGCTCGAGAGGTAGGCGATGAACGCCACGCCGCCGATGCCGTTGGCGAGATTTTCGATGCTGATCACCGCGATCAAGGCGGGCACGCTATGGCCGATGTGCGCCAACATCGTATAGAGCAGATTGGTGGCCCCCATGATGATGCCGCCATAGAGCAGCGTGCGCATGATGCCGAAGCGCGCCACGAGCGCGCCGCCGACGAAGCCGCCGAGAATAGTCATGGCGACGCCGTAGGTTTTGGACACCAGCCCGATCTCGGTCTTACTGAACCCCATCTCCAAATAGAAGGGATTGGCCATAACGCCGAGCAACGCGTCGCCGTACTTGTAGAACGCGATGAACAGCAGGATCACGACCCAACCTGGCCGCGACAGGAAATCGGCGAAAGGCGCGACCACGGACTGCTTGATCCAGGCCGCGTAATTCGAGGCCTCGGCTTGCGGCGGACGCGCGGGCTCGGGGCTGCATAAGACGGTGATGACACCCACGAACATCAGCGCGGCCATGGCGCCGTAGGCTGCAAACCAGCCAAAGGCGTCCGCAAGGATCAGCGCCCCGCCGCCGGACGCGAGGATCGCCAGGCGGTAACCCAGGGAGTTCATGGCAGCGCCCGCGCCAAACTCTTCCCTACTCAGAAGCTCGATGCGATAGGCATCGATCACGATGTCTTGGGTGGCGGACGCGAAGGCCACCAGCACCGCCCAGGCAACGACCATTTTGAAGTTCGCGGCGGGATCGCTGAGGCCGAGGCCGATGAGCGCCACCATTGTGAGGGCCTGGGAGACCAGCATCCAGGCGCGGCGCTGCCCCAGCAGGTTGGACAGTCCGGGAATCGCAACGCGGTCCACCACCGGCGACCACAGGAATTTGAAGGTGTAGGCCGCCGAGGCGATGCTCATGAGGCCGATGACGGTTTTGGCCACGCCCGCTTCGGACAGCCACGCCGCCAGCGTACCGGCCGTCAGCAGCAGCGGCAGGCCCGAGGAGAAACCCAGGAACAGCGTGATGATCAGCCGCCGGTCTAGATAGACGGCAAGTGATTGCAGCCAGGAGGGGCGCGTCGTGGCGGCGGTTTCAGCCATGGCGGCTGTTGTCGCATACCCGTAGCGTAAAGTGAATCCCGTCCGGCAGCCGCGCGCGCCTTAGCTGGCGGCGGCGACCTTGGACATGCGCTTGCGCTCGTTCTGGTCGAGGTAGCGTTTGCGCAGGCGGATGGATTTCGGCGTCACTTCCACCAGCTCGTCGTCCTGAATGTAGGCGATGGCCTGTTCCAGGGTCATGACGCGCGGCGGGGGAAGATCCTGCTTGTCGTCTTTCATGACGGTGCGGAAGTTGGTGAGCGCCTTGGACTTCAAGGGGTTCACTTCGAGATCGTTTTCACGGGTGTGTTCGCCAACGATCATGCCCATGTAGATCTTGGTGCCGGCCTGCACGAACTGCGTGCCGCGATCGGCAAGGTGGAACAGACCGTACTGGTTGGCTTCGCCGGTGTCGGTGGCGATCAAAACGCCCTGACGGCGCGAGGCCACGGGGCCCTTGTAGGGACCGAAGGAGTGGAACAGGCGGTTCATGACGCCGGTGCCGCGGGTGTCGGTCAGGAATTCGCCGTGATAGCCGATGAGGCCGCGCGAGGGCGCCAGGAAGACGATGCGGACTTTGCCGCCGCCGGCGGGTTTCAGTTCCTGCAGTTCGCCCTTACGCATGGACATTTTCTCGACGACGATGCCCGAGTGGGCTTCATCCACGTCGATGACGACTTCTTCGATCGGCTCAAGGCGGTTGCCTTGTTCGTCGGTCTGAAACAGCACGCGCGGACGCGAGATCGACAGCTCGAAGCCTTCGCGGCGCATTTGCTCAATGAGCACGCCCAACTGAAGTTCGCCGCGGCCGGCGACTTCGTAGGCGTCTTTCATTTCGGATTCGGAGATCTTGATCGCGACGTTGCCTTCGGCTTCGCGGGCCAAACGGGCGGCGATGACGCGCGTCGTGAGCTTGTCGCCTTCCAGGCCGGCGAAGGGCGAGTCGTTGACCGAGAAGGTCATGGACAGCGTCGGCGGATCGATCGGGCGGGCCTTCAGGGGCTCGGTCACTTCGGGCGCGCAGAAGGTGTCGGCGACGTTGGCGTTGGTCATGCCGGCCAGGGCGATGATGTCGCCGGCTTCGGCGCTTTCCACCGGAACGCGTTCCAAGCCACGGAAGGTCAGCAGCTTGGTCGCACGGCCGTTTTCCAGGACTTTGCCGTCACGGTTCAAAACTTTGATCGGCATGTTCATCTTGGCGATGCCGGTTTCAATGCGGCCCGTGAGAATGCGGCCCAGGAAGGGGTCGTATTCCAGCGTCGTGGCCAGCATGGTGAACGGCGCTTCGAGGTCGCGTTTCGGCGCCGGCACGTGTTTGACGATCAGTTCGAACAGCGGCGTCAGATCCTTGCGCTCGTCCTTTTCCAGATCTTTCACGGCCCAGCCTTCACGGCCCACGGCGAACAGGGTCGGAAAATCGAGCTGTTCGTCGGTAGCTTCCAGCGCCGCAAAGAGATCGAACACTTCGTTGTGCACTTCGTCGGGACGGGCGTCGGAGCGGTCGACTTTGTTGACGACGACCATGGGGCGCATGCCGAGGCCGAGCGCCTTGGACAGCACGAATTTGGTTTGCGGCAGCGGGCCTTCCGACGAATCGACCAGCAGCACCACGCCGTCCACCATGGACAGGATGCGCTCGACCTCGCCGCCGAAGTCGGCGTGGCCGGGGGTGTCAACGATATTGATTTTCACGCCGTTCCACTCGACCGCCGTGCATTTGGCGAGAATGGTGATGCCGCGTTCGCGCTCCAGGTCGTTCGAGTCCATGGCGCAATCGTCCATGCGCGCGTTGGCGCGGACGGCGCCGGATTGCTTCAGGAAGGCGTCGACAAGCGTCGTCTTACCGTGGTCAACGTGCGCGATGATGGCAATATTACGCAATTCCATAGACTTAACCGCTTGGGCCGTGGCCCAACCTTCCTGTTAAAACCGCCAATGATGTTTAGGTCGCTTCTCAATCGAGCGCCCGGTTCAAAGGCGCTAAGGGGTGCATAAGCAAAACCGGGCGCTGTACCTGCACCCGGCCCCTTCGATGGCGCGCTCTATATACTGAAAAAGGGGTCCGCTTCAAGGTGCAGTGCAGTGACACCTGCCCTGCGCGGATGGATTTAAATAAAATAGCGCGCTATCTATTATAGATAGCGCGCTATTTTATATGACTATTTCTTGGGATAGTAGTGCAGCATGGTGGCTTGGTCCGCCCGCTCGTAGGTCCAATGACGGCCGACCCGCGTTCCCGTGCGTTTCCAGATGCGGGCGTTGTTTTCGGCGATCATCACCGGGACGCCGATGCCGTCCATGATGACCGCGCCGTCGATTTCCTTGATGCCCTCGGTGGCCAGCACCTGGGCCAGGATGCCTTCCATCGGAATAATGACGTCGGCGCCCTCCTGGACGCAGCGCTTGGCGTGCTTCAGGAACAGTTCGACGTAGTCCTTCGGGTTCTCGAAGGCGGCGACGGGCTGGGCTTCGGTGAAGTCGGGGTCCAGCGGGACGCAAAGACCCATGCGGTTCTCGAGGCGGTGGCGGATGATGCTCTGCTTGATGATACGCAGGATCTGGCGGTTCAGCGTCACGACCGAAATCGTCTGGCCCAGTGAACAACCGAACAGCAGCGACGTCTCGATGTGGGAGGACACGGGGATGTCCACCGCCGAACGAATTTCGGGCAGGAAAGCATCGAGATAGGTGCCGATGTGAAAGGCATCGTAGCCTTCACGCTCGGCCTTGATGGCGTTGCCGATGAACACCGGCGCGAGGGCCGCGTGAAACACCGCGGGGTAGCGCAGGTTTTCCGACGGCAGCTTGCCGCCCCAGGTGCCCGCCGGCACGCCGTGCAGATCGACCGTGGTGTCGGGGTCGAGCACCTTCTTGAAATGCGCCTGGAGCTGTTCGGCGTACTTGCCCGAACGACCCATTTCGGCCGCCGACTGATACCAAATGCGAGTCATGATTTTTCCTCCCTCTCGACCCCAATGCCTATCTCATATACCGCGCGACAGACCCCCGGAACCTGCGCGCCCCGCAAAGATGCTTTGAGCGGCGCGGCGTAACCGGCGACTAAAGGCCTTCCTTCGCCAGCAAATCCTTCAGCGGCGCTTCCGGACGTGCGCCCATGTGGCTGATGACCTCCGCCGCCGCCATGCAGCCGATGCGCGCGCAGCCGGTGAGATCGCGGCCGTGGGTGTAGCCGTAGAGGAAGCCGGCGGCGAACAGATCGCCCGCGCCGGTGGTATCGACCACTTTGGCAACCGGCGCGGCATCCACCGCCAGCGTGGTCTGTCCGTCAAAGACCACCACGCCCTTGGGTCCGCGCGTCATGCAGGCCAGCACTTTGGCTTCGCGCAGACGGCTGACGGCGGTGTCGAGATCGCCCGCCTGATAGAGGCTGAAAATCTCGTCTTCATTTCCAAAGAGAATGTCGACGTCGTCTTTGATGAGCGTGAGGAGATCGTCGCGGTGACGGTCGACGACAAAGGGATCGGACAACGACAGCGCCACCTGACGCTTCGCGCCTTTCGCCGCCTGACAGGATTTACGGATCGCCTGTTTGGCGCGCGGCGTGTCCCACTGATAGCCTTCGATATAGGTGACGCGCGCGGCGGCGATGCGTTCGGCATCGATGTCGGCCGGCGACAGTTCGGTGCAAGCGCCCAGGAACGTGTTCATGGTGCGCTGGCCGTCGGGCGTCACCAGGATCAGGCAGGTGGCCGTGGGCAGCAGCGTGGGACGGTTCTCGCCGCCGTGGAACTCGACGCCGACGGCTTTGATTTCATGGGCGAAGATTTCCCCCAGCTTGTCGGCGCCAACCTTGCCGATGAAACACGGGTTGCCGCCGAGGGACGCGATGCCCGCCACGGTGTTGGCGACGGAGCCGCCGGAGACTTCCACGGCGCTGCCCATGCGTTCATAAATCTGCTTCGACTGTTCGGCGGTGGTCAGCGCCATGGTGCCCTTGACCATGCCGTTGATTTTGAGAAAGTCGTCATCGGTGCGGGAGAGAATATCGACAATCGCCGAGCCGATACCCAGAACGTCGAAACGCGCGTCAGTCATGCATAAAGTCCTATCGAGCCTCATTTATTTCGAAGGCGCGGAGTATAACCGCTGAGGGTGTGCTCACAAGGCGTGAGCCGTACTGCAAGGAGACGGTATGTTTTCGGCCTTCTTCAAAGCTTTCGGGCAACTGACGGACCCGCCGCTGATGCGCATTGTGTTGCGCGCCGTGGCCGCCGCCGCCGTGCTCGTCATCGTCCTTGTCGTCCTTCCCCTTTTTCGGCTTGTTGCCCCATCCCGGGGGCTCCTTGCCTTTCAGGCCCGGAGGGCTCTTGCCCTTGAGTCCCGGGGGCTTCCAGGACGAACCGCCGCCGTTGTTGCTCCCCTGGAGGGCGCGGC
>JAIEMI010000218.1 GCA_019752235.1 Rhodospirillaceae bacterium
CAGTTCTGGGCGCTTTTCGGCCAGCCCGATGTCGCTTCCGGCGATAACCTGACGCGGAGCGTGGTGCTGCTGGTTCTGATCGCGGGCGGCGGCGCGGTCTTTGCCCTCTCCGCCCTTTTGCTGGGCGCGGCCCGGCGCAGTGATCTCGACGCCTTCCGCCGCCGCAAAACTACTTAATCCCGCGCATCTTGATTTGTTTGGTGGGGCGGGCTATCCCCTCGGCGTCAGTCGTCGGTGACTGAATACGGTGGCTTCCAAACCTCCGTTCAACACATAAGGGGTTCATCCCATGAGCGGGTCCACACCGCCGGCGCGCGAAGGCGCGCCCTCAGAAGACAACCGGCCTTCGCCGGCGGGCCTGAAGGGACGCATTCTTTCGGGCATTCAGCCCACCGGAAATATCCATCTTGGCAACTACCTCGGCGCGATCCGCAATTGGGTGGGTTTGCAAAAAGATTTCGAGTGTCTGTTCTGCATCGTCGATCTGCACGCCATCACGGTATGGCAGGATCCGCAGGAACTGACGCGCACCACCCGCGAAGTGGCCGCCGCCATGATTGCCGCGGGCATCGATCCCGCCGCCAATGCGCTGTTTGTGCAAAGCCACGTGCCCGCGCACGCGCAATTGGCCTGGGTCTTCAACTGCGTCGCGCGCCTGGGCTGGCTGAACCGCATGACCCAGTTCAAGGACAAGGCCGGCAAGAACCGCGAGAACGCGTCGGCGGGCTTGTACGTCTACCCCAACCTCATGGCCGCCGACATCCTGGTCTACAAGGCCACCCACGTGCCCGTGGGCGAAGACCAGAAGCAGCACCTGGAGCTGGCCCGCGACATCGCCCAGAAGTTCAACAACGACTACGGCGTCGCGCTCTTCCCGCAACCCGAGCCGGTCATTCGCGGTCCGGGCATGCGCGTGATGTCGCTGCGCGACGGCTCCAAGAAAATGTCGAAGTCCGACCCGTCGGACTTCTCGCGCATCAACATGACCGACGACGCCGAGACCATCGCCGGCAAGGTCCGCAAGGCCACCACCGACCCCAACCCGCTGCCCGATTCGGTGGCCGGGCTGGAAGGCCGGGCCGAGGCCGCGAATCTTCTGAACATCTACGCCGCCCTCACGGACCAGACCCTGGAGCAGGCCGTGGCCGAACAGGCGGGCCAGCAGTTCAGCCAGTTCAAGGCCAGGCTGACGGAAACCGCGGTGGCGGTGCTGGGCCCGATCAATGCCGAGATGAAGCGCCTGATGAACGATCCGGCGGAAATCGACCGGATCCTGGCGAAGGGCGCGGCCAAGGCCAACAGCATTGCCGCGCCTGTGCTACGGGAGGTCTATAAGACCGTGGGCTTTTTGCCGGCGGTATAGCAAGTATTTGATAATGCTCATTTTGCTGCGGGGGTTGCTGCAGCATAAAGTGCAGCATAACGGCGGCGGCATTTGCAGCGGGGACGGGGTATAGGTGCTTTGCTGCGCTGCAGCATAGGGTGGGGTGGGCGGTGGAGCTGAACCAAATCCGTTATTTCCTGACCTTGAGCCGGGAGCTCAATTTCACCCGGGCGGCGGAGCTGTGCCACGTCTCCCAGCCTGCGCTCACCAAGGCCGTCAAGAACCTGGAAGACGAATTGGGCGGCGAGTTGTTCCGGCGCGAGCGTGGCAACAGCCATCTCACCGACCTGGGCCGCCTCATGCAGCCGCATCTGGAGCAGGTGTTGGCGGCCGCCGAGCAGGCCAAGGTTGAGGCCGGCAGTTTCAAGAGCGCCAAAAAGGCCCCCCTCAAACTGGGCGTCATGTGCACCATCAGCCCTCACGTCATGGTGGACTTCCTGCGGGCGGTGCGTGACCCGCTTCCCACCGTCGAGCTCTCGATCTCGGAACTTCCCGGTACGGCGCTGATCGAGGCCATGATGAAAGGCGCTCTGGACGTGGCGTTGATCGGCATGCCGAAGCTGCCGGCGCGCCTCGATGCCGTGCCGCTCTATACCGAACGCTACGGCGTTGCTTTTCCGCGCGGTCACCGCTTCGAGAAAATGAACGCCGTGCCGATGCGCGAACTGACCAACGAAAACTACGTCGAACGCGTGCTGTGCGAATTCGACGATCACTGGAACGCCATGAACCCCGGCTGGGCCGTGGACGTGAAAGTGCGTTTTCGCAGCGAGCGGGAGGATTGGGTGCAGGCGATGCTGGCCGCCGGCATGGGTTGCGCGGTGATGCCTGAGTTTTTGCCGCGCCTGTCCGGTGTCGTGTTGCGGCTGTTGGTGGAACCGGAAGTGGGACGCACAATCTCGCTGGTCACTGTTTCGGGGCGGCGTTTCTCGCCCGCCACCAAGGCCCTGGTGCAGCTCGCTCGGAACCATCGTTGGGAGCTCGGTTAGCGCGACCGCATGTCCATAACTTCCAGTTATCAAATCAAAAACACAGCGGTATTGGGCGCCGCCGTCCGCCGGCTCTAGGCTCGCCTCACTGAACACGGCCCATTCCGGGCCGGGACACAGGAGAGGAACCCCCTATGAAAAGCTTCGCTATCACCCGCAGCGCGGTGGCCGCACTCGTCGCCGGCGCGGCGCTCACGATCGCGACCACCCAGGCCGCCGAAAAGGCCACCGGCAAACCGGACCGCGAACACTGCTACGGCATCGCCAAGGCCGGCGAAAACAACTGCGCCGCCGCGAATGGCAAGCACTCCTGCGCCGGTCAGGCCAAAGTTAACTACAGCGGCCAGGAATTCAAAGAAGTGGTCAAAGGCACCTGCGATCAGATGATGGGCAGCACCACGCCTTTTGAAGGTGTGAACACGAAGATCAAAGGCTAATACCTTCAGCCCCCTGC
This sequence comes from Rhodospirillaceae bacterium, assembly GCA_019752235.1. Classification (GTDB taxonomy): domain Bacteria; phylum Pseudomonadota; class Alphaproteobacteria; order Rhodospirillales; family Rhodospirillaceae; genus SHVO01. The sequence goes on from JAIEMI010000218.1 coordinate 2,828, forward strand.
CTCCCCCATCCTCAAGGCAGGCCTCGCGCCGGAGCGTGCTACAACGACGTAGGCGGCTCCGGCGCATCTTCTCGCCACAGCTCATCCGAGAGGTACGCCATGATTCTTGCTCAGCAGGTTCAGGCCAGCTCCGCCATAGCCGCCGCGACCGGTCTCTATGTACGCGCAACCGCGGTGCTGCAACGCTATGGCGCGCCCGTCTTTGACCTCGCGGTGCGCCTGTATATCGCAAACGTCTTTTTCACGTCCGGGCGCACCAAGATCGCCGACTGGGCCTCCACAGTCTCCCTGTTCGAATCTGAATACAACGTGCCGCTCTTGCCGCCGGAACTGGCGGCTATCCTCGGCACGACTTTTGAGTTGGCAATGCCGTTGTTTCTCGTCGTCGGTCTCGCCGCGCGCTTCGCGGCCTTGCCGCTGCTTGCCATGGCCTGCGTCATCCAGTTCGTGCTCGGCGGCGCAAACGCCGACTACGACAACCCGCAGCACTTTTACTGGATGTTCTTGTTGGTCATGATCGTGATTCGGGGTGCCGGCGTCCTGTCGTTGGATCACCTCATCCGTAAACGGGCCGTCATCGACTGAATAAAAACGGGCGGCGGACTAAATCCACCGCCCGTCTTTTGTGCCTTGGCGGTCAGACGATTTGGCAGGCCTGCTCGAAGGGCAGGCGCGGGCTGCGGTCGAAGACCAGTTTGTCGTCGCCGTAGCCGATGTTGCACAGGAAATTGGCCTTCACCCGGCCATCGGGCCAGAAGGCGGCGTTGACGGCAGCCTGGTCGAACCCGCTCATGGGGCCAGCATCTAATCCCAGCGCGCGCGCGGCGATCATCAGGTAGGCGCCCTGCAGCGTGCCGTTGCGGAAGGCGGTCTCCTGCGCCACGGCCTCGTTGTGGGCGAACCACGAGCGCGCGTCGGCGTGGGGGAACAACTCCGGCAGCAGGTCATAAAACTTGGTGTCGTAGCCGATGATGGCGGTGATGGGCGCGGCCATGGTCTTCTCGAGATTGCCTTCGCTCACGGCAGGCTTCAGCTTCTCCTTGCCGTCCTTCGAGATGACGAAAATGAAACGCGCCGGCGAGCAGTTGGCGCTGGTGGGGCCCATTTTGGCGAGGTCGTAGACCCGCCGCAGCAAGTCTTGCGCGACCGCTTGCGGATGCCAGCTGTTCTGCGTGCGCGCGGTGTTGAAAATCAGATCGAGCCCGGCGTTATCGACGTTGCCCCGTCCGGCCATGTGCGTCCCCTATGTCCAAAAGAAAAAAGAAAAGAGCCGGCATCGTGCTAGCCGGCCCTTTTATTGAAAAGCGTTTTTTGAAAGCTTCCGGAAATGTGGTCGCAGTCTTAGGTCACCGCCTCAACCTGCAGCACTTCCGGCACGTAATGGCGCAACATGTTTTCGATGCCCATTTTCAAGGTGGCGGTGGAACTGGGGCAGCCCGCGCAGGAGCCGCGCATGTTGAGGTACACGGTGCCGTTCTTGAAACCCTTATAGATGATGTCGCCGCCGTCCTGGGCCACCGCCGGACGTACGCGCGTGTCGATCAGTTCTTTGATCTGCGAAACGATTTCGACGTCCACGTCGGCGTCGTTGAACTCCTTGTCGCCATCGTCGGCGGCGGCCTCGCTCTCGGCGGTTTCCATGACCGGTGCGCCGGAGGTGAAGTGATCCATCACCGCGCCCAGGATCATGGGCTTCAAGACCTGCCAGCTTTTGTCGCCCGCCTTGGTGACGGTGACAAAATCACTGCCCAAAAACACACCGGCGACGCCGTCGATCTCGAACAAGAGGCGGGCGAGGGGCGAACGCTGGGCGGCTTCATGGGTGGTGAAATCGGCCACGCCGCTGTCCAGCACGGCTTTGCCGGGCAGGAACTTAAGGGCGGCGGGATTCGGGGTTTCTTCGGTCTGAATGAACATGGTGAGCCTATCTAAGGAGGGCTTCGCCCGCTGAAGTGAAATGTGGTCCTTAAATAGGACTAAAGCGGTCCTAGATCAAGCTTCGACCGCTCTTAAGTGAGCGCGTCTAGGCGCTCTTCGCTGAGATCGCCGGGCACAATGGTGACGGGAATATCGATCTTGCCCGCGAGTTTGCCGGAGATGGCTGAAACAATCGGCCCGGGCCCTTCACTGCCTGTGCCCGCGCCCAATACCAGCATGGATATGGCGGGGTTATCTTTAATGACCTTTTGCAGCTCCGGCAGCGTGTCGCCCTGGCGCAGATAAAGGTCGGGGAACTTGCCGGTTTGGCGATGCACGTCGGCGGCGACCTGCTGCAAGAGCCGCTCGGCCTCGGTCTTGGCTTCATGGTCCATCAACTCGCCGATGGTGGCGAAGTGTTGGAACTCGATGTGCGGCACGGCATGGAACAGCGCGACCGTGCCGCCGCTGTTGACCACGCGGCGGCAGGCGAAACGCAAAGCCGCGCGCAGCTGCTCGGACGTATCGACCACCACCAGAAAAACGCGATCGGTGTCGGGAAGGTCGGCGGCGCGGGTTGCGTCGTCGTTCATGACTACACGCGCCGGAAGACGGCGCTGGCGGCCCAGCCCGCGCCCGCCGCCAACAGCACCGACAGCAGACCGTAGAAGAACGCGAATCTGCCGTGGGCGAAGTCGTAGATTTCCGCGCCGATGCCGATCTTGGAGATGATCAGCGGCACGATCTCGGCGCTGGTGATCTGTCCCTCACGAAACAGATAGACCTCGACCATGTAAGTGCCCGTCGGCACGTTGGCGGGAAAATGCAGCTCGGTGCGGAACAGGCGGTTGGACATCATTGTGATGTCGCTGATGCCCTGGTCGTAAAGATTGTTGCCGGTCTTCAGGCGCACCAGCGCTTTACGGAAGGCGGTCATTTCTTCCGCGGGCAGCGACTCATCGACGTTGATCATGCGGACCGTATCGACGCCGATCTGGCGGCTGGACAGCAACATCTGCGGTGCGAATTCTTCCAGGGGGCGGCTGGATGCCACGCGGTAATAGGACGGCACATCGTGGAATCGCACGGCCGCCGCATTGGCCCAGATGGGACCGAAGCGGCCCTTGCGGCGCACGATCTCGTCCTTGGTCGGTCCGCGCACGACAACGGCAATGTCGCCGGGGCCGTTGGTGGCGCCGAACAACAGCACGTTCGTGCCCGTGAAGCCGGTGGTGATGGCGACCAGATGGTTCGACAGATCGGCCACCAGCGGAACGTCGGGTACGCGCGGCGCGTCCTGCGCCTGGAGAGGCGCGGCGGCCAATAATGCCAGGCAAAGCAGAAGCGCGCGCATCACGAGCCGTCCTCCCCGCCCAGCGAGAAAATTTCCGACGGCGGAATCACCAAATCGAGCGCCAGGCGGATCGCCACGCCCAGAACGATCACCGCCAGCATCACCCGCAAATGTTCGCCTTTAATCTTGGCCGATAGCCGCGCGCCGATCTGCGCGCCGATCACGCCCGTCAGCAGCAGCAGCAGGGCCAGCACCGCATCCACCGACTGGTTGACGGTAGCCTGCAGCAACGCCGTCCCGGCGGTGACGAAGGTGATCTGGAATAACGACGTACCAATCACGACCTGCGTCGGCATACCGAGCAGATAGATCATGGCCGGCACCATCAGGAAGCCGCCGCCGACGCCCATCATGGCCACCAAAAGGCCCACCAGCGCGCCGATAGCCAAAGGCACGATGGCCGATACATAAAGCTTGGAGCGGCGAAACCGCATTTTGAACGGCAGGCCGTGCATCCACATGTGCCGACCGGGCCCGCGCGCGGCCAGCGCCAGAGTTACGGGCCGGCGTTTCAAGACACCCGGCAGGCTTTCAGCCATCATGAAGCCGCCGACGACGCCGAGGAAGATCACGTAGCCCAGCGAAATCGTCAGGTCGATGTGGCCGGCGTACTTCAGCTCATTGAACAGCCAAACCCCGAAGGCTGAACCCGCGAAGCCGCCGCCGGTCAGAACCGCGCCCATCATCAAATCGACATTGCCGCGCCGCATGTGCGCCAGCATACCGGAGACCGACGACGCCACAGTTTGCGCCGACTGGGTTCCCACCGCCACGGCCGGCGGCACGCCGATGAAGATGAGCAACGGCGTCATCAGAAAGCCGCCGCCGACGCCAAACAGGCCCGAGAGCAAGCCGACGGCGCCACCTAACCCCAGAATGAGGAAGATGTTCACCGTCATCTCGGCTATGGGCAGATAAATCTGCATGCGGGCGGCCTAAAACTCCGTTGTCATCCCCGCGCAAGCGGGGATCCATTGCGCAAAACACACCGGCTCGTGCAGATGACGCATGGATACCCATGCGCGCGGTAAACGCGCGCTATCTTTACATTTTCCGGCCTTCCGCCGGCAAGCGCGGGTATGACAAGCAGGTTTATTTGTCCCCGACGTTCTTACAATACCAATCGTAGGCTTTCGCAACGCCTTCCTTAAGGCCGGTCTTGGCGCGCCAGCCCAACGCGGCGAGTTTCGCGCTGCTCATCAATTTGCGCGGCGTGCCGTCGGGTTTGGTGCTGTCGTAGATGAAGGTTCCCTTGAAACCCACCACCTGCGAGACAACCTCCGCCAATGCACGGATGGTGACTTCGCTGTCGCTGCCCACATTGACGTGCTCGTCGCCGGAATAGTTCTTCATCAGGAACACGCAGGCGTCCGCTAAATCATCGACGTACAGGAACTCGCGCAGCGGCGTGCCGGTGCCCCACAACGTGATGGTCTTATCGCCCGCCAGTTTCGCGCGGTGCGCCTTGACCATCAGCGCCGGCAGGACGTGGCTGGAAAGCAGATCGAAGTTGTCGCCTGGGCCATACAGATTGGTCGGCATGGCGCTGATGAAGTCGCGGCCATACTGGCGGCGATAGGCCTGGCATTGTTTGATGCCGGTGATTTTAGCAATTGCGTACCATTCATTGGTGGGTTCCAGCGGCCCCGTCAGCAGCGCGTCCTCGCTCATGGGCTGCGGCGCCAGGCGCGGGTAAATGCAGCTGGAACCCAGGAACATCAGCTTCTCGACGCCGATCTTGTGCGCCGTGGCGATGACGTTGCTTTGGATCAGCAGGTTGTCCGTCAGGAATGCGGCGGGTCGCGTGTTGTTGGCGTGGATCCCGCCGACGACGGCTGCCGCGAGAAAAATCGCTTGTGGTTTGGCCTTGGCCATCCAGGCTTCGACGTCCGCTTGGCGCGTGAGGTCGAGTTCGGCATGCGTGGCTGTCACCAGTTCGCAGTTCTCCGAGGCCAGGCGCCGCGCGATGGCGCCGCCGACCATGCCGCCGTGGCCCGCGACCCAAACGCGTTTTCCCGACAAAACGTAGGGCACACTACTCATGATTCAGTCGTCGCGCCCGGAACGCTGCGTCTCTGCCTTCACGGTTTCTAAATCGGCGGCGATCATTTCCTTCACCATGGCGCGGAAGCTGGTTTTGTGTTTCCAGCCGAGAACCTTGTGCGCCTTACGCGGATCGCCCAGCAAGAGATCCACTTCCGTCGGGCGGAAATAGCGCGGGTCCACTTCAATCAGGACTTTTCCCGTTTTCGCGTCGACGCCGACTTCGGCGGCGCCTTTGCCTTTCCATCTGATCTTGCGGCCCACCTCGGCGAAAGACAGCTCCACGAACTCACGCACCGCATGGGTTTCGCCCGTCGCCAGCACGAAGTCGTCGGGCTTCTTTTGCTGCACGATCTTCCACATGCCTTCCACGTAATCGCGCGCATGGCCCCAGTCGCGCTTGGCATCCAGGTTGCCGAGGTAAATTTTATCTTGCAGGCCCAATTCGATGGACGCCACCGCGCGGGTGATTTTGCGGGTCACGAATGTCTCGCCGCGCAGCGGGCTCTCGTGGTTGAAGAGAATGCCGTTGGAGGCATGGTAACCATAAGCCTCGCGGTAGTTCACCGTGATCCAGTAAGCGTAGAGCTTCGCGGCGGCGTAAGGGCTGCGCGGATAGAAGGGTGTTTTCTCCGACTGCGGAATCTCCTGCACCTTGCCGTACAGCTCCGAGGTCGAGGCCTGATAGAAACGCGTCTTGTCGCCGAGCCCGAGGATGCGGATCGCCTCTAGCAAGCGCAGCGTGCCCATGGCGTCGGAGTTGGCGGTGTATTCCGGCGTCTCGAAGCTCACCTGCACGTGGCTCTGGGCGGCGAGATTGTAGATTTCGTCGGGCTGCACCTCCTGCACCAGGCGGATCAGGTTCGTCGCGTCCGTGAGGTCGCCGTAATGCAGGAAGAAGCGCACGCCGGCTTTGTGGACATCTTGATAAAGGTGGTCGATGCGCCCGGTGTTGAAGGACGACGAGCGCCGCTTCACGCCATGGACGATGTAACCCTTCTTCAGCAGGAACTCCGCGAGATAGGCGCCGTCCTGGCCGGTGACACCGGTAATAAGGGCGACCTTGGGGGAGGCTTTTTGAGGCATCGGAGACCTTAGATTGAAGGAGGGAAAGCCGCGCGCGGGATTATGTCGCGGAAATGTTTAACGCTCCATTGCGGGCGATATTAACTATTTAGCGGCGACATGCCATTAATGTTAGATCCTTCACCACCGGGATTCTTCACCGTATGACCGCGCCCGCCGATCTCATCGTGCTTTGCGCCGGCGGCCACGCCCGTGTGGTCATCGATATCCTGACGCGCGGCGGGCGTAACGTCGCGGCGGTGACGGATGCCAACCCTGTACTGCACGGCACGCGTCTCGACGGCATTGCCGTGATCGGCGGCGACGACGCGGTCTTTGCCCGCGCGCCCGCCGAGGTGGTGCTGGTAAATGCCCTTGGCAACGGCGCGAAAATGCGTGAAAGCGGCCTCGCGCCCCGCCGCGCGCTGTTTCAGCGTTTCAAAGACAAAGGGTATGCCTTCGCGCAGGTGCTCAGCACCGATGCCATGATCTCGCCGCAGGTAACCCTCGGCGAAGGCTGCCATGTGCTGACCGGCGCCATTCTCCATCCCGGCACCACCGTGGGCGCCAACACCATCATCAACACGGGCGCGCAGCTCGATCACGACAACCATATCGGGGCCCACTGTCATGTCGCCCCGGGCGCGGTGCTGTGCGGCACGGTGACGGTGGGCGACGGCGCGCACATCGGCGCGGGCGCGGTGCTGCTGCAGGGCGTGACCATCGGCGCCGGCGCCCTCGTGGGTGCGGGCGCAGTGGTGGTCGGCGACGTTCCCGCCCAGGCCACCGTGCTTGGCAACCCCGCGCGCTTCGTTTAAGTCGTGTTTACGTAAGTCCCTGAATTTCTTGAAGTCTTGCGACCTTTTGCTATGATCGGCCGTTCGCCGATCATTCGGCCGGAGAGGCGTCTTGGCGTTGCTGCCGTCGGGTTTCTTTTCAAACAGTGATGTTGCCCGGCGCTTTCTGCAGCCGCGCAATCTCTTGGTCTATGGGCATGACGTGGTCATGGCCTTCGCCGCCTTCCTGGCGGCGTTCTTCCTCCGGCTCGGCAACGAGTCCCTGCAGCGCCCCGAAGTCTTCCAGATGGCGGCGGTGTTTGCCGCCGTCGCGGCGGTTGTCTACCTGTTCACCGGCATCTACCGCCATGTCTGGGAATACGTCTCGGCCAAGGACGCGGGCAATATCCTGCGCACGGCGACGGTGGTCGTGCTGGTGTTCCTGCCCGCCTGGTTCTTTGTCGCCCGTCTCGAAGCCTTGCCGCGTTCGATGCCCTTCATCAGCTGGTTCGCGCTGGTGATGTTCCTCGCGGGGCCGCGGCTGCTCTATCGCATGATCCGCGACCGGCACATGCACAACACCGCCGTCGGCGCGCCCGGTTCGACGCCCATTCTGCTGATCGGCGCGGGACCGGAAGCCGAGAACTTTATCCGCGCGCGCGCCGGTAGCTACCACATCCTCGGCATGCTCACGGCCCGCGGCGACCGTGTCGGCCAGGTTATTCACGGCGTCGAGGTGCTGGGGCGCAACGAAGATCTGCCGCGTGTGGTGGCGGATCTGGATTCCAAGGAACGCCGCCCGCAGAAATTGATTCTGGTGGGCCGCGATGTGCCCGGCGAAACCGTACAGATGCTGTTGTCGCTGGCCGAACAGGCCGGCTGCCCGCTGGAGCGTGTGATCGTCCGGCAGGATCATGTGCAACGGCCCATGCCCATCGCCATCGAAGACTTGCTGGGCCGTCCGCAAAGCGATCTCAACCGTCAGGCCATGGCGGCGATGATCGGCGGCCGGCGTGTCCTGGTGACGGGTGCGGGCGGTTCCATCGGCGCCGAGCTGGTACGCCAGATTTCCGCCGCAGGGCCTTCGCATCTGACGCTGGTCGATAACGGCGAATTCAATCTCTATTCCATCGATATGGAAGTCCGTCAGCGCCACGTCGCCTTATCTTGCGCGACGCTGCTGGCCGATGTGCGCGACGGCGCGCTGATGAAAGACATCGTTGCGCGCGAGACGCCCGACATTGTTTTCCATGCGGCGGCCCTGAAGCATGTGCCGATGGTGGAACTGAACCCCTTGGAAGGGTTGCTCACCAATGCCGTGGGTACGCGCAATGTCGCCGACGCCTGTGTCGCCGGCGGGGTTGGCGTCATGGTGCTGATCTCCACCGACAAGGCCGTCAACCCGTCCAATGTCATGGGCGCCAGCAAACGCGTGGCGGAGATTTATTGCCAGGCCGCCGACCTGCGCGGCATCGGCACGCGCTTCGTCACGGTGCGCTTCGGCAATGTATTGGGGTCGGCGGGGTCCGTCGTGCCGTTGTTCCGCAAGCAGCTTGAGACCGGCGGTCCGTTGACCGTGACCCATCCCGACATCGAACGCTTCTTCATGACCACCCACGAGGCCGTGGAACTCGTGTTACAGGCCGCGGCCCTCGGCCCGGGCCGCAACGACGAGGGCGCGATTTATGTGCTCGATATGGGCAAGCCGGTCAAAATCATGGACCTTGCGCGCGACATGATCCGTCTGGCCGGCAAAACCGCCGAGATCGGTATTCAAATTACCGGTCTCAGGCCCGGCGAAAAGCTTTCCGAAGAACTCTTTCACGGCCAGGAGCCGCCGGTGGCCACGGACATGGCGGGGGTGTTGATCGCCCGGCCGCGCACTGTCGAGCACGCGGTCATTGCCGCGAAACTGGCGGCGCTGGACGACGCCTGCCGCCGCCGGGATGAGCCCGCGGCCATGGCGCTGCTGACCGACCTGGTGCCGGAATTGCGCCGTTCCGGCCACGGCCCCGTCGGGAAATCCCACCTCAAAGTTATTAAGTAAAACCGGGCTCTTTTGTCCGTTTTCTGGCTGCGCGGGGCGTGCTACATCCTGGCCGCGTTTCATCCCTCGTTGCCCCGAAAGCCCCCTCATGACAGCCGTGCGCCGCGCATTATTTTCCGTCTCCGACAAAACCGGACTGATCGACTTCGCCACGTTTCTGCATGACTCTGGCGTCGAGCTGATCTCCACCGGCGGCACGGCGAAAGCCATTAAGGACGCGGGGCTCCCGGTGAAGGAAGTCGCCGAAGTCACCGGCTTTCCGGAAATGCTCGACGGCCGCGTGAAAACTCTGCACCCGATGATCCATGGCGGCCTGCTCGGCATCCGCGGCAACGCCGAACACGAAAAGACCATGAGCGATCACAAAATCGCGCCGATCGATCTGATCGTGGTCAACCTCTATCCTTTCGAGCAGACCGCCGCCGCGGGCAAGGATTTCGATACTTGCATCGAGAACATCGACATCGGCGGTCCGGCCATGATCCGCTCCGCCGCCAAGAACCATGCCGCCGTCGCGGTGGTGGTGGACCCGGTGGATTACGGCGTCGTCATCGCCGACATGAAAGCCAACAAAGGCGCGGTCACCGAAACCACGCGCAAGCAGCTTGCCGCCCGCGCCTTCGCGCGTACGGCGTCTTATGACGCGGCGATTTCAACCTGGTTCGCCGAAAAGCTCGGCGACGATTTCCCGCGCTGGCTCAGCTTCGGCGGAAAATTAAAACAGACGCTGCGCTATGGCGAAAATCCGCACCAGACGGCGGCGCTTTACACCACCGGTGAAAAGCGCGCGGGCGTCGCGGCGGCGCTGCAGGTGCAGGGCAAGGAACTCAGCTACAACAACATTAACGACACCGACGCGGCATACGAGCTGGTGGCGGAATTCGAAGGCCCCGCCTGCGCCATCATCAAACACGCCAATCCCTGCGGCGTCGCCCTCGGCAAGGATTGCCTCGACGCTTACACCAAAGCCCTGGTCTGCGATCCGGTGTCGGCGTTTGGCGGCATCATCGCGCTCAACCGTCCCATCGACGGCCGCACCGCCGCGAAGATTACCGAACTGTTCACCGAAGTCGTCATCGCGCCCGGCGCCGACGACGAAGCCAAGGCCATGTTCGCCAAGAAAAAGAACTTGCGTCTGCTGATCACCGATGGCCTGCCTGATCCCGGCGCTGCGGGGCGCACGGTGCGCAACGTCGCCGGCGGTTACCTCGTGCAGGGCCGGGATAACGGCCGCGTCACCAAGGCCGATCTCAAGATCGTCACCAAAGTGAAACCCACGGACCAGCAGATGGACGACCTGCTGCTGGCCTTCACGATCTGCAAACACGTCAAGTCCAACGCTATCGTTTATGTCAAGGACGGCGCGACCGTCGGCATCGGCGCGGGTCAGATGAGCCGCATCGATTCCGCGCGCATTGCCCACAGCAAATCCAAGGACGCGGCGCAGGCTCTGGGTCAGACCGGTGCGTTGACGGCGGGTTCCGTCGTGGCCTCCGACGCCTTCTTCCCGTTCCCAGACGGCTTGCTGGTGACCGCCGAAGCGGGCGCCGTGGCGGTGATTCAGCCCGGCGGATCAATCAAGGACGAAGACGTCATCAAGGCCGCCGACGATAAGGGCCTCGCGATGGTGTTCACGGGCATGCGCCACTTTAGGCACTAAGCGGGTATTCTTCCTTCACGCCGCGCAGCAGTAATAGGCCCGCGACCAGGAAGATAATCGTCGTCGCCATGCCCAGGCGATAGCTGCCCGTGGCCAGCGTCACCCAGCCGACGGTGGCGGGCCCCAGGAACGCGGTGACTTTTCCCGACAGCGCGAACAGGCCGAACATCTCGCCGCGCATGGCGGGCGGCGACAGGCGGGCCATCAGCGTGCGGCTCGCCGCCTGCACCGGGCCGAAGAAGGTGCTCATGGCCAGCGCCGCGATCCAAAACACCGTGCGATCCTGCGCCATCATCACCAGCGACGAGGTGATGATCAGCGCGACGAGGCTGATCATGATGGTCTTCTTGGAGCCCAGGCGGTCGTCGATCCAGCCGCCCGCCGCCGCGCCCAAGCCAGCTGTGACGTTGAGGCTGATGCCGAGCATGATGACCTCTTCGGTTTTCATGCCGAACGTCACCCCGGCGTAAACGCCGCCCAGCGCAAAGATCGTATGCACGGCGTCGGAGTAGACCATGCCGGCGATGAGATAGCGGAAAATGTTGCCGTGATTGCGCGCGTTGCGCAGCGACGTCACCAGTTGCTTGAGGCCCTGCCGGATCGCCAATGCCGCCGGGATGCCGGGACTTTCCGGCTCCTTGATGAAAATAAACAGCGGCAGCGAAAAAATCGCGAACCAGCCCGCGACGAGCAGCGCCGTAGCCCGCACATGTTCCGCCGCAGCTTTGTCGAGACCAAAGGGCGGCGGATCGCCTTGCACCAGCACAAACAGCGCGACAGCCAATGAAATCAATCCGCCGGCGTACCCTACAGCCCAGGCGGTTCCTGAAATGCGGCCTATGGTGGCTGGCGTCGCGACCGTCGGCAGCAGCGCGTTGTAAAACAACATGCCCATCTCGAATCCGACGGTGGAGATCACGGCAAAGGTGATGGCCCACGTTACATCATCGGGCGTGGGGCCCGCGAACCACAGCATGGCCGTACTGATGACGCAGATGACTGAAACGGCCGCCAGCCAGGGCTTGCGCCGTCCCGTCTGGTCGGCGATGGCGCCCATGATGGGGCTCAGCACGGCGACGACAATGCCGGCAAACGCCATGCCAAAGCTCCACTGCGCGCCGCCCATGGTGGGATCGGCGGCGATGCCTTGGGCGAAGTACGTCGCGAAGACGAACGTGATGATGATGGTGGTGAAGGCGGAGTTGGCGAAGTCGAACATGCAGAACGCCGCCACCGGCTTAAAAGCCGGTTTCTCCGGCGCTGGGATATCGACTTCCGTCATGCGGCTTTTCCCAAAGCGGCCTCGATCCGCCATGTCAGGTTCATGACGGCCAGCGCCGTCTCCCCGCTCACGCGTGGGCGCGCTTTATTTTTAATGCAGGCGACGAAATGCGCCAGCTCGGCCCCCAAGGCATCGCCTATATAAGCATTCTGAGCCGAACTCGCCGCGGTGAGAAGGCTCTTGGCGATGTAATCGAGACGATAATCGCCGTCCTTCGTGGTGATATCGAGCGTGCGGACGCGCATCTGCGACGTGCGGCTCGCGATGAGATCCGCCACGGCGCCATCGGCGAAGGTCAATTTCGCCTCGGCGTGGTCGGCGGTGCCGGTGACCTCGATTTTCGCCACGGCCATGGGTTTAAGCGCGAGAACGATGTCGAGATCATGGACCATAAGGTCGACAACGATACTTATGTCCGTGACGCGCGCGCTGGCGGGCCCCATGCGCCGGGCCGTCAGCGACGTGATGCGCGCCGGATCTATATTATGCGCGCTCAGGGCTTCGACGGCGGGATTAAAGCGCTCGATATGGCCCACCTGTAAAACCGCGTTCTTTGCGGCGGCGATGAGCGCCGCGCCTTCGGCGGCGCACGCGACAAAAGGTTTTTCCACCAGGCAGTGAACATGCGCTTTGAGCAGCGGCAAGGCCACGGCGGCATGATGCGCCGTCGGCACGGCAATGACTGCCGCATCCATATCCGAAGGTTTAGGATTCGCGAGAACCGCGCAGTTGTATGGGGCGGCGGCTTGCGCGGCCGCATCCAAATTGGCGTCGGTGATGAAGGCGACGGGGATGCCGGCGGCCTGCGCGGCGCGCAAGTAATTGCGCCCCATCACGCCCGCGCCGATGATCGCCAGCTTTAACGGCGCCCCCGCACCGGTCATGTGTGTTAGGCCAAGGCCCTGCGCACGGCGGCGATGATGCGCTCCTGCATCTCGGTCGTGAGATAGGGGTGCATGGGCAGGCTTAAAACCTCCTGCGCCAGCTGTTCCGTCACCGGCAAACCACCCGTGACCACAGGATAGCCGCGATAAGGCGCCTGGGTGTGAATGGGCTTCAGATAGTGGATCGTGGTCGGAATATGCTCGGCCTGCAACGCCGCGGCGATGCGGTCGCGGCGCGCCGATGTGATGGTGTATTGCGCCCAAACCGACGTGCAGTCCGAACGCACCAAGGGAGTCTTCACCACGTCCTGCAAGCCGGCGGTATAACGCGCGGCCACGGCGCGGCGCTCGGCGCACTCGGCATCGAAGATGGACAGTTTTTCCAAAAGCACGGCGGCCTGAATGGTATCGAAGCGCGCGGTGAGGCCTAGACGAACATTTTCATTGCGGTCGCGGGCTTGGCCGTGCACGCGCACCTGCGTCAGGCGCTTGGCCAGATCGTCGTCGTCGGTGAATACCGCGCCGCCGTCGCCATAGCAGCCCAAAGGTTTGGACGGATAGAAACTGGTGGTGGTGATGTCGGCGCAGGTGCCGAGCGCGCGGTCTTTGTAGCGTGCGCCGTAACTCTGCGCGGCGTCGTCGAGAATCCACAGCCCGTGCGCATCGGCCACGGTCTTGATAGCGTCGAAGTCCGCCGGCTGTCCGAACAGGTCGACGGGGATCACGCAGGCCGGGCGCAGACCCGCGTGTTTGGCGACGGCGATGGCGCGTTCCAGACTGGCGGGATCGAGATTGAAGGTGTCGGGCAGTACATCGACGAAGACCGGTGTCGCGCCCACCAGGGCGGGCACCTCGGCGGTGGCGGTGAAGGTGAAGGACGGCACGAACACGGCATCACCCCGCCCAACGTCCTGGGCCATCAGCGCCATGACCAACGCCGTCGTGCCGCTGGAGCAGGCAATGACGTGTTTCGCGCCACAGTGCACGGCCAGGCGGCGTTCCACCTCGGCCACTTCCGGTCCCATGATAAAGCCGCCGTGGGCCAGCACACGGTTGATGGCCGCTTCCATGCGCGCGCCGATACGGGCCCGTTGCGCCTGCAGGTCGATAAAGGCCACCGCAGGAAGTTCGACCGGAGCCGTCGCTGAATCACGCATGTAAGAGAAAATCCTGGTTTATCCGAAACGGCAAAAGAGGGCGGGCGGCGACAATCCGTACCGGGTCTGAAATGGCCTCGTGAAATTAAACCGTGGTCACAACGCTTGCAAATGGAATGGGTTGCGGGGCATGGCGGGCGAGCCTCGGGAAAGCGGGAAGGTGTGATAATTATGTCTATCTGTAGACCGGCATTCAGGCAAAAGACCGGGCGAAATATGGACAACCC
>JAIEMI010000252.1 GCA_019752235.1 Rhodospirillaceae bacterium
GATCGCCACGGCGCGCGATCCGGTCAAGGCCAAGGAATTAAATGAGCTGGCCGCGAAAAATAAAGCCATCGCGGTTGAGCAGTTGGATGTGCTGGACGACAAAAGCATCGCCGCCCTGGCCGCCAAATACAAAGGCAAGCCGGTCGATATCCTGATCAACAACGCCGGGATCCACGGCGATGGCCCAGGCCAGACCTTCGGCACCTTGAACCGCGACACCTTCAATCAGGTCATGGACACCAATCTGTTCGGCGTGTTGCTCATGACGCAGACATTTGTGGAGAATGTCGCCGCCAGCAAACAGAAGAAAGTCATCAGCGTCACCAGCCCCGCCGGGTCTTTCACCCCGCGTCCGCCCGTAAAGCCCGTGGCCGGCAAGGAGACCCTGCCGGAAGAACGCGCCAAAAACGCCGGTGTTATCAGCCAGCTTTACTACAGCGCCAGCAAAGTGGGTCTGAACCTCACCATGCAGCGCCTGCGCCCGCAGTTGAAGAAGCAGGGCATCACCGTGGGGCTGATCGCGCCCTATACGGTGGAAACCGACATGCTGGCCCAGGTGGGCTATAACCGCCCCGCCGTGAGCGTGCAGGACGGCGTCGCCGGGCTGATCAAGGCCATCGACAGCATCACCCTCGACACGCCATTGAAGCCCATCGGCGACGATGGATATGTCATGGAGTGGTAGGGCGCATATGACGCGCGCCGCACGGCAACAGAACGAAGCCCGGCAGGAGGCGTTGGCCAAGACCAATCCCCTGTTTGGGCCACGTAAGCTCAAGCTCGGCACCTTCTGCACCAATGTCGGCGGCGCGGCCTGCATGTCGACCATGGAAGGCGTCTATGAGGCGACGTGGCCGAATGTGACAGCAACCGCGCGGCTGGCCGATGACATGCAGTTCGAGGCCATTGTTCCTTTGGGGCGCTGGCAGGGCTTCGGCGGCGTGACGAAGTTCAACGAGCAGGTGTACGAGGCGATGACATTCTCCGCCGCGGTGACGGCGATCACACGCGCGCCCTCTGTTTTCGCCACCATCCATGTGCCGACCCTGCATCCGGTGCTGGCGGCAAAGCAGGCGACCACGATTGACCACGTTGGTCACGGTCGCTTTACCCTCAATGTCGTCACGGGTTGGAATAAGGCGGAGATTGAGTTGTTCGGTTCGCCGCTGCTTGACCATGCGGAACGCTACGTCATGGCGGACGAGTGGATCACGTTGGTGAAGTTACTGTGGACGTCGGACGAACTGTTCGACTTCGAGGGAAAATATTACAGCATCAGGAGCGCCTGCCTGAAACCGCGCCCGATACAACCCTACCCGGCCTTGATGAACGCCAGCGGCTCGGCCGTCGGCAAGGCTTTTGCCGCCAAACATTTCGACATCGCCTTCTCCGGCCCTACTAAACCCGATCCCGCGTCGATCCGCCAGCAAATGGACGCCCATCGCAATTACGCCCACCAGGAGTTCCAGCGCGATCTGAAGGTGTGGATGACTGCTTATATGATCATCGGCGATACCGAAGCCGATGCGCGCCGCCAGTTCGAATACTGCGTCCACGAAAAAGGTGATCGGGTTGCCGCCAAGAATTTCATGGACGGCATGGGGATCGCATCACAGAGCATTCCGCCCGATATCATGAAACGTATCGGCGACGACATGATCGCCGGTTATGGCGGGTTCGCGCTGGTGGGCACCAAAGAAAAAGTAGCCTCGGAATTGCAGATGCTTGCCGAGAACGGCGTCGATGGTGTCCTGCTCACCTGGCCGGCCTTCATCGACGGCATGACACGCTTCAAAGAGGAAGTGTTACCGCTTCTGGCCCAGGCCGGTCTGCGGTAATGCGTCTCGCCCCTTAGAGGTTGTAAAACGTCTTGGCGTTGCCGATCAGGATCGGGTAGCGCTCTTCGTCGGTCAGGCCGTCGAACTGGCGGGCGATGCTGCCCATGGAATCCGGCCACGACGTTTCCGAGTGCGGATAATCGGAGGACCACATGATGTTATGTCCGCCCTTGAGGTGGCGCTGCTGGATGCCGACCTTATCGCGAATGAAAGAACCCCAGACGTTCTTGTCGAGGTAATAGCTGGGCTGGTGCTTCAGCTCCACGGTGCCGTGATGGCCGGCATAGATGTTGTCCATATACTCGCCCATCCAGGCGAACCAGCCCACGCCGCTTTCGATGGAGCCGAAGCGCAGGTCCGGGAAACGGTCGAAGACGCCGCCGAACACCATGATGGCGATGGGCTCGCCCATGCTGACCTTCGACATCACCATGTGCGGCAACAGACGTGTCATGCCGGGGCGCGCCACGCGTGCGCCCAGGTGGATGGTGATGGCCATATTGTGGTCGATAGCGGCTTTCCAGAACGGATCGAATTCGGGGCTGTCGTATTGCCGTTCGCCATGGGGGTCGCCGGTCAGCGCCAGAAGCTGCGCGGCGAAACCGCCGCCGACCTCGGCCTTACCCGACATCGGGAACGCCGGAATGTTGACGGCGCTCATGCCTTGCTTGGCGGCTTCCTTCAGCATGGCGACGGCTTCACCTACGTCCTGCATAGGCAGGTAGGCGACGCCCACCAGACGCTTGCGGTCGTAGCTGATGAAGTCGGCGAGCCAGCGGTTGTAGGCCCGGAAGCTCTCGATGAAGAGATCGTTGTCCTTGGCGCCCAGGGGGCCGCCGCCGAACAGCACGGCGGAGCCGATGCCGTCCTTGTCCATGTCCTTCAAACGCGCCGCCGGCAGGAAGCCGCCCTCATGCACGTCCGCCGCGCGGCCCATCATTTTGTGTTCGCGGCCGAGGCCGGCGACGCTGGTCAGAATTACCAGCGGCTTACGCGTGCCTTCGAACAGCACCCAGTCGTGGCCGTCCTTTTCAGAGCCCACTTCGATCTGCGGGCCGCGGTCCTTCATATTACTGGGCAGATATTGGTCCCAGAAGGTGGCCGGCGGGTTCACATGCGCGTCGGCGTCGATGATGTGGTCGATGTGGCCCATAACTGTCTCCAAAAAAGGGTCCAATTGGGTACACGGATAGCCCCGGACAGGCGCGCAATCAACGCCCGGGGCACGAAATCCGCCACTTCGGAAGTGGGGGTCTCTCGATTCTAAAGGAAATGCAGCGGGTTACGCGCGGCCCACGGCCTTGCGGAACGCCGTGACCAGGGGACGCAGTTTTGCCTCGGCTTGATCGGCGCTGACGGTCATCGTCAGGGCATTACGGAAGTCGGTGACGCCCGCTTTGATCAGGGGTTCCAGCTTATCCATGGTCGCGTTGAGGTCCATGTCGCCGTTGGCGCCCTTCACCACGGGCAGATAGCCGACAACCTGCAGGTCGTCGGTGTTGCGGCCGAGCTTTGCGAGTTCTTCCTTCAGGCGCGGAATGGAGTCCGTCAGGTTGGCGGCGTCGGGGCCCCACGGAATCCAGCCGGAGCCGAAACGCGCAATCCGATTGATGGTGCTGCCGCGCAAGGTGCCCGCGATCCAGAACGGCACACCGCCGGCTTGCAAGGGCTTCGGCATCTGGTGAATGCCATCAAATGACAAAAGAGGAGAACTGTACGACGCGCGTTTTTCGCGCCACAGGGTCTGGCAGACTTCCAGGGTGTGATCGAGCAGCTTGCCGCGGCCTTCGAAGTCGAGGCCCGCCGCGTCGTATTCTTCCTTTTGCCAGCCGACGCCGACGCCAAGGTCGAGGCGACCGCCCGAGAGCACGTCCAAGGTCGAGGCGCTTTTTGCGAAAACCACAGGACGGCGCAAGGCGGCGATGACAATGTTCGTTCCCAGCCGCACGCGCGACGTCATGCCGGCGATGACCGACAGTGTTGTCATGGGCTCCAGCCAGTGCCCGTCGGGCCCCGTCGGCTGCTTCCCGCCTGCCGTCCCACCGACCTCCGGTTTGGCGTATTCCTCGAGACGCTCGCCAAAGACGACGTGGTCCGAAACCACGACCTTGTCGATCCCGGCCACATCGCAGGCCTTGGCGGTCGCAAACAGATGCGACCAGCCGCCCGGGTCTTCGGCGGAAAAGGAACGCAGGACCATCGACAACTGAATGGGGCGCTTGGTGGACATCTTAAGTGTTCCCTGAATTGAGAAGTCTCATGAACCGTCTTCTTAACTTAGTTTCGCGCCCGCTGTCTTGCCCGCCATACGTCCGAAGAAGGTGCAGTCGGCGAGCGACATACCGGAGCTGTAGCCTTCGCCCCAGCGCGGCAGGCCCGCGGTAGCGCGGCCGGCGGCGTACAAGCCCGGGACCGTTTTGCCGTCGCGCGCGAGCACTTCGCCGGTGGGCAGGGTGTTGAGGCCGCCCAGGGTGAAGTACGAGAAGAAGCTGGTGCTCATGTCCATCTCAAGGGCGGCGAAGGGCCCCTTGGTGAGCGGCTTCAACCATTTGGCGGCCTTGCGGAACAGCGGGTCGTGGCCCTTGGCGGCTTCGCGGCTGAAGACCTCCACCGTGGCGGTGAGCGTGCCCGCCGTCATGCCCAGTTCGCTCTCGACTTCCGCCCAGGTCTCGCCTGTAGCCGCAACATCGACGCGCGAGAATTCCATGGGCCGGCCGAAGATGTCGTTGTCGAGCAGCAGGTAGGCTTTGCTGCGCGGCTGCTTGGCGATGTAGGCGCTGACGCGGCCATGGTAGCAGTCCTCGTTGATGAAGCGCTGGCCGTGGATATTCACCATGATGCCTTTCACCAAACTCTCCGGCGGATACCAGGGACAGGTGGTGAAGAACTGATCCATGTGGATCGCGTCGCCGCCGACGCTCTGGCCCATGACGATGCCGGAGCCGTCGTCCACCACGCCGATGGGATCGTTGGAGACAAGGGCGTTAGGGGCGTAGCGTTGCATCATGTCGCGGTTCATGCAGAACCCGCCGGTGCACAGGATCACGCCTTTGCGTGCGCGGATGAATTTCTCGGCGCCGTTGTCGCGGATCGCCACCCCCTGGACCGCGCCGTCCTCGTCGGCCACCAGGCACAGCACGCGCGTATTGGCGCGCACATCGACGCCCAGCTTGCGCACGCGGGCCTCCAGCACGTCCATGAGCTTGCGCCCGCCGCCCCAGCCCGTCCACTGAATAACGTGGCCGCGCGGCGCGGGCCTGGCCGCTTCGCTGAAAGGCCAGGCTTCCTCGCTGCCGCACCAGATCAGCGTGTCGTCGGTCTCGGGCTCGATGATCTTGGTGGGGATATGGGTGCCCTTGTAGACCACCCCCTGTTCCACCAGCCAATGATAATGCGCGAGGCTGTTGTCGGCGTAGAGCCGCACCTTGGCGAGGTCGGCGTCGGGGCCGCCGGCCATCTTCAAATAAGTGTAGAGAGATTCCGTATCGTCCGTGAAACCGTTCTGAATTTGGATCGGCGTGCCGCCGCCGCCGCCGAGATAGATTTCGCCGCCCGACAGCGCCGAGGCGCCGCCGCTGCCCGCGCCGACTTCAAACAGCGTGACTTTGGCGCCCGCCGCCGCAGCCTCGATGGCGGAGGACGCCCCCGCCGCGCCGAAGCCGACGATGACGACATCCGTCTCTTCATCCCAGCGCGCGACACGGCGCGCGGGATATGCGCGGGCGGAAGAAAACTTATCGGAGCTCATGCTGCGTCCTCATTCCACAATGATCTGGCCGTAGGTCCAAGGATGCTCCTTGCAGACGTACGTATAAGTGCCGGGCTTATCGAATTTGACGGTGGCGGTTTTCCCAGGCGCGACTGCCCCGGTGTTCCAGGAGCCGTCTTGAGACGATGCGGTGTGCGGCTCCTTGCCATCGTTCTTCCATGTGACGCTCGCGCCTGCTTCTACGCGAATGCGCATGGGCTCAAAGACGTATTCGTCGGTAAACTCCGCGTCCTTGATCACGCCGATGCTTTTGATGTTGGCGGACATGGCCACTTGATCGGTGGCGAAGATGCGCCCCGCGAAGTCGCTTTCGGTGGGCGGGGCCGGCGGCGCGGGCAGCGCGGCGACCGTACCGCCGAGCGCGAAGCTCCAGATGCGGTTGGTGGCGGAGATGGCGACGTATTGCTTGCCGGCGACTTCGTAGACGGACACCGGCGCGGTGGCGTCGCCGCCGGTCTGGAAGCTCCACACCACATCGCCGGTCTTGGCGTCGAAGGCCTGGACCTGGCCGTCGGGCTCGCCGTGGAACAGCAGGTCGCCCGCCGTCGCCGTGGTGCCGCTGCCGAAGGCCATGGGATACGGCGTCTTCTTCTGCCACGCGATCTTGCCGGTGCGGCTGTCGAGAGCGGCGAGGATGCCGTAACTCTTCATGCCGGGAATGCCGGGCAGGCTGAAGAAATAAGGGTCTTCGCCGCGGCGTATCCAATGACCGCCCGACATGCCGCTGATGTAGATCAGCTTGGTCCGCGGGCTATAAGACATGGGCGCGTAGCGGGCCGATGTCGGGAAGATCATGTTGGGTTGCGTGAAGTCGATGGGATCCCAATAACAGGCTGCCTCGAAGCCAGCCGGGATGAGATCCTTCTCCACACACTCCGGACCAACTTTATCGACACCCACGGGGTAAGGCTGCGTCGCCGCCGTGTGCAGGCGCGCATTTTGTTTGACGGGACGCTGCTCCACCGGAATGATCGGCGCGCCCGTGGCGCGGTCGAGGACAAAGAGATAGCCGTCCGTGCGCAGCACACCGATGGCGCTGCGCGTCTTGCCGCCGAACTCCTGATCGTAGAGCACCATGGGCGCACCCAGGTCGCCTTCCCAGATATCGTGATGCAGCGCCTGGAAGTGCCACTTCTCCTTACCGGTCTTGAGATCGAGCGCGAGCGTGGTGGCGGTAAAGAGATTATCGCCGGGGCGCACTTCGCCGCCGTACTGGGGCGACGCGTTGCTGGTGCCGAAGTAGACCATGCCGAGCTTCATATCGACGGAAGCGACCATCCATACGCCCGCGCCGCCGTTCTCCCAGGCGGGATCGTCTTTCGGCCATGTCTCATGCCCCGCCTCGCCCGGATGGGGAATGGTGTTGAACTGCCACACCAGCTTGCCCGTCGCGGCGTCGAGCGCGACGAAGCGGCCCTTGATGCCCGCATCGCCACTGGCGAGGCCGGCCAAAACTTTTCCGTCGGCGTAGGCGGGCGCGGCGGAGACGAACATGCCGAAGCGCGCCGGACCGTCTCCTATATATGTCGTCCACGCGTGCATACCCGTGGCGGCATCGACGGCGGACACGCTGCCGTCCGTGAGACCGAAGTAGACCTTGCCGCCGCCGACCGCCAGCCCGCGATTGCGCACATCGAGGCCGGGCCCTGTCGGCGTGTAGATCCACTTGGCCGTGCCGGTTTTGGCATCCAGCGCCGTGACGTTGCCGCCCGCCGCGGCGACATACATCACGCCGTCCAGCACCACGGGCGGACCTTTGGAACGCTGTTGCCCGAGGTCAAAGTTCCAGGCGGCGCCAAGCGTCTTGACGTTGCCGGGATTGATCTGGTCGAGGCCCGAATAGCGGGTGTTGGCACCCATGCCGCCATGGACGGGCCAGTCCTTGCCCGCCGTCTCGGGAGATGGGGGCACACTGCGTTCGCAGGCCGCGATCAAAAGCACGGCGCTTGCGGCCGCCAACAGCAGAGTCCGATATCGCATGAAGTCCTCCCCCGACAAGACTTCAGCCTAACGAATGTACACGTGACCGCACAACCGCGCCCGCTTTCGCGGATGGGCCATAATTTTCCGGGAAGATGTTTGTTAGTGCCTTTTGCCGCGTGCCGGACTGCGATACCGGCGCGCCGTCTTTTTCTTCGGCATCTTGCGCACGGTAGCGGTATGGCCTTTGGCTGTCGGCGTGGGCTTTTGCGATTTGCACGGAGCCTGCATCGAGACGAAGAAGCAACAGCACCACGTCTGCGCCGAGGCATGCCCCGAGTTGAAAACCGCGCACGCCCGAGGCGACGAGGTTGCCGTTATCGTCCTTCAGCCAGTAGCCGTTCCGGATATCCGCCATCTGATACCTCACCTCACTCATGAGCCCGCTTTTGCGAGGCGACTTACGCAGCAGATAGCGTTTGTCATCCTCCGGCGTGCGAGGGCAAAACGGCATGGGGTGAACATGGTTCCCCCGCCCCTCGCGATCACAGGAACGGGATCACCCCTGATCTGTGTCGGCGCAGTTGTTAAACAAGCTGATGTCAATCTGAACGAAAGCCCGGGGAGGAGGTCTATTCGCGGGCGCTCTTTGTCCGAAAAACCACGAAATAGGGGGTAAAACACCTGTTACACATTGATTCCATTAAACTCTGTGCCGATTGCAAGACCCGGGCTTAACTACTAAACAGATCGGCCTTATCCCCAGCATAGATGTGGAAAAACCGATGACGACCTATGAAAACATCCTGGTCGAGACCCGCGGCAATGTGGGCTTGATTACGCTGAACCGTCCCAAAGCCCTGAACGCCCTGTCCGCCGGCCTGGTCCGCGACGTGGGCGCGGCTCTGGACGCCTATGAAGCCGACGCCAGCATCCGTTGCATCGTGCTGACGGGCAGCGAGAAGGCCTTCGCGGCCGGCGCCGATATTAAAGAGATGGTCGGCTTCGATTACATGGACGCCTACCTGCAGGATTTCATCACCGTAGGCTGGGAACGCGTCACCAAGTGCCGCAAGCCCGTGATCGCGGCGGTGGCCGGTTTCGCGCTGGGCGGCGGCTGTGAACTCGCCATGATGTGCGACTTTATTATCGCGGCGGACACCGCCAAGTTCGGCCAGCCCGAAATCAACCTCGGCACCATTCCCGGCGCCGGCGGCACGCAGCGCCTCACCCGCTTTGTCGGCAAGTCCAAAGCCATGGACATGGTGCTGACGGCCCGCAACATGGACGCCGCCGAAGCCGAGCGTTCGGGCCTCGTCAGCCGCGTCGTGCCCGCCGCCGATTTGATCGAGGAAGCCGTGAAAGCCGGCCAGAAGATCGCCGATCTCTCCATGCCGATCGTGATGATCGCCAAGGAAGCCGTGAACCGCGCCTATGAGACCACGTTAGCCGAAGGCGTCCACTATGAACGCCGGGTGTTCCATTCCACCTTCGCCACCGAGGACCGCAAGGAAGGCATGACCGCCTTCATTGAGAAGCGCAAACCCACCTTTAAACATAGATAAAGGCAGGGGCGCTCGCGGCACCGCTTGGGAGGGCGGGGTTGATGGAGATGAGTCCCATTACAACGGCCGGCGTCGTCGGCACGAAGTCTGCGCTCGTCAAGCGCATGGCTCTCATGCTGGGCGTGGTCGTGCTCATCGCCGCGGCCATCGTCGGTTATAAGGCGTTCACCGGTTCGGCCCGCCAGGCGGCCCTGCGCGCGCAAGGCGGTGCGCTCCAAACCATCTCGACGATTGTCGCCGCCACTCAGGCGTGGACGCCGGAACTGGCCGCCGTCGGCTCCTTGCGCGCGGTCAACGGCGCCGATCTTTCGCTCGAAGTCTCGGGCATCGTCGAGGACATCGCGTTCAACTCCGGCGACGACGTTGAAGCCGGCACGGTGCTGCTGCGGCTCAAGGCCGCCGACGACCTCGCCAAGCTGCAATCCCTTCAGGCCATGGAGAAACTGGCTGCGGTCACATACGACCGGAATATGCGGCTGCGCAATTCGCAGCATGTCAGCCAGGCGACGCTCGACACCAACGAGGCCAACCTCAAGAACGCCCGCGCGCTGGTCGCGCAGCAGCAGGCGATGATCGAGAAAAAGACCCTCCGCGCGCCCCTCTCCGGCCATCTCGGTTTGCGGGCCGTCGATAAAGGTCAATACCTCAACGCCGGCACCACCATCGTCACGCTGCAGGCCCTCGATCCGATCTTCATCGACTTCTTCCTGCCGCAGCAGGATCTGGACCGCATCAAGACCGGGCAAGGCGTGGCAGCCCGTATCGATACCTATCCCGGCCGCGATTTTCCCGGCGAGATCATCGCCATCAATCCCAAGGTCGATGCCGCCAACCGCAACGTCCAGGTGCGCGCGAGCTTCAAGAATGCCGATCACAAGCTGTTCCCGGGGATGTATGCCACCGTGAAAGTCGCCGCGGGCGATATCAACCGCTACATCACCTTGCCGCAAACCTCGGTGGTCTACAGCCCCTACGGCGACGCGGTGTATATCGTCGACAAGAAAACCAACGATAAAGGCGAAGAACAGCTGGTCGCGCGTTACTCCTTCGTGACCCTGGGCGAGACGCGCGGTGACATCGTCGCCGTGCTCAGCGGGGTCAAGGAAGGCGAGACCGTGGTGACCGCGGGCCAGATCAAGCTGCGCAACGGCGCGCCGGTGAAGATCGACAACACCGTTCAACCGAGCATGGACGCCAGTCCAAAACCGGCCAAGCCGTAAGGGCGACACCAGGTCATGAGCTTCACGGAAATCTTCATCCGCCGGCCGGTCCTGTCGATCGTCATCAGCCTGCTGATTCTCGTGCTGGGCGTGCGCGCCTTCGTCGGCATGCCGGTGCGCGAGTTCCCGCGCACCGTCAACGCCATCGTCACCGTCAACACGACCTATTACGGCGCCGACCCGGACGTCATCGCGGGCTTCATCACCGCGCCGCTGGAGAACGCCATCGCCCAGGCCGACGGCATCGACTACCTCACCTCCACCAGCCGTTCGGGCTCGTCGAGCATCACCGCGAACTTGCGCCTTAACTACGATCCCAACAAAGCGCTCTCCGAGATCAACACCAAGGTCAATTCGGTCGTCAACCAGCTGCCGCCGGCGGCGCAGCAGCCTGTTTTGCGCGTGCAGATCGGTCAGCTTTTCAGCCCGCTCTATTACGGCTTCTGGAGCGACGATATTCCCATCAATAAAATGACCGACTACGTGGTGCGCGTCATACAGCCGAAGATCCAAGCGGTGGAAGGCGTGCAAAGCGCGTCCATGGCCGGGCAAAAGCAGCTGGCGCTGCGCGCCTGGATCGACCCCAACAAGCTCGCCGCTTACGGCATGACCGCGGCTGAAGTGAATCAGGCGCTCGCCGGCAACAACTATCTGTCGGGCCTCGGCACCACCAAGGGCCAGATGGTGCAGATGAACCTCAACGCCTCCACCGACATCCACACGCTGGAGGAGTTTGAGAATCTGGCCATCAAACAGGTCAACGGCGCTATCGTCCGTTTGAAGGACGTGGCCAATGTGGACCTCGGCGCCGAGGACTATGAATCGAATCTCATTATCGACGGCAAGTTCGGTCTGTGGATCGCGGTCGATCCGACGCCCTCCGCCAACATGCTCGACATCGTCAAAGCGGTGAAGAAGATCGAGCCCGAAATCAAGGCACAGCTGCCGCCGGGCCTGAGCATGGAGCTGATCTACGACGCCGGCGATTTCGTGAACGCATCCATCGATCAGGTGGTCGAGACGCTGCTGGAAGCGATGCTGATCGTCACGCTGGTCGTCTTCGTGTTCCTCGGTTCGGTGCGTTCCGTCATCATTCCCGTGGTGGCGATCCCGCTCTCGCTGGTGGGCACCTTCGCGATGATGCTGGCCTTCGGCTTCACCATCAATCTGCTGACCCTGCTCGCGTTCGTGCTCGCCATCGGGCTCGTGGTCGACGATGCGATCATCGTCGTGGAGAACGTCAATCGCCACCTTGAGGAAGGTCTGACCGCAACCGAGGCCTCGGTGCTCGCCGCCAAGGAACTCGGCGGCCCGATTATCGCCATGGCAAGCGTGCTGATCGCCGTTTACGTACCGATCGGATTCCAGAGCGGCCTGACCGGCGCGCTGTTCACCGAGTTCGCTTTTACGCTGGTCGGCGCGGTGGTGATCTCATCGGTGGTCGCGCTGACGCTGTCGCCGATGATGTGTTCCCGCTTGCTGGTCCCCCACGCGCAGATGACAGGCTGGGAGGGCCGCGTGATCCACGTCGTCGATCATTGGATCGAGCGCGGCACCAAGCTTTACCGGCGCGCGCTGCATGACAGCTTGAACTATGTGCAAGTGACGATCGTTTTTGCCGTGCTGGTGCTGGGCAGCATTTATTACCTCTACGGCACGGCGCGCAGCGAGCTTGCGCCGCTGGAGGATAAGGGCCTGGTCAACGCGCAGCTGACACTCGCGCCCAGCGCCACCCATCAGCAGCGCCTGATGTACGTGCAGCAGCTGTACGAGAAGATCAAAGACTATCCCGGCGTTTGGCACATGTTCCAGAACGTCGGCCCGGCCATGAATGTGACGGCCCTGGCATTGAAGCCGTGGGATGAGCGCAAGGAAACCGCCAGCGACCTGACGCGCAAGCTGCAGGGCGATCTGCCCTCCATCGCGGGCGCGCGCGGCGCGGCGTTCCAGCAGCCGCCCCTGCCCGGCGCCGGCGGCTTCGGTTCGCCCGTGCAGTTCGTCATCGGCTCCACGGAAAGCTTCGACCGCATGAGCCAGGTGGTCGATAACTTCGTGCAGCAGGCCAAGGACAGCGGCCTCTTCAGCTTCGTCGACTACGACCTCAAGATCGACCAGCCGCGCGCGACGTTGGAGATCGACCGCAGCAAGGCGGCGCAGCTCGGCCTCAAGATGAGCGACGTGGGCAGCGCGCTGTCGGCGATGTTAGGCGGCGGCTACGTCAATTATTTCGTCCTCGAAGGCCGCTCGTACAAAGTCATCCCGCAGGTGGAGCAGCAGTACCGTCTTAATCCCGACCAGCTGCTGAACTATTACATCCGCACCGGCGACGGCGCGAATGTCCCGCTGTCGACGATTGCGACCATCAGCACCAAGGCGGTGCCGCAGTCCTTCAACCATTTCCAACAGCTCAATTCCGTGACGGTCAGCGCCATCTTGAGCCAGGGCGTGCTGCTGGGCGACGCGCTGACGTATATGCAAGGCTTGGCCGCCCAGACGCTGCCCACCGGCTACACCACCGACTATGCCGGGCAGTCGCGCCAGTTCATGCAGGAGTCCAGCGGCTTCATCACCACCTTCGTCTTCGCCCTGGTGATCATCTTCCTGGTGCTGGCGGCGTTGTTCGAAAGCTTCCGCGACCCGTTGATCATCCTGGTGTCCGTGCCCATGTCCATCGCGGGCGCGCTGATCTTCATCAACCTCGGCATCGGCGGCGCGACGCTCAATATCTATACCCAGGTGGGCCTGGTGACCCTGATGGGCCTGATCAGCAAGCACGGCATCCTGATCGTGCGGTTCGCCAACCAGCTGCAAGAGGATGGGCTGTCCAAGCGGGACGCGGTGGAAACCGCCGCCGAGATTCGGCTCCGCCCCATCCTGATGACCACCGGCGCCATGGTGCTGGGGGTCGTCCCCCTGCTGATGGCCACCGGCGCCGGAGCCGCTTCGCGCTTTAATATGGGCCTGGTGATCGCCAGCGGCATCTCCATCGGTACGCTTTTTACGCTATTTGTCGTGCCAAGCGTGTATCTGCTTCTGGCCCAGGATCACTCCAAGGATCATGCCCAAAAGCTCCAGGCTTCGGCTCAGCGCCTGGGTGCGCCGGCTGAATAAGCCCCCGAGAGGTAGGGACAAGATCCCTCCCTCGACTCGCTCACCGGTAGAGACATGGCGAAAGTTGGGCGGCTAAAGCCTTATAGCGCCGTCAAAATATTGGCTTTGAACAACTTTTTCCTTGTCAAAGGAGAACAATTTGTAAAAATAGTCATTAGGAACGGTGATCGGGGGTTGCTACCGAACCACGGCTTTGCCGGGGGCATGGGTAATGCCTGAGGCGAGGCCAAGTGAAAGATCGGTGAGAAATGACTTTTGATTCCAGTACCCCCCCGGCCGCCTACGGCACCCCCGTAGGCAATGCAACACCTGTGGAAACCCGCAGGCCCGTCTTTCAAAAAACTTTAAAAACATCCATAGGCTGCACCGGCATCGGTTTGCACAGCGGCGTACGCGTCGCGATGAAGTTGCATCCTGCCGCGCCCAACACCGGAATCATTTTCAAACGCATCGATCTGATCGGCGGCGGCGCGACGATCAAAGCCAGTTGGGAGCACGTCGCCGATTCACGGATGTGCACGGTGCTCGCCGACCGCAACGGTATCAGCGTCGCCACCGTCGAACATCTGATGTCCGCCTTCTACGGCATGGAGATCGACAACGTGATTGTCGAACTCAATGGACCGGAAGTGCCGGCCATGGACGGCAGCGCCGAACCCTTTATTTTCCTGATCGAATGCGCGGGGGTGCTGGAACAGGACATCCCGCGCCGCGCCTTGCGCATCCTGAAACCGCATGCGCACAACAACGGCGCCAAATCGGTCGCTCTCAGCCCCTGGCATGAAGGTCTGCGGGTGGATTTCCATATCGATTTCCACGCCTCGGCCATTGGCCGCCAACACTGCTCGTTCACGGTCGATCCGGATACCTTCCGCGATGAACTCAGCCGGGCGCGTACCTTCGGCCTTTTGTCCGATGTCACGGCCCTCCGTGAAGCCGGCCTCGCCCGCGGCGGCAGCCTGACAAACGCCATTGTTGTCGATGGCGACCGCGTGCTGAACGACGAAGGCCTGCGCCACGACAACGAATTCGTGCGCCACAAGGCGCTGGACGCCATCGGCGACTTGTATCTGGCTGGGCACCCGATCATCGCGCACTTTACGGGCCGCTGCTCCAGCCACGCCGATACGGCCCGCCTGATGCGCCAGGTCTATGCCGACCGCTCCTGCTGGGAGATGGTCGATATCTGGCAGGATGTGCAGGCGGTGGCCCCCTGGATGAATGTCCGGGGCCGCGCCGCGGTCGCCTAACCGGGCCCCCTCAGGGGCTCCTAATACGTTGAAAAGGGCCGGATTTCGACCGCGTGCGGCGGCGTGACACGGCCCGCGCCGGTGATATACTGCGCGCCCTTGGCCGGGGGTTTACCCTGCGCCGTTACCCTTTCGGCTGAAAAGACATCATGGGCCTGCGCCTGATTCCTTGTTCGTTCCGCCGCGGCGTTGCCGCGTCACTGTTCGCGGTGATCGCCGCCACCGCCCTCGTCGGCTGCGCGGGCGACAAGGAGCTCGAATACAAAGAACAGTCGGTCTACGAAATTTACAGCCAGGCCGTCCTGTACCTGGAAGACGACCGCTACACCGACGCCGCCAAGTATTTCGACGAAGTCGAACGCCAACATCCCTATTCGGTCTGGGCCACCACCGCCAAGCTGATGTCGGCCTACGCCCACTATCACGCCAGCCAGTACGACGAAGCCGTCACCCGCCTCGACCGCTTCATCGCCGTGCACCCGGGCAACCGCGACATCGCTTACGCCTATTACCTGAAGGCGTTGTGCTACTACGAACAGATCGCCGACGTGCGCCGCGACCAGGACGAAACCCGCAAGGCGCTCGACGCCCTGCAGGACGTGGTGACGCGTTTCCCCTCGACGCCCTACGGCCGCGATGCGCGCCTGAAGATCGACCTGACCCGCGACCACCTGGCGGGCAAGGAAATGGATATCGGCCGCTATTACCTGACCTCACGCCACTACCTCGCGGCCATCAACCGATTCAAGAGCGTGGTCGACACGTACAGCACCACGACGCACGTGCCCGAAGCGCTGCATCGCATGGTGGAAGCCTATACAGCGCTGGGGCTGGTGGACGAAGCGCGCAAGTCCGCCGCCGTGCTGGGCTACAACTACCCATCGAGCGAGTGGTACAAAGATTCCTACGGCCTTGCCGACGCGAGCCTGAAGCGGCTCGCCAGCGCCAAGCCGGAATCCACCATCGCGCCGGTGCCACCGGAAACCAGCCCGGCGTCGGCGCTGCCGACCAGCAATCCCGCCGCGGAAACCGAAAAGCTGTCGCAGCCGCCGCCCCCGCCCGACGCCATGGGTCAGGAGAAGAAAGACGGCAGCACCGTTATCCCGATCGGGAAGAAAAAGAAGCCCTGGTATCAATTCTGGTAACGGGGATGCCGGGGCGGCATGCTGACGCACCTCTCCATCCGTGATGTCGTTATCGTCGACAAGCTGGACGTGGATTTCGCCGCCGGCTTGTGTGTGCTGACGGGCGAAACCGGCGCCGGAAAATCCATCGTTCTCGATTCATTGGGTCTGGCTTTGGGCGGGCGCGCCGACGCGAGTCTGATCCGCAAGGGCGCCGATAAACTCACGGTCGCCGCCTCATTTACCTTGTCGAAAAAGCATCCGGCCTTCGCCTTGCTGACGGCCCAGGACATCACGCTGGAGGACGACGAACTGGTGTTGCGCCGCGTGGTCGGCGCCGACGGCCGCAGCCGCGCCTTTATCAACGACCAGCCGGTGAGCGTCGGCCTGCTGCGCGACTCCGGCAATCTGCTGGTGGAAGTGCACGGGCAGTTTGAGACTCATGGCCTCTTGGACCCCGCGACCCATATCGCGGCCCTGGATGCCTACCGCCGCGTTACATCCCGCGACGACAGCGAAGCACATTGCGCGATCGCGTGGACGGCGTGGCGTGACGCCGGCGCCGCGCTGAAAGCCGCGCAGGACACGCTCGCCGGCGCGCTGGCCGAGGAAGACACCCTGCGCCATCAGGTGAACGAGCTGTCCACCCTGGCCCCGAAGCCGGGCGAAGAACAGGAGTTGGCGGGGACGCGCTCCCTCCTGCGGCACGGCGAGCAGATCATGAAAGCCATGACCGAAGCGCGCACTGCGATTTCCGACAACACCGATGTTGAAGCGACGTTGCGCGGCGCGCTGACGCGCATCAGCCGCGTGGCGGCGCAGGCGGGCGGACGATTGGATACGCTGTGCCAGGCGCTGGACCGCGCAGCCATTGAAGCCGGTGAAGCCTTGCGCGAGCTGGACCGTGTCTGGGCCGACTTTGACGCCGACCCCGCCGCGCTGGAACGCGCCGAGGAACGCCTGTTCGCGTTGAAAGCTGCCGCACGCAAGCACAACTGCACGGTCGATAAGCTGGCGGGCGTGCACGACACGCTGAAAGCGCGCCTGGCCGCCGTCGACGGCGGCGCGGATCATGTGAAGCGCCTCGCCGTCGCCGAGAAGGCCGCGCGCCTGGCCTACGAACAAGCGGCGCAGAAGCTCAGTATCGCGCGGCAAGATGCGGCCAAGACGCTCGACAAACTCGTCGCGAAGGAATTGCCGCCGCTGAAGCTGGATAAAGCCACCTTCCGCATCATCGTCGCGCCCAAGCCCGAAAGCGCCTGGAATGAAAGCGGCATGGACCGCGTGGCATTTGAGATTTCCACCAACCCCGGCCTCGCACCAGGACCCTTGGACAAAATCGCCTCGGGCGGCGAATTGGCGCGTTTCATGCTGGCGCTGAA
>JAIEMI010000232.1 GCA_019752235.1 Rhodospirillaceae bacterium
ACAGGCGAAAATCATATTGCCGGTGCGGCGATGCCACCGCATCAATGATTTGCTACCGCATGCGATGCCTTCACGGCGTCCGCGTGCTCGGTCGCGTCGCTCGACAGGCGATCGACGTAGACGATGCCCACCGCCGAGAGAATGAAGACGATATGGATGATGGTCTGCCACATCACGCCGGCTTCGGTAAAAGCCGCCTTTTCCGAGCCGAGATTGCCGGCTTCGATAAAGGTCTTCAGCAGATGGATCGACGAGATGCCGATAATCGCCATGGCCAGCTTGATCTTGAGCACGCTGGCGTTGACGTGGCTCAGCCATTCCGGCTGATCCGGATGGCCCTTGAGGCCCAGGCGCGAGACGAAGGTTTCATAACCGCCGACGATCACCATCACCAGCAAGTTGGAAATCATGACCACGTCGATCAGGCCCAAGACCACCAGCATGATCTGCTGTTCCCCGAAGGTATTGGCATGGCTGATGAGGTGCCACAGTTCCTTCAGGAACAGCAGCACATACACCCCCTGGGCGATAATCAGGCCCAGGTAGAGCGGGACTTGGAGCCAGCGGGAGGCGAAAACGAGGGCGGGAAGCGGACGGAGGGCGACGGAAGGCTCTGATGAGTTCGACATGTTCCAACAAAAATGAATGGTGAAAGGCGACCCGAAAGTGAGGCCTTTCACCGGCCATTTCAAGTTATGAATCGGCTTCGCGTCATGCGGTTTTTTAGGCCGCCTGCCGCGCCTTGGCCAGGGCCGCCACATGCTTCAGGCCCGAGAACATGGCCAGACTGCCGAGGGCCGCGGAGATCGTGGCGCTCATGGCCAGCGAGTAGCCCACGGCGTCTTCCCGCCCGAAAATATAGTCGGTGATCAGCGCCACCATTAACGGGCCGAAGGTCATGACGACAAGATTCGAGAAGAACAGCCAGATCGCCGACATCTGCCCGCGCATCTGCGGCGGGGTCACCAGTTGCAAGGCCGCCGCGCTCACCCCGTTCCAGGTGTTCGAGAAGAACATGGTGAAGGCCGCCAGCGCCAGGGACACGGCGACGACTGGCATCAAGGGGCCCAGGCCGCCGCAGATGAAAATTCCCAAGCCGTAGAGCATGCCCACGCGCATGTGGCCGTCGAGATTGCCGCGCGTGACGAAGCGGTCGGCGAGCCAGCCCGAAAACACCGTGCCGACGATGCCGAAGGTCATGGTCGACAAACCGACGA
Source organism: Rhodospirillaceae bacterium (assembly GCA_019752235.1). Classification (GTDB taxonomy): domain Bacteria; phylum Pseudomonadota; class Alphaproteobacteria; order Rhodospirillales; family Rhodospirillaceae; genus SHVO01. Next base: position 1,218 of record JAIEMI010000232.1, read on the forward strand.
ACAGGCCCGACTGCGCGATGGGCATGTCGTGCACCCGTTGCAGATAGGCCGGATACCAGGCGATGACGCTGAAGGAGAACATGTTCACCAGCGCCGGGCCGAGGAACAGCGCGGCATAGGCGCGCCGGTTGCGGAAAAGATAGGAAAACGTATCTCCGAAACTCACATGGCCGGCGATATCGCTGGGCCGTTTCGTGCGCGGCGGTTCCTTGATGAGGAAGTGCGCCATCAGCGCCAGCAGCAGCCCCGGCAGGCCGACGATGAAGAACACCAGTTGCCACGGCTTGGTGTCGCCGACGATGGGCAGGCTGATCACCTCGCCCGCGCCGACGCTGTTGACCACCGCGCCGCCGATGATCGAGGCCAGCGCCGTGCCGATGGGAATGCCCAGCGAGTACACCGACAACGCGCGCGCCAGGCGCTTGGCGTCAAACAAATCCGTGGTGATCGAATAGGTCGCCGGCGACAGCGTCGCCTCGCCCACGCCGACACCGATGCGCGCCGCGAACAATCCCCAATAGGAACTCACCAGGCCGCAGGCCGCCGTCATGATCGACCAGACGCTGACGCCCCAGACGATGATGTTGCGCCGGTTGAAGCGGTCCACCATCCAGCCCATGGGGATGCCCGCCACGGTGTAGAAAATCACGAAGGCGAAGCCCGTCAGCAGGCTGAACTGCGTGTCGGTGATATCCAGGTCTTTTTTGATGGGCCCCACCAGGATGCCCAGGATCGTGCGGTCGATGTAGCTCGACATATACAAGAGCGCAAGCACCGCCATGGCCACCCAAGGCCGGGCCGTGCTCGATGTCGATTGAGATTGTGTTTGAATAGTATCCACGCAGCGACCCTCCCCCAAAGGCGAGCCGCTATATAGCAATGTTATGGATGGGAACGCCAGGGAGGGCAGTTCATGACTCAGCTTGTGATCCCGGCCGGCGTTTCACACCCATTGTCACCCCGGCCAAGCCCGAAGGGCGCGAGCCGGGGTCCATCGCGCAAAATGCTGTAGCCGTTGTGTGTGGAGGAATGGATCCCGGGCGCGCGGTAAACGCGCGCAATCCAAAGATAGCGGGCTTTGCCCGCGGGCGCTCCGCTCGCCCGGGATGACGAGCGGAGTTTGAGAACGCGGGGTGCACGCCCTCTAGTCTATCGCCGCCGTCGTCGTGATGCAGGTGCCCCAGCTGTGGAACGCCGCCGCGTGCAGGCTGCCGGTGCCGCCACAAGTCACGAGCAGCACATCCTTCGGCGCCGTCGCCAGATAGGTGCGGCCATTCGGGTGAATGCGGCCCAGCTTTTCCAACTGCTCGCGGTGCTGATGCACCAACGCGCTGGCCGGCAGGCTGGCGTGTTTCCATAACAGCTCTTGCACATCTTCCAGCTTCGGCACGTCGCGGTGGATGATGTCGGCCCAGATCGGGTTCACCGCCACCAGGATTTCGGCAAAGGGCACCGCCGGCGAGAAGCCGTTGGCGCCGTGATAAGCCATGGACTTGCCGATCATCTCCAGGAACTCAGGGCCCTTCTGCGATGTCGTGTCGATAATATTCATCGTGCCGTTGGTGCCGTAAGCGGTGACGGCATTGCCCTTCACGCCACGGCGCTCGGCCAGCGGCGCCCAGGGCGAACGCTCTTCCCATTCGCCGAACACGATGCCCGCCACGCGGCCAGGAGACCCAAAAGTGCTCTGCGACGTCACGCCGATGATCTGACCGGCGACATTGCGGATGATGAGACGCAGCGCGCGGCCAATGGCCGTCACGGTGCTCGCCGCACCGCCGAGGCACCCGTGCTTATAAGGAATATCGAGCTTGTCACGGATCGGACCGTTGACGAGCAGCAGCGGCACAACCGACGCCGTCGTCGCATTCAGGCCCGCCAGTTCGAAGTTCGGCGACGCAATGGCTTCCACCGCGGCCACCAGCAGCGGCAGCGATTCCGGCGGCGCACCCGCCATGACAGCGTTGATGGCGATCTTTTCAATGGTGCATTCGGAGCGCATGGGCGGCAGCAGCGCCACCACTTGATCCGGGAAATAATTGTTGGCGGCCAGGAAACCGCGCACGCGGCCTTCCGTCGGCGGGATCAGCGGCAGGCCGTCGCCCCAGCCCAGTTCCATGGAGCGCTTGGTGAACTCCATGACGTCCAGTTCAACTTCTTCGCGGCGGCTCGACAGCCAATCGATCTGGCAGCCTTCCGGACCGCAGTCGCGGCTAACGGTGTCGCGGGGACGTTTGATGGCGATATGCGCGGGAGCTTGGGTATTCATTATTCGGCGGCCTCACGTTTGGCGGTGAGTTGCGCGCCCATGGCGGCAACCACTTGCGGGAAATGTTCGCGGCCGACGGGCTCCACGTCTTCCTTCATGCCTTCGTTCAGCGGATAGGGCAGCACGTGAATGCGCAGCCCCGAACGTCCGCCGCGGCGCGCGAGGTTGCGGCCCAGGCCCTTGAAGTTGTCGGTGACGATGGCGATGGTCGGCAAACCGGTGGCCGCCGACGCCAAAGCATCATGGATCGTCCAGCCGGTGCAGGAACCGCAGTTGCCGAGACCGACAACCGTGCAGTCCACGCGCGTGAAGAACTCGGCGAGGCTTTTGGCCGCCGCTTCGCCCGGCGCGCCGGTGCGGTGACTCGAACGCCAGAACTCGACCTTCGCGCCCGCCTTGCGGAATTCGTCGGCCCACATTTCGGAAATCCAATCCCAGGAGCGCCACATCTCGTCGGTGCGGATGCCGACCGTCTTACCGGCCAGCGGGCCCGCGTCGGGACCGCTGGAGGTGATGTCGTCCTCGCGCAGCGCGGTGGGATCGAGTACTAAACCCTTGGCCATGTCCGCCTCCAAAAAAGCATTTGTCCGTACAAAGTTTGTACAGGACTAAAGCCCCGTTTCCAAGCCGGTATTCGGTGACAAATTGCCGCGGAAAGCGTGCTAATCCAGCTTGACGGGATTGGCTTTAGCCACCTGATCGAAGGCTTTCAAGGTGGCGAGGATGCCCGCCATGTCCTTGAGCCTGATCATATTCGGACCATCGGACGGCGCGTTGTCCGGGTCCGGGTGGGTTTCCATGAACACCGCCGCGAGGCCCACGGCCACCGCCGCGCGGGCGATAACCGGCGCAAACGCACGGTCGCCGCCGGAACTGGTGCCCTGCCCGCCCGGCTGCTGCACGGCATGCGTCGCGTCCATGACGACCGGGTAGCCGGTCTTGGCCATGATCGGCAGGCTGCGCATGTCGGTGACCAGCGTGTTGTAGCCGAAGGACACACCGCGTTCCGTCACCAGGATGCGCGTGTTGCCGGTGGACTCAACCTTGGCCACCACGTTGGCCATGTCCCAGGGCGCCAGGAACTGGCCCTTCTTCACGTTGATCACGGCCTTGGTGTTGCCCGCCGCCACCAGCAAATCGGTCTGGCGGCACAGGAAGGCCGGGATCTGCATGACATCGACGACTTCAGCCACCGGTTTGCAGTGTTCGATCTCGTGAATGTCCGTCAGCGTCGCGAGGCCCAGCGTCTCCTTAATCTCGGCGAAGACCGGTAGCGACTCTTTCAGACCCAGCCCGCGCTTGCCGCTGACGCTGGTGCGGTTGGCCTTGTCGAAGGAGGTTTTATAGATGAGCCCAATGCCGGCCTTGGCCGCGATCTCTTTCAGCGCCGAGGCGGTTTCCAACGCATGCGCGCGGCTCTCCATCTGGCACGGACCGGCGATAAGCGTCAGCGGCAGATCGTTGCCGATGGTGAGAGAACCGACTTTGACGTGATGTGTTTTATGGGTCATGAGCCGCAATATAAAGTCTGAACGCACCATAAGCGATGCGCTTGAAGAAATATCTCACAGCGGCTAGAGTATGACAATGTCATACTCACATTCTGGCATGGAAAAGGTCGATTGAGGAGTTCCCGGATGTCTCGTGCAAGCCGTCCCATTACCGTGACCTTGGGCGATCTCCATAAACGCGTGGAAGCCCGCGTGAAGTCCGGAGCCTACGCCTCGGCGAGTGAAGTTATGAGAGCTGCCGTCCGGGCCTTGGACAGAGAGGAAGCCGCGGTCCAGGATTGGGTTCGTCAGCGTGTTGACGAGGCCTTCGCGGATCCGCGCCCGAACGTCCCTGCGCGTGATGTTTTCAAACGCCTGCGCGCGCATCATGCACAGCAGAAGAAGAACAAAGCCCAATGAAGTATGAGGTCAGCTTTCGCCCTCAGGCGGAAAACGACCTTTTCGCTCTTTATGAATATATCGCCGAAGAATCCGGCCATGATATCGCGGGTGATTATATCGACCGCATTGAAACAGCGTGCCTGGCACTCGCTACTTTTCCCAAACGCGGGGTCGCGCGGGATGATATCCGGTCAGGACTGCGGACTCTAGGTTTTGAGAGGCGCGCGACAATCGCCTTTCAAGTCGCCGCCCGCGAAGTGGTTATCGTGCGGATATTTTACGGGGGACAGAACTTTGAGCACGCGCTGACGGCTGCTCCGGGTAAATAGTTGTCCGTCCAAGCCACCCTGCTCCACGGATGCAAATGCGCCATGAGGCTATTTTGAACACTCGTCATCGGATCATCGTCGAAAGATCGATCGTGGGCCGGCCATTTGAAATCAACCCTACGGAAGCAGCGCTTCCGGAGTGGTTTTGGCGCATTCAAAAACAGCTCGAAAGTACACGCAATGATGAACAACTCTATTCGCCCGCTTGTGCGCGGCGATCTCGAACGCGTCGGTTATCTGGTTGACATCAACGACATGTTTCCGTCGGAGATGCTCGCGGACATGACGGCCCCCTTCTTCGCGGGCGATACTGCTACTCACAGATGGCTGGTTTTCAACCAAAATAACGTCGACGGCGTGGCATATTATGTGCCCGAGCAGCTGACAGACGGAACGTGGAACGTGCTGCTGATCGCGGTTGATCCAAAAAAACATGGCGAGGGCATAGGTTCTGCGTTGATGGGATTTATCGAAGCCGAACTGGCAAAGGACGGACAAAGGATTTTGCTGGTCGAAACGTCCGGCACTTCGCGGTTTGAGCGTACCCGGTCATTCTACGAGATGCTGGGCTACGAACGAGAGGCCCGCATTAGGGACTACTATTCTGCAGGCGTTGACAAAGTGATCTTCCGGAAATCTCTGGCGTGAGTCAGTCGGGCCGATGCCGAGGCGTCGGCCCGACCCGTCAGGATGCGTTTTCACGAGCGCGTAAATAGCGGCTACGACGTCGGCGATACGGTCTTAGCTTCTTCGACACTCACGCCCGGGATCCCGTCGATGCTGACGGCGTTTTTAGACGCCACATAGTCGCGCACGCCGTCGGCGCCTTTCTTCTCGCTCCATTTGCGCATGCCGTCGCGGTCTTTCTTGAAGTCATAGACCGGCACGCCGAACCCGCAGGAATCCGACACGCGTTCCACCTTCAGGCGGATGATCGACCGCACGCCCAGCAGGTCATCCGCGAACAACTTAGACAGCTCCGCGAAATCCGGATCATCGGGCAGCACGACATCGCCGATGCCGTGAAACCGCACGATCTTGGGCGGACCTTCAAAAGCGCAGAGCATGATGACGATGCGGCCGTTCCCGGGCTCGCGCAGGTGCGCGATGGTCTCGACGCCGCTGCCCGCGAAATCCAGGTAGACCACGGTCTTGTCGTCGACGATGCGCAGGTAGTCGCCGCCCTTGGGCGAGCAATTGACCATGCCCTCGCCCGACAACGGCGCGGTCGATACGAAGAACATGCGCTGACGAGCGACCCAGGCGCGGATGGTGTCGTCGATATGGGTGAGAACTTTGCCCATACGACCCTCTCCTTACACCAGCCGGCTTTGCGTCACGGCGGCTTCGATGAACGACGTAAACAGCGGGTGCGGCTCGAAGGGCTTGGACTTCAGTTCCGGATGGAACTGCACGCCGATGAACCACGCGTGGTCCGGATACTCGACCATCTCCGGCAACACGCCGTCGGGCGACATGCCGCAGAATTTCAGGCCGGTCTTTTCCAGGCGCTCTTTATAATTGATGTTCACTTCATAGCGGTGGCGGTGGCGCTCGCTGATGCTCGGCGCGCCGTAAATGTCGGCCGCCTTCGATCCCGGCGTCAGCACGCACGGATAAGCGCCCAAGCGCATGGTGCCGCCCTTATCGCTGGTATGCGTGCGGCGCTGCACTTCATTGCCGCGCACCCATTCGGTCATCAAACCCACCACCGGATGCGGCGTCTCGCCGAACTCGGTAGTGCTCGCGCCCGTCAGGCCGGCGATATTACGCGCGGCTTCGATCACCGCCATCTGCATGCCGAAGCAAATGCCGAAGTACGGCACGTTGCGCTCTCTGGCGAATTGGGCGGCTTTGATCTTGCCTTCCGCGCCGCGCTCGCCGAAACCGCCCGGCACCAGAATGCCGTGCACGTGTTCCAGATGCTGCACCACGTCCTCGCGCTCGAAGATCTCGGAATCGATCCAGTCGAGCTTCACATGCACGTTGTTGGCGATGCCGCCGTGCTCCAGCGCTTCCGACAAAGATTTGTAGGCGTCCTTGAGCTGCACATACTTGCCGACGATGGCGATGGTGACTTCGCCTTCCGGCTTGCGCACACGCTCGACGACCTGTTTCCAGCCGCTGAGATCAATGTCCTTATCGGTCGGCAGCTTGAAATGGCGGCACACTTGCTCGTCCAGGCCCTGCTCGTGATAGGACACCGGCACCTGATAGATGGTGTCGACGTCCAGGGCGGGAATCACCGCTTCCTGGCGCACGTTGCAGAACAGCGCGATTTTGCGGCGGTCGGAGTCCGGCAGCGGACGGTCGATGCGGCACATCAGAACATCCGGCTGGATGCCGAGGCCCAGCAGTTCCTTCACCGAGTGCTGTGTCGGCTTGGTCTTCAATTCGCCGGCGGCGGAGATGTAGGGCACCAGAGTCAGGTGCATGAACATGGAGCGTTCCGGCCCCAGTTCATTGCCAAGCTGGCGGATGGCTTCCAGGAACGGCAGGCTTTCGATGTCGCCGACGGTGCCGCCGATTTCGCACAGAATGAAATCCTCATCCGAGATATCGGCCTGGATGAATTCCTTGATGGCGTCGGTGACGTGCGGAATCACCTGCACCGTGCCGCCCAGATAATCGCCACGGCGTTCCTTGGCGATGACGTTGGAATAGATGCGGCCCGTGGTGACGCTGTCGGTGAAGCGCGACGCCACACCCGTGAAGCGTTCGTAGTGGCCCAGATCGAGGTCGGTCTCGGCGCCGTCGTCGGTGACGTAGACTTCGCCGTGCTGGTACGGGCTCATGGTGCCCGGATCGACGTTAAGATAGGGGTCCAGCTTGCGCAGGCGGACTCTATATCCGCGTGCCTGAAGTAGCGCCCCGAGGGACGCCGAGCAGAGACCTTTTCCGAGGGAAGAGACCACGCCGCCGGTAATAAAGATAAAACGCGTCATGGGCGGCTAATCTACCTCATGGATCACGCGCGGCAAGCGTGCGCTGCCGGCCGCGCGAAGTTTTGGTGCTGGTGGTGGTGTGTGCAGCGGGGGGCGAGTGGTCCGCTGCGGTCTCATGCGCCGTTAGTTGCTCGGAACCGCGGGCACGGCCGGAGCCCCAGGGGCCGTCGGGGCCGCTGCCGGAGCATTGAACGACGGGGCGAGCGGCGCGGGGGCTCCCGGCGCCGGTGTTCCCGAAACCGGCGGCGTCGGTTCGCCTTCGCCGCGGATGTCGTTGACCTTCGGCGCCTTCGCGGCTTCCGCGGCCGGAACATCCAGCAGCGACTGCGTCGGGCCGGCTTGTTTCGCGACCAGCGCCAGGCCGAGGCTCGTGGCGAAGAATGCGATGCCGAGAACAGCCGTGGCGCGGCCAAGGGCGTTAGGGCGCGCGCGCGGCTGCATGTTGCCCATGCTGGACGACGTCGAGAAACCGCCGCCGGCGGCGTTGCCTTCCGTCTTCTGCAAAAGAATCAGGCCGATCATCGTGATGGCGATGAACAGATGAATGAAGACGATGACGGTAACCATGGCACCTCGGCAGCGAAACGCGCAAAACCCTAGAAACTCAAAACCTTGCCGGTCAAAAGCCGGCAAAACCCGGGGCGCGCGGAGTTGGCGGTCTTTTAGTCCTTCGGCAGGCCCAAGGCTAGGGGCAATTTAGCCCCCATCTCCCCCCAAAACCTTAAGCCGGGATGTGGGTTGTGGACCCTCCCGGAGCTAGGGGCAGGCCTGAATAATCTTCCAGAAATCCTCGGGATCGAGGCTCGCCCCGCCCACCAGGGCGCCATTGACTCCCGCCGTGGCCAGGATCTCGGCGGCATTGGCGCCTTTGACCGAGCCGCCGTAGAGAATCCGCAAGCCCCCCGCCTCCCCGGCGGTCGCCTTGAAAACCTCGCGTATCTGGGCATGAACCGCCGCGATATCGGCGGTGGTCGCGGTTTTCCCGGTGCCGATCGCCCAGACCGGTTCATAGGCCATGACGGTATTGGCCGCCGTCGCGCCCTCGGGCAGCGAACCGGCCACCTGCGTGGCGATCACCGCCGAGGTCTCGCCCCGCTCGCGCTGCGCATCGGTTTCGCCCACGCAGACGATGGGCGTCAGCCCGGCTTTCAGCGCCGCCGCGGCTTTGGCTTTCACCATGGCGTCGGTTTCGCCGTGATCGGCGCGGCGTTCGGAGTGGCCGACAATCACAAAGCGGCAGCCGAGAGCCTTCAGCAGCCAGGCGCTGACATCGCCGGTGTGGGCGCCCTTTTCGTTGGCATGGCAATCCTGCGCGCCCAGGGCAATCGGGCTCCCGGCGACGGCCGCATCGACGGCGGACAGCAGGGGTGCGGGCGGGCACAGCGCGATTTCGGCTTTGGAACCGGCCTTGGCTTTGGCGGCCAGGCCCGCGGCCAATGCCTTGGCGCTGGCGGGCGTTCCATTCATCTTCCAGTTGCCGGCAATCAGATAGGTCATGCGTTAACACCCTTCTCTCGTGACGCGCTGATCTCACCGTCTTGCTAGCGTGCTTTTTCGGCGCCCGCAATCCATATGAAAACAGAGGCTTGCGGGGCGCTTTTGACCCAATATATGCCCATAAGGCGCGCTTGCCGGGCTCGGGCCCCGTCCCTATGATGCGCCACCTCGCGGACCCCTCCTTAAAAGATAGGGGCCGCGACATCCCTTTATATTGAGTGCACCGCCATGATCGAATTCTTCAGAACCAGCGTCAAAGAGAGCCTCCTCTTCAAAATTTTCCTGGGGCTGTTGATGGCGAGTTTCGGCATCTGGGGCGTCGGCGATTTCATGGGCGGCGGCAGCCTCACGCCCGGCACGGCGATCAAGGTTGGCGATTCCGAGGTCAAGACCTCGGTCCTCCAGCGCCGCTTCGATCAGGACATGGAGCGTTTCCGCGAGGCCACCGGCGGCGCGGACATTCCGCCCGAGATCATGAAGCGCACCGTGATGGAAACGACTCTCGACGGACTGAAAAAGTCGGCGACCTTCGACGAAGCGGCGCGTGACGTCGGCATCATCGTCAGCGCCGAACAACTCCGCAAGACCGTCTATGAATTCAAGTCGTTTCATGAGGACGGCAAGTTCAACCGCATGAAGTTCGAACAGCTGCTGGCGCAAAACAACCTGTCGGAATCCGCCTATCTCAAAATGCTGGAGTCCGATCTGCATCAGATCACCTTGATGCAGCCCATCATGGTCAATGCCGCCGCGCCCGATTACCTGGTCAACAGCCTGTTCCAGTTCCGCAGCGAAACCCGCATCGCCGACACGCTGCTGATCTCCAACGCGTCCATGGCGCTGCAGGCGGTGCCGAAGGATGAAGACCTGAAGGCGGTCTACGACAAAAACATCGCCACCTTCACGGCGCCCGAATACCGCAAGCTCACGATCCTGACCTTGAGCACCGCCGACCTGGTCACCGCCGACAACATCGCCGATGAACAGGCCAAGACCTATTACGACGAAAACACGGTGCGTTACCGCACGCCGGAAACCAAGCGCCTGTCGCAATTGGTCTTCGATACCAAGGAAAAGGCCGAAGCCGTGCGCGCGCAAGCGGCGGCCGGCGAGTCCCTCCAAGCTTTAGCCGCCAAATCCAAATCCGGCGCTCCCATCGACCTCGGCCAACTGGCGGCGAATTCTCCGCTGGTCAAAACCCTCGGCGCGGACGCGTTCAATACGCCGGTCGGTGAAATCAGCCAGCCGGTACAGACACCTCTGGGCTGGCACTTGGTGCAAGTGATCTCCGTCACGCCCGAAACCACGCAGCCCTTTGAAGCCGTCAAGGACGTCATCAAGCAGACCATCGCCGCCGACAAGGGCGCCGATGCGGTCTATGACGCCTCGGTCCAGTTGGAAGACGGTTTGGCCGCGGGCACGCCTTTGGCCGACATCGCCAAGAACGTCGGCGGCAGGATCACACAGATCGCCGCCGTCGATCAGAGCGGCCAGGATCCCAACGGCGTCAACGTGCCGAACACTATCGATCCGAAGAACCTGTGGAAGGTCGCCTTCGAGACACCGGTCAATAAAGACAGCAAACTTGCCGACCTGCCGAGCCGCGACGGGTACTACGTCGTCCATGTCGACGCCATCACGCCGCCGACGCCGAAACCCCTGCTTGAGGTCCGCTCCAAGGTCGCCGCGCTCTGGGAAAGCGAACAGAAGCAAGCCCAGGCCCAGGCGTTGGCCGATAAGTTGGCCAAGGACATCGGTCCTTCCAGTCAGCTCTCGGCCATCGAAGCCCAGGACAAACGTGTGTCCTACGCGCCGCTGGGCCCCATCACCCGCTTCGGTGAAGGCCCGGACCGCAAGAACGTGGTCGATGCCAAGCGTGTCAGCCCCGACCTCCTCGACCGTCTCTTCAAGGCCAAGGTCGGTGAAGTCGTGGTCGCGCCCGTGCAGGACGGATTTGTTGTCGCGCGCCTGAAGGAAGTCGCCGGCGCGACACCGACCGGCACGCAAGCCGAAGTTCAAAAGCAACTGAGGGAATCGATCCGCAACGACATCGGCAGCAATCTGATGGATCAGGTCTACAAGGCCTTTGCCAACCGCTATCCGGTGGAAGTGGATAGGACCATTATCGACAACATCACCGCGACACGCTGACAAACTTCCGCCCCATCGCGGCGCCGCGTGGCGCGACGCAGAGTTAAGAGCCTCCCTATGGACGTGTTGCCCGCCCGCCGCGACTTTGCCGCTGTCTACGAATCCGGCAAGGCGCAGGTGATCTGGACTGAACTGCCGGCGGACATGGATACGCCGGTCTCGGTCATGCTCAAGCTCGGCCAGGAGCAGCCCTTCACGGCGCTGCTCGAGTCCGTGCAAGGCGGCGCCGTGCGCGGCCGTTATTCCTTCATCGCATTGCGGCCGGATCTCGTGTGGCGCTGCAAAGGCCAGAAGGCCGAAATCTGCACGAAGGTGGGCACGCTCCCACTGAAGTACGACGCCGACGACAAACCCACCATGACGTCCCTGCGCGCGCTCATGGCCGCGTCGCGCATCGACATGCCCGCGCACCTGCCGCCCATGGCGGCGGGCCTCATCGGCTACATGGGTTACGACACCATCCGTCTGGTCGAGAACATCCCCGACACCAACCCCGACACGCTGGGGATTCCCGACGGCCTGTTCATGCGGCCCACCGTCACGGTGATCTTCGACACCGTCAAAGACATGATGATCATTGTCGCGCCGGTCTATCCCGCGAAGGGTGTGAGCGCCGACATCGCCTGTGAGTCCGCCGAAAAACGCATCGCCGATGTCGTGGCCGCGCTCGACAAAGCCGCGCCGCGTCATGTGCCCGTGGCCGCCCCGCGTTTCGAAGCCGCCACATCCAACATCGGCCGCGACGGCTATCACGCCATGGTCAAAAAGGCCAAGGAGTACATCCTCGCCGGCGATATCTTCCAGGTCGTGCCGTCGCAGCGTTTCCGCCTGCCCTTCACGCTGCCGTCCTTCGCGCTCTATCGCGCGTTGCGCCGCCTGAACCCCTCGCCGTTCCTGTTCCATTTGAACCTCGAAGGCTTCTCCATCGTCGGCTCCAGTCCGGAAATTCTGGTGCGCCTGCGCGAAGGCAAAGTCACCATCCGCCCCATCGCCGGCACGCGCCCGCGCGGCAAGACACCGGCGGAAGACGCCGCGCTGGCGGCCGACCTGCTGTCCGATCCCAAGGAGCTATCCGAACACTTGATGCTGCTCGACCTGGGCCGCAACGACGTGGGCCGCGTCTGCAAACCCGGCAGTGTGCGCGTCACCGAACAGAACGTGATCGAGTACTACAGCCACGTCATGCACATCGTCTCCAACGTCGAAGGCGACATCAGCCCCGAACACGACGCCATGGATGCGCTGATGGCCGGCTTCCCGGCGGGCACCGTCTCGGGCGCCCCCAAAATCCGCGCCATGGAAATTATCGACGAGCTAGAGAGCGAACGCCGCGGCTTTTACGGCGGCGCGATTGGTTATCTTTCAGCCAACGGCGACATGGATACCTGCATCGCGCTGCGCACCGCCCTGGTGAAGGACGGCGAAGTCATCGCCCAGGCCGGCGGCGGCGTGGTCGCCGACAGCGATCCCGAAGCCGAGTATCAGGAAAGCAACAACAAGGCCCGCGCGCTGATCCGCGCCGCCGAGGAAGCCATCAAGTTCTTTGCGGGCGGAAACGCCTAACGGTCGATCTGAAAGGTCACCGGATACGGCGTCTTCTCGCCGGGGCGGCAGGTCACCTGCACGTAGCGGTCGGCCTGCATGAAGCTATTGTAGGCGTGGCCTTCGAACACGATGACGTTCGCCTGGCCGTCCTTACGGTGGGTGACGTTTTCCAAAACGATGTCTTTAAAGCTGTCGTCGTAAGCGCCCGGCTGCGCCCAATTGTATTTGAGCTGGTCGATGCAGGCCTGTTCGACCTCCGACACCGGCGCCAACTTCACCACGATACCGCGCGGCGGGCCTTCCGCCGCCATCACAGCGGACGAACACACCAAAATCGTGGCCAAAGCGGCGGCGCTCAACGTCTTCATCTGAAGTCCCCTCCCATAATCGCCCCTATGATAAGAACACGGGGACGCCTCTTCAAGCATCAGCGGGCACCGGTTAACCCGGCGGACGGTTAGCGCTCCGCCGCTTGAGGATTTCTGTAACCGGCACCAGGACGATGCCGCGGCTGGCCAGGTGGGGCAGCCACTGGCGCAGCGCCGCAACGGTCGAGTCATGGGGATGGCCGATGCCGATGGCCGTGCCGCGCGCCTTGGCGGTGGCCACAAGCTGTTCGAGCTGCGCGGTCACCGCTTCCACGGTCTCTTCGTTGTCGAGAAACACGTCGCGCTCCAAATAGGGCACGCCCGACGCACGGGCCGCCGACGGCCCGGCGCTGTCGCCGACGGTTTTGGAATCCAGCCACAGCAAACCGCGCGCCCGCAGTTCGTCCATCACAATCGCCATGCGTTCCCGGTCCTTGGTGAAGCGGCTGCCCATGTGATTGTTGACGCCAACGTAGCCCTGCCACCCATCAAGTTCGGCGGCCAGGGTTTTGCGAATGGTCTCTTCATCCATATTGACCATGAGCGCGCCGGGACCGGGATTTTCCTTGGCGCTCATGGGTTCCATGGGCAGGTGCGCCATGACTTCGTGCCCACCCTTGCGCGCCTGCGCCACAAGGCCCGGCAAATCATTGGCGTAAGTCATCATGGAAAGCGTCAGCGGACCGCTGAGCGCGATGATCTTTAAGGCGCGTGGGCGGTCTAGTCCCATGTCGTCAATGACAACGGCCAGAACCGCGCCGCGCGCATCCGGTACGACGGCGACCGCGTTCTTTTTCATGGCCGGTTCGGCGGGCGGCTTGGAAGCTTCGGGGTTCCCCCAGGCGTGTTGCGGCATCTGCGGCGGCGGCGCGGCCTTGTCGTCGAAAATGCTGGCCGGCGCGGGGTCTGCGTTGGCGTCCGGCTCGATCTTGATGGTGGGCGGAACGTATTGGTGCGAGGGCTTCGGCGCCGGGCCGGGCGGACGCGCCGCGACCGGCGCCTTGTCCGGGCGGGTTGCGAGATCGAGGCTGACGCCGAATATGACTCCAAAGGCCAGCAAGGCCACGGCGCCGGCCACCAGGAAGATCGGGCGCACGCTGAACCACGCGCCCTTCCCGCCTTTTTTGCCGCTATTCCAATCGTCCGCCATGCCTGCGCCGGATACCTATAAATATCGCCGTTCTCTAGACCATAGGCCCTTAAACGTCATCTCTTTAAACCCTATGAAGAATTACCGGGTTTCCTTGACGCTGGGGGTGCCCGGGAGGCATGTTGGCCTCGGTTTTTAAAGGTTTTGGACCATGTCGAGCTCACCCGCGCCCAAATATCTGTTGATCGATAACTACGACAGCTTCACCTACAACCTGTGGCATTTTTTTGGCGAACTGGGTGCGGATCTCGTTGTCCATCGCAACGACAAGATCACCGTCGATGAAGTCCTGCATTTAAATCCCGCGGGGATTGTACTCTCGCCCGGTCCGTGCGATCCCGACCGCGCCGGCATCTGCCTGCCGCTCATCAGCGCCGTCGCCGGCAAGATTCCGATCTTCGGCGTCTGCCTCGGCCTGCAGTCCATCGGCCAGGCCTTCGGCGGCAAGGTGATACGCGCGCCGCAACCCATGCACGGCAAGATCAGCACCATCACGCACAGCGGCCATCCGATGTTCGCCGGTCTGCCCAGCCCCTTCACCGCCACCCGCTATCACTCGCTGGTGGTCGAGCGCAGCACGCTGCCCGCCGATTTGGAAGTGACGGCCGAAACCGACGACGGTCTCATCATGGGCCTTGCCCACCGCAAGCACGCCATCACGTCCGTGCAGTTCCATCCCGAAAGCATCGCCTCGCAGTTCGGGCACCGAATCCTGCGCAACTTCCTGGTCAGCACCGGTCTCAATGCCAAGCCCGAGCCCGTGTTCAACGGCGGCGCGCAGCTCAACGCCGCGGCGACGGCCGGCATCTCCGCTTAGACATGAGCGATCTCAAACCCTTTCTCGCAAAAATCGCCGACGGCGGCAGTCTCAGCGAAGCCGACGCCGAGGCCGCCTTCGAGGTGCTGATGTCCGGCACGGCGACGCCCGCGCAAATCGGCGGCTTCCTCATGGCGCTCCGCGTACGCGGCGAAAGCGTCAACGAAATCGTCGGCGCGGCCCGGGTGATGCGCGCCAAGGCGTTGAAGGTCGAAGCCCCCGCCGACGCCATCGATACTTGCGGCACCGGCGGCGACGGCGCATCCACTTATAATATATCCACGGCGGCGGCCCTCGTGGCGGCGGCCTGCGGCGTCAAGGTGGCCAAGCACGGCAACCGCGCCATGTCGTCCAAATCCGGCACGGCGGATGTTCTCGCGGAACTCGGCGTGAACATTGAAGCATCGCCCGAAGTCATCGCGCGCTGCATCAAAGAAGCCAATATCGGCTTCCTCTTCGCCCAGCGCCACCACACCGCCACCAAACACGTCGCACCCGTGCGCCAGGAACTGGCGCAACGCACCATCTTCAATCTGCTGGGACCGCTGTCCAATCCCGCGGGAGCGAAACGCCAACTCATCGGCGTCTTCGCGCACAAATGGATCGTGCCCATCGCCGAGACGTTGGCGCGCCTCGGCTCCGAACGCGCCTGGGTCGTCCATGGCAGCGACGGCCTCGATGAAATCACCACCACCGGCGCGACTTTTGTCGCTGAACTCAACGGCGACACCTTCCGCACTTTCGAGATCGTGCCCGAGGACGCCGGCATCAAACGCGCCAAACCCGAGGAACTGACCGGCGGCACCGCCGCGGTCAACGCCGCCGCCATGCGCACGCTGCTGCATGGACGCGGCGGCCCCTATCGCGACATCGTCGTGCTCAACGCCGCCGCCGCCCTGGTGATCTGGCTGGCGGTGCGTCGTCCACCCGCCGGCGAGCCACCGACGCTCGCGCTGG
>JAIEMI010000161.1 GCA_019752235.1 Rhodospirillaceae bacterium
GCCTGTTCGCCTTCGGCAATACGGGCCTCGCCATGGCGGTGGCGTTTTTCGCCACCATGTCGGCGCTGCAGTTCAGCGTCGGCGAAAGCATCGCCAGCGGGAAGCTGTCGTTGCGGCATCTGCTCACGCCCTCGATGCTGGCGATTGCCGTGGCCGGCCTCCTGATCGGATTTGATCTGACGATCCCCGCTTTTATCGACAATACGTTGGGCGTGCTGGGCAACGTGATGATTCCGCTGATGCTGATGTCGCTCGGCACCTCATTGGCCAAGCTGCACGCCACGGGGCTTGTGCGCAGCGTGAGCTTTTCAGCATTGCGCCTCGCCGGCGGCTTTGCGATCGCCGTCGGCCTCACCTGGCTGTTGGGCATGGACGGCGCGGCGCGCGGCACGGTGATCATCCAGTCCACCATGCCGGTGGCGGTGTTCAACTACATGTTCGCGCTGCGTTACGGGAACCGGCCCGAAGAAGTGGCGGCGATGGTGTTCATCTCGACCCTGATGGCCTTCGCCGCGCTGCCGTTTCTGATGGCGTTTGTGCTGAGTCTTTAGGTCGGCAACCGCACGATAAACCGCGCGCCTTTGACCTGCTTGTCGTCGCCGATGATGTTTTCGGCGGTGATGGTGCCGCGGTGGGCTTCGACGATCTGTTTGGAGATCGACAGGCCCAAGCCCGAATGTTTTCCGAAGGCTTCGCCTTCGGGGCGTTCGGTGTAGAAGCGGTTGAAGATGTCGTCTTCCTTGCCGGACGGGATGCCGGGGCCCTGATCCTCCACCATGATCATCACATGCCGCCGGTCGCGCGCGGTGCGGATCATGATGGTGCCGGCGGGAGGGCTGAAAGAGACGGCGTTGCTGATGAGATTGCGGAAGACCTGACCCAGGCGCGTTTCCAGGCCCGGGACCATCAGGCGCTTCTCGGCGGGTTTGCCGGGCGTAGGTTCTTCGGTGATCAACTCGACCTTGGGCGCGGCGGGGTTGTCGTTGGCGTTCTGCACGTCCGCCAACGCGTGCACGAGGCGCACGATATCCACCGGCTCCATCTCGGCGCGCGACAATTCGGCGTCCAGGCGCGAGGCGTCGGAGATTTCCGAGATCAGGCGGTCGAGACGCGTCACGTCCTCCATGATGATGGACATGAGCTTCTTCTGCTGTTCGGGGTCTTTGACGCGGGCGACGGTTTCCACGGCGCTGCGCAGGGAGGTCAGCGGGTTTTTGATCTCATGGGCGACGTCGGCGGCGAAATGCTCGATGGCGTCGAGCCGCTGCCAGAGGGATTCCGTCATCTCGCGCAGGGCCGCCGACAGTTCGCCGATCTCGTCGGAGCGGCCCGTGAGGTCGGGGATGGGGTAGCGGCGGTTCTTGGCTTGGCGCACCTGCATGGCCGCGGCCGCCAGGCGGCGCACGGGCCGCGCGATGGTGCTGGCGAGATAGATCGAGGTCAGTACGGTGAACGCCAGAACCCAGGCGAACATGCCGAGGATGGAGCCGCGCACGGCAAACAGACGCTTGTCGACGGTGCTGCCGTCACGCGAGACCAGCACGGTGCCGACGATTTGCTTGTAGAACTGCACCGGCACGGCGACGGATAATATCTTCTGGCGGTCGCCGCGCAGGCGCACCCGGCTTTGCGGCTCGCCTTTTTCCAGCGCGTGAGCGGCCTCGCTGAAATCGGCGGCGGTGGCTTTGGGGGGCTCGACGTAGGGATCGAAACCGCGATCGTAGGCGTATCGCCCGATGGTGTTCTCGTACATCCGGCGCACCAACCCCATGATCGGGCCTTCGTCGATGGGCGGCAGATCCAGGACTTGCACGGCGCCGCTAGAGCCTTGCAGCAGCCGCGTGTCCGCCACCAGCGCGCCGGAGCGGTCGAACAGCTGGGAGCGCACATTCGCAAGATTGGAGAGGTGGCGCACCAGTTGGCGCGCGGACTCCGGGTCGATCACGCGGCGCGCGGTGCTGGGGCCGAAGTCCATATCGTCGTCGTCCGAGACGTTGCTCTTGCCTCTGGTCTTGGCGACCACCACGGCGCCTTCGCCGATGGCCGCGGCGATGAGCTCGCCCTGGGTGCGCAAGGCATCCAGCTCCGTGGCGATCAAGGTGTCCTGATATTCGTCGAGGAAGAGTAGGCCCAGCACCAGCAGGACAGGTGCCGCCAGGTTAACGGCGAGGAAACGCAAGGTCAGCGGCGAGAACAGGCGCATGCGCGCGATGTGATCAACGCGCGGCGCTGAAGCCGCCCCCAACTTATCTTGGGAGGACGACTTCAGGCGCAGGTCATCGAGGCTGTTCTCGGAATCGTTATTCACCGCGCGGCGGCCCTATCCCGCCAACAGCCGCGGCGCGCCAGGATGGCTTTAGGCCGCAGCGTTGGTTTCGTTATATTTGTAGCCTACGCCGTACAATGTTTCGATATGCGAGAAGTCCTTATCCACATCCCGGAACTTCTTGCGCAGGCGCTTGATATGGCTGTCGATGGTGCGGTCGTCGACGTAGATATGCTCGCCGTAGGCCGCGTCGATCAGCTGGTCGCGGCTTTTGACGTGGCCGGGACGCTGCGCCAGGGCCTGAATGATCAGGAACTCGGTCACCGTCAGGTTGACGGGCAGGTTTTTCCACAGGCAGAGGTGCTGGGCGGGGTCGAGAACCAGCTCGCCCCGGGCCAGGGACGTAGCAGAAGCGCCGGCGGTGCCCTGGGCCTTCTGGGCTTCCAGGCGGCGGAAGATCGAGCGCACGCGTTCGATCAGCAGGCGCTGGGAAAAGGGTTTTTTGATGTAGTCGTCCGCGCCCATGCGCAGGCCCAGGAGTTCGTCGACCTCGTCGTCTTTCGAGGTCAGGAAGATCACGGGCATGGTGCTTTTCTCGCGCAGGCGCTGCAGCAGCTCGATGCCGTCCATGCGCGGCATCTTGATATCCAGCACGGCCAGATCCGGCGGTTCCGCGGTCAGCCCGCGAAGCGCGTCAGCGCCGTCGCGGTACGTGGTGACGTTGAAGCCCTCGGCTTCCAGCACCATCGACACCGACGTCAGGATGTTGCGGTCGTCATCAACAAGAGCGATGCGATAGGCCACGTTTTGGATCCTTTTCTCATTCTCATGCCCGACAACGGTTGGGCACACGGTCATATCAGCGGTGCATTATGGCAAAAATACCGCAAAGCTATGTCTTGCCGAAGGCGCTTTAAATTCGCTGACTTTTCCTTGGTTTAAGGGCCGCCTGACAAATGTTCGAGACCGGCTTGGGCAGCGGCGTACTCCGTATAGCGGCTCATCCCCGTGGCGAGTGCGGCTTTGAACAGCTTGGCGGCTTGCGCCGGATCGTTCTGCATCACCGCCGCTTCGCCAAGGTAGTAATAAGCCTCACATAAACGCCCCGGAGCGTCACGGGGTTCCCGCGTTGCCGCAACCAGGACGTCGTCGCCCGACAGCGCGCCGGCAAAGTACCGCAAAACCGGCCCGGGCCAGGTGTCGGCAGCGATGGTTTTCAGGGTGGCGGCGAGGGCGGGCGCCGGTTTGAGGCCGCCGCGGCTTTCGGCAATGAATCGCCACACCGCGAGATGGGCGGGGGCGTCGGGCAGGCGCTGCGCCGCCGCGAGATCGGCGGCGGCTTCGGCATGGCGGGCGCGCATGACGCGGACATATCCGCGCCCGGCGAGGGCTTGCGCCGCATCGGGCCGGCGGTTCAAGACAGCCGAAAAATCCGCTTCGCTGCCGGCGTAGTCGCCCGAAAATTGGCGGGCGAGCGCGCGGCCCATCAAGCCCTCGATGTCGCCCGCGTGCCGCGCGAGAAAGGCGGAGTAATCGGCGGCGGCGTCCTTGGCCTCGCCGTTCTGCAGACGGGCGTTGGCGCGGAAGAACAGCGGACCGGCGTCTCCGGGACGCAAAGACGCCAGCGCCGTGAAGTCGGCGATGGCGTCGCTGAACGCGCCGGAGTGCAATGCCGCCATGCCGCGGCCTTCAAGCGCCGCGGCGTCCTTGGGGCTGATGGCAAGCGCCGCGGAAAAATCCGCTATGGCGGCTTTGTAGTTTCCTTGCCGCGCGTGGGCCGTCGCGCGGCCGCGCAAAGCCGTGGCGTCTTTTGCGTTGGCCGCTACCGCGGCGTTGAACGGTATGAGTGCCTCCTGAGCCGCGCCGGCGTGCAGCTGCGCGGCGCCCAGCATGCGCTGCAGATCGGGGTCGTTTGGGGAGAGACGCGCCGCCTCCTGCAATTCGGCGACGGCCTGTGCGGTGTCGCCGTTTTCCAAGAAGTACGCGCCGCGCGTTTTAAAGGGCGCGGGATCATTGGGGTTGAAGCGCCGCGCTTCGCCCAGGTCGGCGATGCCGTCCGCGACCGCGCCGCGTTTCAGCCGCAGCGCGCCACGTAAGGCATAAGCCTCCGCCAGGCCCGCGTCTTCGCCAAGCGCGGAGGTGTAATCCGCTTCGGCCTTGCCCGGATCGTTCTGCAGTTTGCCGCGGGCGAGCAAGGCTTGTGCGTCGGGCGGCGCCAGTCGAAAGGCGGCGTCGTAATCGGCGAGGGCTTTGGCGGTTGCGCCGCTCTCGGTGTAGGCGCCGGCGCGCGCCAGCAGGGCAAGCGCGCGGGTTTCCGCCGGGCCGCCCTCAATACCTCGTGTGCAGGCCGCGATTTTGGCCGGAGGATCCAGGCCCGGCGCGAAGCAGCCAGGCTCCTCCGCCTGCGCCGCCGCGGCGCAGCTTAGTATCCCCATTAAGGCGGCTCGCCGCTTCATGGGATCAGTATGATTGATCCTGCGATGTTGATCGATTTCATTTATCATCGCGCCATGTCTGGCGTACCGAACCCTACACCCCAGGAAAGCGTATGGAGATTGCCGCTTCTGGCGGCGGGATGGCTGTTCGTGGGGTTGGGTATCGTCGGCGCGTTTCTGCCGGTGATGCCGACCACGATCTTCATGATCGCGGCCTTGGCGTGCTTCGCCAAGGCGTCGCCGCGTCTGGCGCGATGGTTGCTCGACCATCCCCGCTTCGGACCGCCCTTGCGCGCCTGGACAGAGGAGGGCGCGATCTCCAAGAAATCGAAACGCCTCGCTGTCGCCGCGATGGCGGTGTCCTGGGGCATCGTCGCGGCCACCGCGCATAACATCCTCGTGCCGGTGGGCGTCGGCGCGGTGCTGGTGATTGTCGCGATCTATGTCGCGACGCGCCCGCTGCCGGCGGCGCGCGAATAGTTAAGGCGCGCGCGAGGCGGCGTAGGCCGCGACGTTGAGGATATCGTCGTCGCTCATGGCAGCGACGATGTTTTTCATGAGCGGGCTCCATGCCCCGGCGCGTGCGCCGCTGCGCAGATCGTAAAGCTGGCGGACGATATAGCTGGGCGAGCGGCCCGCCAGCGGCGGCACCGGGCCGAGGCCTTGCAGATCCGCGCCGTGGCAAGCGACGCAGGCGGTGACCCTGCCCTTGTTGCCCGTCAAGGCGAGCGCCTCGCCTTTCTTGAGGCTGCCTTTCGGCACGTAAGCGATAAAGCCCGACTTGGAATCGCGCAGTTCGGTGGCGGTCAGGTTCTCGGGCACCTCGATGATGCGCGCGCCGATGGGCTCGCGGCTGCCGTCTTCCAGCGCCACCAGCATGGCGCCGCCGACACGGGTTTTCGGCGCGGTGTCGGATTCCACCACCTTGATCCACGGTTTGAAGCGCAGGCTCGCGAAATACTCCGCCGCCACCACGATGTCGTCCTCGTGCGCGTTGGCGGCGACGTTAAGCATCATCATGATGGGGACGAGTTTGGGCACCGCGCTTTTGCGCGCGCCGCTTTTGAAGTCGGCCATCTGCTGCACGATGTAAGCGGCGGGCAGGCCGGCGAGGCCGGCGTTCTCGGGCCGCCCTTGGCCGTTGGGCAAATGGCAATAGGCGCAGGCGAAGATGCCCGGCTTGCGGCCGCGGCCGACGATCTCCGGCATCGGCGGGTGATCGTCCGGGTGCCAGTCGGGCGGATCATGAAGATCACGGATCTGGGCAAGCGTGAGCGCGACATCTGAATGGGGAACGCGTTTGGGCGTGGTGTCCGGCGCAGGCTTGGGCGCGTTGGGATCGGCCGGCGCGGCAGGGGGAATAGGGACATAGGCCCATGCGGGCGGAAGGCCCGCATTATGCGGGACGGGAGGTTCGCTGGGGCCGGCGGCGGACGCGGTCATCGCCGCGACGGACGCCACGCCCATGACCAGGAACCGCATCAGATGTCTCATGAGACCCCTCCCAGGTAGGCCCGGAGCATCCGGTGTGGCGCGAGGGGTGTCAAGGAAGGCCCGTAAATGCGCAGGGAATGTGATCGAAAAGCCGCATAGCACATAGAATCGGTCGGTTGATATCTAAACTGCGTAGCTGACGGCTACCCTTCTCATGTCCGGACAAGTAAAGTCGGTGCCGGTTCACGCGACACTCCTGGGAGGGACACCATGAAATACCTTTCACGCCCGTATTCCGTTCATGCGTTGTCGACCGCGCTACTGCTGTCGACCAGCTTGGTTACCGGCGCCATGGCTGCCGATACCGCCAGTCTGCAGCTCGACGAAATCGTCGTCACGGCCACCAAGACCGGCGAGACGGCGCTGCAATCGACGCCGCTGGCGATCACCGCCTTCAGCGGCGCGCAGTTGGAACAACGCGGCGTGACGGGTGTGCGCGGCTTGGTGGACTACACCCCCGGCCTGCAGATCGCCGACCAGTCGGGTTATGCGCAGCTTTATATCCGCGGCATCGGCTCCAACAACGTCTTCGTCGGGTCCGACCCCAGCTCGACCACCCATATGGACGGCGTTTATCTGGCGCGTCCTCTGTCGTACTTCTCCGACTTTCTGGATGTCGAGCGCGTCGAAGTGCTGCGCGGGCCGCAGGGCACGATCTACGGCCGCAACTCGGTCGGCGGCACCATCAACATCATCTCGCGCAAGCCGAGCGACACGTTCACCGGCGAAGCGCAAGTGTACTACGGCAACTACAATGCTTACGGCTTGAAGGGTTACGTCAGCGGCCCGATCGCCGACACCGGCATCCTCTTCAGCCTGGCCGCCAACCGCATGGCGCACGAAGCCTATTTCGAGAACGTGTCCACCGGCAACGACATCGGCGACCAGAACGCGTTCGGCTTCCGGGGTCAGTTGCTGATGCCATTGGGCGACCGCGGCGATGTGACGCTGCGCGCCGACTATGCCAAGTCCACCGACGCCATGGGCACGTATTCCAAGCTGCTGCGTCCGATTGGCGTGCCGCTGGATGACGCCATCCTCACCGACTATCACAAGTTCTCGGCCAACCTCGACAACCACACCACGCTGGAGAACTTCGGCGCGGCCTTGGAAGTGAACTACGATCTCAGCGACAATCTTTCCTTCAAGTCGCTGACGGGCGCGCGTTCGGTCAAAGGCTCCATTGAAACCGACGCGGACGCCACCAGCCTGAACCTGTTCCGCACGCTCATCGCGCCGATCATGCAGCGTCAGTACAGCCAGGAGTTCAATCTCACCGGCAAATTCGACGCGCTGTCATTTATCGCCGGCGCCTACTACTTCCAGGAAAACGTGCGCGAACCTTTGTCGTTGGCTTTGCCCGGGTTCTCGGTTTCCCACTTTCAGCGCCCGCGCTTGAAAGCGGAGTCCTACGCCGCCTTCGCTCAGGCCGAATACCAAATCCTGCCCACGCTATCGGCGGTTGCGGGCATCCGCTATACCGACGAAACCAAGGATTACTTCCTGCGCGATTTCTGGACGGTGTCGTCGTCCTTCAATGTCGACCAGGCGGCGGCGGCGCCCACGATCGGCGCGCCGTTCTTCTCCAATCCGTTCATCGTCAATACGTCGCGTAGCCAGGACGCCTGGACGCCGAAGTTCGGCCTGAATTACACGCCGATGGACGACCTGCTGCTCTATGCGTCGGTGACGCGCGGCTTCAAAAGCGGCGGTTTTGAATACGGCGCCACCAATGCGGTCGATTCCGCGCGCGGGTATGCGCCGGAGTATCTGTGGGCCTATGAAATCGGCATGAAGTCCGAGTGGTTCGACAAGCGCCTGCGCTTGAATCTGGCGGGTTTCTATTATGACTACACCGATTTGCAGGTGACTCTGTTTACGCCGCCGGCCAACGCCATTACCGACAACGCCGCCAGCGCGGAAGTCAAAGGACTGGAAGCGGAAATCCTGGCGCGTCCTTTCGCCGGGGTCGACCTCTTCGCGAACCTCGCCTATCTCGACGCCACGTATTCCAGCTATCCCGGCGCGACAGTGACGTCCTTCGGCCCGTTCAATGCCTCCGGTAAGCGTCTGAACTCCTCACCGGAATTCTCCATGACAGTGGGCGGCGCTTATACGCATGAATTGGGTGACAACGGCTCCGTCTACGCCGGTGTGGACTACCATTGGCAGAGCACGATCTACTTCACGCCCGCCAACGCCGGCGTGAACGGCGTGACCACCTACGGCGAGCGTCAGTCGGGGTATGGACTGTGGAATGCGCGCCTCGGCTGGGACAGCCCCGAGAAGCAGTGGGGCTTTGTGATCATCGGCCGCAATATCATGGACAAGGGCTACGTGACGGGCACGGTGAACTACACACCGAACATCGCCGGCCGCGTCGGCGCGCCGCGCACGGTCATCGGCCAACTTTCGTTTAAGTACTAAGAGAGATTAGTGGGCGTCGGCCCAGCTTAACCCGACGCCCACATCGACCGTCAGCGGGACATCGAGCTGTGCGGCGCCTTCCATGACGCGCTTGACCAGCTCGGAGGTTTTCTTCACCTCTGCATCGGCCACTTCAAACACCAGTTCATCATGCACCTGCAGCAGCATGCAGGCCTTGAGCCCTGCATCGGCCAGCGCGCCGGGCAGGCGGATCATGGCGCGCTTGATGATATCGGCCGCCCCGCCCTGGATGGGCGCGTTGATGGCGGCGCGTTCGGCAAAGCCGCGCATGTTGGGGTTCTTGTCGCCGATGCCCGGGATGTAGCAGCGCCGTCCGAACAATGTCGTGACGTAGCCCTGCTTGCGGGCGATGGCCTTGGTCTCTTCCATATAGTCGCGGAGTTCCGGGAACTTGGCGAAATAGGTGTTGATGTATTCCTGCGCTTCGCCGCGCGGGATGCCGAGCTGGCGCGCGAGACCGAAGCCCGAAATGCCGTAGATGATGCCGAAGTTGATGGCCTTGGCGCGGCGGCGGATCATCGGGTCCATGCCCCTGATGGGCACGCCGAACATCTCCGAGGCGGTAGCGGCGTGAATGTCCTCGCCGTCCTTGAAGGCGCGCTTCAAGGCTTTGACGTCGGCGACGTGCGCGACCAGGCGTAATTCAATTTGGCTATAGTCGGCGGACAGCAGCTTCTTGCCTTTGGGCGCGGTGAAGGCGGTGCGGATCTTGCGGCCGTCTTCGGTGCGGATGGGGATGTTCTGCAGATTGGGATCGATGGATGAGAGGCGGCCCGTGGAGGCGATGGTCTGCGCGAAGCTGGTATGCACGCGGCCCGTGTCCGGGTTGATCTCTCCCATCAGCGCGTCGGTGTAGGTGCTCTTCAGCTTGGCGAGCTGGCGGTAATCCAGGACGCGCGCGGGCAGGTCGTGGCCTTGCGCGGCCAGTTCGTCCAGCACTTCGGCGCCTGTCGCATAGGCGCCGGTTTTGCCCTTCTTGCCGCCGGGCAGGCTCATGCGTTCGAACAGAATCTCGCCGAGCTGTTTGGGCGAGTTCACGTTGAAGGGCTCGCCCGCCAGCTTGTGAATTTCCGTTTCCAGGACGGCCATGCGGCCGGCGAAGTCTTGGCTGAGGCCCGCGAGTACTTTTTTATCCACCAGGATGCCGGCGGCTTCCATGTCCTTCAGGACATAGATCAGCGGACGATCCATGGTCTCGTAGATCGTCAGCAGCTTTTCCTCGCGCAGGCGCGGCTTCAGCAGCGCGTGCAAGCGGCGCGTGATGTCGGCGTCCTCGGCGGCGTATTCCGTGGCTTTGTCGAGGGCGACGCGGTCGAAGGTGATCTGATTCTTGCCGCTGCCGCAGACGTCGGCGAATTTGATGGTCTGGTGGTCGAGGTGCAGCTGCGCCAGCTCGTCCATGCCGTGGCCGTGGTTGGCGCCTTCGAGGATGTAGGAAATGACGATAGTGTCTTCCACCGGCGCCATGTGAATGCCTTCGCGCGCGAAGACGTGCATGTCGTACTTGATGTTGTGCCCGATCTTCAGGACCGACGGGTCTTCCAGGAGCGGCTTCAGGATGCGGATGGCGTCCTTGAGTGGAATTTGCGGCGGCGCGTCCTTGCTGCCGCCTTTGAAATCAGTGTCTCCGCCCAGGTCGAGCGTGCCTTGCGGCGCGCTGCCCACATGGCGCACGGGGATGTAGCAGCCGGTGCCGGGCGTGATGGAGAGCGAGACGCCGCACATCTTGGCCCGCAGCGGATCGAGACCTGTGGTCTCCGTATCCACGGCCACCCAGCCGTTGGCGGCGGCGGCCTTCGCCCAGCGTTCCAGGTCGGCGACGGTCTGCACGGTTTCGTAGGCGCCGCGGCCCGTGATCGGCGCGGGAATGTTGTGCGCAGGCTTGGCGGGCGCGCTCTTCTTTTCGGCGCCTTCATCGGGTTGCGGAATCGGCGCCAGAGAGTGGGCCGTGCCGCCGAGTTTGTTGTGCACCTTCGCCATCAGGCTTTTGAAACCCTGGGCGGCGATGAAGTTGATGAGCGTGTCGGGATCGGGCTCGATCCACTTCAGCTTTTCCATGGGCACGTCCACCGGCACGTCGTCTTTCAATGTGACAAGCCGTTTGGAAATGCGCGCGAGTTCGGCGTTGGCCAGCAGGTTCTCGCGGCGCTTGGGCTGCTTGATCTCGCCGGCCTTGCTCAGAAGCGTTTCAAGATCGCCGTACTGATTGATCAGTTCGGCGGCGGTTTTGACGCCGATGCCCGGCACGCCGGGGACGTTATCGCTGGAATCACCCGCCAACGCCTGAACCTCGATGACCTTATCCGGCAGCACACCGAACTTTTCCATCACCTGATCCGGGCCGATGGTGCGGTTCTTCATGGGGTCCAGCATCGTCACGCCGGGGCGGATCAGCTGCATCAGATCCTTGTCGGCGGAAATGACCACGACATCGATGCCGTCGGCTTGCGCGATCTTGGCGTAGGTGGCGATCAAATCGTCGGCTTCAAAGCCTTCCATCTCCAAACAGCACACGTTGAAGGCGCGCGTGGCGTCGCGGATGATGCTGAACTGCGGCACCAGTTCTTCGGGCGCTTCCGGACGGTGCGCCTTATACTCTTTGTAAATCTCGTTGCGGAAGGTCAGGCGCTTGGCGTCGAACACGACGGCGATCAATTCCTCGACGCTGTGATCGCGCAGATCGTCCAGCAGCTTCATCAGCATGTTGGAAAAGCCGTAGACCGCGTTGACGGGCGTGCCGTCGGGGCGGGTCATGGGCGGCAGGGCGTGGAAGGCGCGGAAGATGTATCCCGAGCCGTCGATCAGGTAGAGCCGCCGCCGCGTCGGGGATGTTTTGGCTGCCATTTAAAAGAGAGCAGGGGCACGCCGCGCCCCTGCGTCACTCAGTGGCCGGACGCGTGGGCGGCCGCGTCCTTGTCGAGGACATAGTGGCGGCTGCAATAGGGGCATTCGATCTCGCCCACTTCCGGCTTGATCTGCAGGTAAACCCGCGGATGGCCCAAGGCGCCGTCCCCGCCGTCACATTTGACGTGGGTGGAGTCGACTTTAAAGGTCTCGAGCGCGTCCGCCATGATGTCCGCCGTGGGTTGTGACCGCATTATCCGCCGACGTTTATGCGGCTCCGGGCCGCAGATTTCAAGGTGGCGCTTGCGGTATTCGGGGGTAGACCTTACCTCATTGACCCACGATTTAGACGGGTGATACCCCATTCCCATGAACGCCCCGGTCCCAGCCTCGCCCGCCGTGTCCCTGCCGGATTTCGCCGTTGAAATCCATGGCCTCAACAAGCTTTACCAGGGCGGCGGTAAACGCGCCCCCAAACAGGCGCTGGCGGACTTCACGCTGCAAGTGCCGCGCGGGTCGTTCTTCGGGCTTTTGGGGCCCAATGGCGCGGGCAAGTCGACCCTCATCAACATCATGGCGGGGTTGGTGCAAAAAACCTCCGGCACCGTGAAAATTTGGAACTCGGACATCGATACGCACGAACGCCAGGCGCGCTGCGCCATCGGCGTGGTGCCGCAGGAGCTGAACCTCGATCCGTTCTTCACCCCTTTTGAAGTGTTGGAAGTCCAGGCGGGTCTCTACGGGGTGCCGAAAAGCGAGCGCCGCACCAGGGAAATTCTCGACGTCGTCGGTTTGGCGGATAAAGCCAACGCCTACGCCCGCACCTTGTCGGGCGGTATGCGCCGCCGTTTGCTGATCGCCAAGGCGCTCGTGCATACGCCGCCGGTGGTGGTGCTGGACGAGCCGACGGCGGGCGTGGACGTGGAACTGCGGCAGCATCTGTGGAAGCACATGCGCGAATTGAACGCGCGGGGCACGACGATTTTGCTGACCACGCACTATCTCGAAGAAGCCGAAGAACTCTGCGATCGCGTTGCCATCATTAACCACGGCAAACTCGTCGCCCACGATACAACGCGGGCGCTGCTGCGCCGCATCGACAACAAGGCCGTGATCCTGACGCTGGCGCAACCGCTCACGGCTATTCCTGATGCACTCGCGGGTTTCCATGCGACGTTGCCCGCGCCCACCGAGTTGCACATCAACTACCGGCCCAGCGCCAACGCCATGCAGGGGATTCTCGACGCGGTGCGTGCCGCCAATATCACGGTTGCGGATGTGCGCACCGATGAGGTGGAGCTGGAAGATATCTTCCTGCAGTTGACGGCGGGAAGTTCGCAACAGGCCGCGCAATAAACCATGATGGCCTGGCGCGCGCTCCCGGTTGTTGTGCTTGCGCTGCTGCTGACGGGCTGCATGCCCAGGATCGCGCCGCCGGGCCCCGGGGCGACAACGCCGCATCTCACCGAAACGCGCTTCGTCGCGTCCGACGGGCTGGAATTGTATATGCGCCGCTGGATTCCCCCAACCGAGCCCAGGGCCGTGATGCTGGCCGTGCATGGTTTCAACGACTACAGCAAAGCGTTCGACAAAGTGCCGGGTGCGCCGGGTGTGGGACCGTTTCTCGCTGCGCGCGGCGTCGCGGTGTACACCTATGACCAGCGCGGTTTCGGAAACTCGCCGCATACGGGCCTATGGGCGGGGCGCGAGGCGCTGGTCAACGACTTCGCCGATTTCGCCGCGGTGCTGAAGCGTCAGCACCCCGACATTCCTTTATATGCGCTGGGCGAAAGCATGGGCGGCGCGGTGGTGATGACGGCGCTGGCCCGAGACAACCCTCCGCCCGTCACAGCCGCGGTGTTGGCCTCGCCGGCGGTGTGGGCGCGCTCGACCATGCCGCTGCTGTATCGCGTGGCGTTGTGGGTGGCCGCACATGTGGTGCCCGGATGGACGCCCACGGGCCAAAGCCTCGGCCGCCAGGCCAGCGACAATATTGAAATGTTGCGGGACAACGGGCGCGATCCTTTGTTCATCAAAGCCACGCGCATTGACGCGGTCTACGGCCTGTCTGATTTGATGGACGAAGCGCTCACGTCTTCATCGGAGGTCAAGGCGCCGCTGCTTTATCTCTACGGGCGCAACGATCAGATCATTCCGCGCAAACCCACCAAGGAGGCCTTGAAGGCGTTGACTGGGGGTGACGCCAACGCGGTGCCGGCCTTCTACAGCAACGGCTGGCACATGATCCTGCGCGACAAGGGCGCCTCGGTTGTCCTCAATGATGTCGCGGCCTATCTCAGCGACCCCAAAGCGCCGTTGCCCTCGGGCGAAGACCGCGACGCGTTGGCGCGTCTTGAAGCCGCCAAGGGCGAATGTCCGCCGTGCCGGTGATTGTAATATAAGCCGTTGTTTTTAAAGCGTTTGCACCATCCGCGGTGATGCTCTAAATTACCGCTACGTCCCGCCACACTTGCGCGCCCGTAGCTCAGCTGGATAGAGCGTCGCCCTCCGAAGGCGAAGGTCAGGGGTTCGACTCCCTTCGGGCGCGCCATACTCAAACCGAATTAGCACGAACAGGGGACGATAACGCCTTCGGGCACAAATCTGGCGTAAAGCGTCAGGAGGCCTTCCATTAATGGTGCGCGATTAATAATGGCCGGCCAACTGCCGTTCCACAACTTCATTGGTGTATAAATAGGCACCCTTTTTATTGCCCCACCACACGACTTCGCGGCACCACCGTTGGAGATCGTCGTAGGACGCCGCCGATCTGTTGACATGCACGGTGGTTGGTTTCCGGTCGATGCCGATCAATCTGCCCGCACGCGCGGCGCGGTAGAAAGCAATCAGATCGTGATCAAGGTCGATACTGATATCCCCCGAGACAAAGGGCTGCTTGATCAGAGCGAGATTCAATCTCAGTGCGTCATTGAGCGCGTTGGTCGCGCCCGTATCTGTGTCCGGCGATAGCCGGCTGCGTAATAAGCGTCCCGCCTCGTCGTACAAATCCTTCAATCGATTTTCCACCGACAACCGGATGAACATGAATTCGTCCGCCGGCCAGTAGATGCCCAAATATTCCTTTGAATAAACGTATTCGGACCCACTCTCTTGAATGTGCTGGGCTTCTTTCAGGAAGAAATCTCTGATCTCGGCGATTAAGGGGTACTGTTCAATCCGCACGTCCATAAACGCTTCGATCAGTTTGCCATAACTGATCGACGTGCCCGCGTGAACAATCATCAAAGGGATCTGCATGATTTTGTCGAAATGCAGGAAGGCGGTCATCCAGCTAAAAGCGCGCGTCCGGCGCCAATCCACGGGCGGCATCGAAGCGGTGGCAACTACGAGTTCCTGGTACTCGGGCACATCGTCCGTAAGCCTCAGCCGCTCGCCGTGGATATTGATGATTTCGGACCGAACGGTCTGAATGCCGAATTTCTCGAGATAAGCTGGATTGCCCATCTCGGCGTTCGGCAGAATGGATAAGTTGTTGAATTGAATGCGGTTGTGCTGGCCATTTTCTATGAGTCGGCTCACGCCGGCGACGAAGCCTTGATAGGTTTCGCCGGGAAGGCCAAGAATCAGATCGCTATAGGTCTCGACACCGTCCAGCGTAAATCTTCGTTGAAGTTCGGCATAGGTCTCGGTCGAGATGTTATCACGCTTGATGGCCTTCAAAGTCGTCATATCGACGCTCTGCATTGAAAGAGCAACGCCTTTGTTCAAGCCGGCGTCGGATAGTATTTTTTGCGTCAAATAGGCGCGTTCGGTGGCGTTCTTGGTGTTCTGAACCGACAGTGCGGCGGGATATCCGGTTGCAGCCTTCACCTTGGCGACATACTTCGCGATTTCGACATCGCGTTTCTGTATTCCGAAGTTGGCATCGCAGCAGAAAATGTATTCAATTTCTTTTGCGGCAAACCAGTCGGCCTCGGCCAGCAGTCGGTCCATCCCAAATTTAGTAACCTTAGCGGCAGTGGCCGAACCCCAGTCACAAAACGTGCAGCGAAATGGGCAGCCGCGATTGGTCTCCCATAAGCCGATCCAGGATTCCGCCGTGTTGGCTGCCATGATGCTGTCGAATGTCCCTTCCAGAAAAGGCGAGGGCACTTCGTCGAGATCTTTGAATCTTTCGCGCGGCTGCGTGCGGATGTAGGACGAAGCGCCGTCAATAAAACTCACACCGGCGATGTCATTCCATGCTTTTCCCGGGTCGGCATTCAAGATGTCCAGGAAGGTTTTTTCACCCTCATTGTGAACGGCGACGTCGATGAAAGGATATTTTCTCAGCCACGCCTCCGGAAAGTCTGGAACGTGGGGGCCGCCAAAAACCGTGAGGATATGGGGGTTAATCGCCTTCAATCGACGAGCGACTTCCAAGGAAATCTCATGATTCCATACATAAATGCTGAAGCCGACAATGTCGGCATGGCGCAAATGCTCGACGATCTTGGCAATAGGTTCGCGTTTGTAAACCGGCAGAAGGAAAGAGAAGCGGCCAGGATCGGCGGCGTTCTTTTCTATATAGGCCTGCAAAAGCCCCACAGCGTAGGGCAAATAGTTCTGACCCGAGAAGCTATTATTGATCTGCACTAGTCCGATAGTTGTTGTTTGGATCATTCTGTTTATGGGTCCGCAGTCGATGGCGTCGCCTTAGTCACCAATGCGTCAGTGTATACTAATGACAGCCTAACCATACCACCGTGTAAGACTGCGCGCGATCACCCCGCGCCGGCTAAAGCGGCAACAGCAGTTGTCCGATATTTTCTGACGCATTTGCGATAAGGATGAAGAATGCCGTGAATGCATGTAGTTTCTGAGAGAAACCCGAGGTTCAGAGTTTTGGCCGCCAAGCCAAAACAGAATTCGCGTCGTGATAGAAACCGCCAAAAGCAACTCTGCGCGCGGCCACTATTTCGATCTTGCCGGAATTCTCGAGCTCTCTGAGATATGAGTAATATCCCTTCAGATATTTGCGCTCCAGATGATAAGACGCCGCAATCCGGTCAAAAGGGCTTTCGTCATAAAAATCAAAAATTGGCTCGATGTGGAGGACAAGGCCCGGCTGGCGCGCGAGCAGGTAGTGCAAAAATGGGCGCCATTTGTCGTCTAATTGTTCCATGGCGTGTACCGTCAGAACAGCGCTGCCGCGGTCGATCGGGGCGCCATCCCATCCTTCCGCAATTAACATGTTAAAAATATGCGCGCCGATAGGGCGATTCTGCTGCTGACCCATTTCCAGGAGGATATCGCGCGACGGCGTTGCCCAGTCGCAGCCGCTGAGTCGGGTGCCGGGAAACTGAGTTGCGAGAAGCAGAAGGTTGATTCCCGTTCCGCTACCGAATTCGACGATGGATTGGTATCCGCCGAGGAACTCATCGAAGAAAAGTCGCCGCAATACAATACCCACATCGTATTCAAAGCCGGGGGCCAAGGGCATGACGTATCGGCCTGAAAGTCGACAGGGTTGATCGCGGAAATATTGCGGCCTTAACGCTTCGACTGTAATCGGCTGGCCCTTGAGGTTTTCCGCTATTTCTCCCCAACCAAGCTGCCAAACCGCGGAGTCATTAGTGCCTGACTTCCGAAGCTGACCTCCGCGGACTAGTGCCGT
>JAIEMI010000140.1 GCA_019752235.1 Rhodospirillaceae bacterium
GAATTTCAAATAGTCCTGCGCCGTGGACATGGACCCGCCGCCGCCCGACGCGAACGTCGGCGGCGCCGTGCGCGGCTGAAGGGGATCGCGCACGCGTTTCCAATTCTGATCGAACCCATAAACCGCAGCGACCCGCGCGGCCTTTTCCTCAGGAACATGAAAGCCCGTGTCGGTCATGCCTAGCGGCGCGAAGAGGCGCTGCTGCAGAAAATCGGGGAACGACATGCCCGAGACCCGCGCGATGAGCACGCCCAAGACATCGGTGGACACGCCGTAATGCCAGCGTTCGCCCGGCTGATAGACCAAGGGCAGCTTGCCAAGTTCCTTCATCCAGTCATCGGGCGGCCGCTTCGGATCTAAGGGATCACCCAAACTGTCGGCCAGCGCCTGTCCCAGCGGACCGCCGGTGGTGAAGTTGTAGGACATGCCGGACCGATGCGTCAGCAGGTCGAGAACCGTGATGGGACGCAGCGCCGGTTCGGTATCGGTCAGTTTTGACTCCGGCGAGAGCAGTACTTTTCTGTGGGCCAGTTCCGGCAGCCACTTGTCCACCGCATCCGTGAGGCTCAGCTTGCCGTCCTCGATCAGCATCATGGCGGCGACGGAGGTCATGGGCTTGGTCATGGAGGCCATGCGAAAGATCGTATCCTCCGCCATGGGGATTTTGGCCTCGCGATCCTGCCAGCCGAGCGTATTGATCTGCGCGATCTCGCCGTGACGGTACAACAGCGTCACCAGGCCCACGGACTCTTCCTTGGCGACGAAAGGCTCAAGCGTTGAGGTCACGGCTTTCAAACCGTTCTTGGAAAAACCACCCGGACCGGACACGTATCTTCTCCCCCGTTAGGACGCCGCGCAGATAAAACTCTCAGGCGTATTGATATCACCCGCGCCACGATAGCGCGCGACCTTCGGATAGGGACAGTAGGGCCGCGTGCGCGCCACGCCGCCGATCTTACCCGAACCCAAAAGTGTGTAAGTGCCGGGCGTGGCGTCGGGCGGCAGGCCGCGCTCGACCCAGCGCTCCAACGCCGTCAGCCAGTCGGCGTTGCCGATGGGCCCGCCCGCGCAGTGGCCCATGCCCGGCACCATGAAGAGCCGCGCGAATTGGCCGAGGCTCTCCGCGCCCATTTTGGAGGTCATGCGGTTCCAGGCCGCGACCGTGGTGCCCGCCGGCACCAGCGCGTCGGACCAGCCGTGATACATGATGAGCTTACCGCCGCGCGCCTTGAAGGCCGAGAGGTCGGGATTCACCGCATTATATATGCCGCCGAATTTGGCCCGCGCTTCGTCGATATCGCGCGGCCACTCCAGCGTCAGGAAATCCCAGGCCGGATCCTGCTTCAGCACCAGACGGAAGAAATCGTGGTAGCTGCCGCTTTGCAACCGGGTATTGGCGTTCCAGGTGGTGATCCAGTTAGCTTCGCTGCCGCGGGCGTAGCCGGACGCCCCCTCGGGTCCGTTGTAAATCGCCGCCGTCGCCGCCACCTGTTGCGATGTCAAACACTCGCCCGTGCTCATCCCGGCCCGACACTGCAGCACCGCGGGGTTGAAGGAACACTGGCGCGGATCGGCGATCTGTCCGTCTTCAAGACCGTCGGCGGCGTCGCAGGTTTTCAGAACCGCTTTCGACAGCAGCGTCAGCTTCGCGGGCGACAACCCGCCCGCGCGGTTGTCCTTTAGCACCTGCGTACTCGCCCACGCTTCCGAGGCCAGCACGCCGATCCAGTCGCCGGAATGCGCACCCGCGACGATACCGTCATAGTCGTCGGGAAAGCGCTGCGCTTCCATCATGCCGTGATGGCCGCCTTGCGAGCATCCGGCGTAGTACGCGCGCTTGGGCGCGCCGTTATAAAAAGAAGCTGCGATCTCCTTGCCCACCACGGTCGCTACGTGCTGCGCGCGGGAGGCAAAGTCGACCAGCTTTTCGGTCAGCAGTCTTCCGTCCGCGCTGCGCACCCAGGACTGATCGAAGCCGCTGCTGACGTGGCCGTTATCGTGGCCCATGGCGGCGTAGCCGCGCGTCAGGGGATCGATCATGACGGGATAGTTGATGGCGCCCGCCGAACCGCCCGATGCGGTGCCGAAAAAATTTCCGTTCCAGGCATTCCGCGGCGGCAGCCACAGTTCGAAACGGATGTCGGACTGCGGCGTCGGTTTGAGGGAACCCGTGACGCGGCAGAAGGGCACCACGGCGGTGGCCGCGCCGGTGAATTGCGTCAGGGAGGTGCCGGGCGCGGTCCATGGCGCCATGGCGCTGGCGTCGATCTGCTCGGCGGTGATCACGGCATCGATGGAAGGCTTGAAATCGCCGAGAGTCGCACAGGGAGTTTGCGCCGCGGCCGCGCCGGCATAAAGCATCACGCCACCCGCGAGCGAAATCCCCCTCCCCATGACGCCCCCTTCTATCCGGCTGTCGCGTGTGTCTCGATCCAAGTCGCAAAAGCATCGATAAATTTCTGCATAAAGCCCTTCGTGCGCTCCTCGGCGAACTTGCCGTCGGCATCGAACAGCTTATCGCCGTGGGCGATATAGGCTTCCGGCTGCGCCATGGTCGGCATATTGAAGGATACCAGCGACTGGCGCAGATGATGGTTGGAACCGAAGCCGCCCATGCCGCTGGGCGACACGCTGACGATGCCCGCGGGCTTTTTGTCCCACACGCTCTGACCGTAGGGACGCGAGCCGATGTCGATGGCGTTCTTCAGTACGCCCGGGACGGACCGGTTGTATTCCGGCGTCACAAACAGCACCGCGTCCACCGGCCGGATCTTGTCGCGGAACGCCACCCAGGACGCCGGCGGGTTGGCGTCGAAGTCCTGGTTATAGAGTGACAGGTCGCCGATCTCGGCGAACGCGCAGGACAGGGTCTTGGGCGCGAGGCCGATCAAAGCGGCGGCCATCTTGCGATTGATGGAGTCTTTGCGGAGACTGCCGACGACGACCGCGACGTTGCGGGATGAAGCCATGAGACCCGATCCTTTGTACTGTTGAGTATCCCCGTGTAACGCCGGGAGAGCCTCAAGTGTTCGGCGGGGATCATACAACCGGGGTGACGGCTTCGTCGCGCCGTTTTCCCCGATTCCATGCCCAAACACGCGGCAGGGGCGGAAATTCGCAGTCCGCTGCCGGAGTGATTGCGCAGGTGGGCCAGAGCGGCTAAGAACCAAACCTCACTTATGTAACTGCCCTGCCCTCCGAGGTTGCCGTGCGCAAAGCGCATAAGAACGACGCCGCCCCGCCGCTGCAGGACGTCAACCTGCAGACCGCGCGCCGTCAACCCGTGCAGGCCCGCACCCAGCGCAAGGTGATGCAGATTCTCGAAGCCACCGCGCAGTTGATCGAGAAAATGCCGCTGGACGACATTTCCACCAGCGACATCGCCAAAGCCGCCGACATCACGACCGGCACCGTGTACCGCTTCTTCCCGCACCGCGAGGCGATCTTTGAAAGCCTGCTGACGCGCTACCTGGAAAAGATGCGGGTGCATTACGAGGAGATTCTGACCAACTCCAAGGCCCGCACCGGGCCCGAGATCATCACCGAAGTCATCGACCTGCAGATCCGCTTCATGCTGACGGAGCCGGGTTTCAAAGGGCTGTGGTCGAATCGCGAGCTGACGCCGCAGGTTCTGCGCCGCCTGCGCGGCCAGGCCAACACGGCCGATATCCCCGCCATGGCGCGGACGTTCATGTCGGACCGCCTCGGCGTGCCGCTGACGGAGGAAACCGAGCGCCGCCTGGCGATCAGCGCCGAGATCACCAACAGCCTTCTGGTGTACGCTTTTCACCGGCCGGAGGGAGAGCGTCCCGGGATTATCGCCGAATTAAAGCGCTTGCTCACCTTCCTGATGTTTGGACCGCCGACCGCAACCGCGGGGGCCCCCCAGAAGCCAAGCGCCAAGCCCAAAACCGGCGGCTAAAGCGGGCTCCTTTGAGCCCCGCCTTGAGAACCCCCGCCTTGAACCTCAGGCCCCCACGCATTAAGTTAGGGCCATGAACAACATTTCGCCCGAACTGCCCGATCTGGTCATGACCAAGGCCGCCGCGGAGCGTGTCCGCGTCCTGACCGAGGGTGAAGGCAACCCGGCCTTGATGCTGCGCCTGTCCGTATCGGGCGGCGGCTGTTCCGGTTTTTCCTATGCGTTCAGCCTGGACGCGGACTCCACGGCCGACGACCGGGTGTTCGACTATCACGGATCGAAATTGGTGGTGGACGAAACCTCGCTGGATCTCTTGAAGGGCTCCCAGATCGACTATGTCGACGATCTGATGGCCGCTTCGTTCCGCATCAGCAATCCCAACGCCACGTCCACCTGCGGCTGCGGCACGTCTTTCGCGATGTAGGCCCTACCGCCGCCCGGCCGGCGGCGCCTCTCCATCCCAATTGGAACAGAGCTTGGCGGTTTCGCCGTAGTTGTTTTGTGAATCCAGCGGCGCGTTGCGTTGCGCCGTCAGGCTCTGAAACTGATCCAGATAACCCACCATCCGGTCCTGCACCGCCTCCAACGCCGCGTCGGTCCCCGCTTGGCCGTCCGGTGAGAAGACCGGCTGCTGATCCGCCAGGATTTTCTCCAACGCCAGACGCATACGCGGCGCGAACTCCTTCAGCGCGGCATTATTGATGCCGACGTGCTGATTTTCGTGATCCAGAATGGCGCGGTACTCACACGTATCCCGCTTGAAATCGTTGGCGACATACACGTCCATGCGCTTCCAGCCGAATTCCGCCTCGATCCTGGTGATGTAAATGCAGTAGCCGCCGCGCACGGGTTTGACCGTGGTGGCGCCCTGCAGGGCAAACAGCGTCTGGGCATCGGTGTGCTCGCGGAAGAGATTGCGGATGCCCTGGACGTTGAGGCGGGTGTTGTAGAGCGGCGGCGGCATCAGGGTTTTGAAGTCCAGCGTGATGGCATTGGTATAGGGCGCGCACACCTGTGGCGCCGCGCGTTGCGCGGCCATGGCCGGCAACGCCGCACACAAAAGAATTGCCGGCCAAAGATTGACTTTCATGGTTCGAGTTTAACATGACGCCGGAATTTTTCGCGCCTTGCCGAGGCCGGTGCGGGGTGTCAGCATGGCCGCCCTTCATAACCATTAAAGTCCCTGGCCCGTGCCCCCCACTCCCCAAAAAAGCCCGCGGAAAATCAAGATCGCCACCTGGAACGTGAACTCCATCAAGGCCCGCCTGCCCAATGTGCTGGCGTGGCTGAAGGAGGCGCAGCCGGACGTGGTGCTGATGCAGGAAATCAAATGCGTGGACGAGAACTTCCCGCGCACGGAGATCGAGGACGCCGGCTATAACGTCGCGACCCACGGCCAGAAGACCTACAACGGCGTCGCGATCCTGTCGAAATCGCCGCTGGAAGACGTGCAGCCCCGCCTGCCCGACGGCGATGGCGACGACCACGCCCGCTACATGGAAGCCACCGTGTTCGGCAAGGTGCGCGTGGCGTCGATCTACCTGCCCAACGGCAACCCGCTGGGCACCGAGAAGTTCACCTACAAACTCACCTGGATGGAGCGCTTGCGCAACCACATGAAGCGCGGCTTGATGGACGGCGAGATGCGCATCTACGGCGGCGACTACAACGTCATCCCCCAGGACGACGACGTCTACAACGCCAAGGCCTTCGCCGGCGACGCCCTGCTGCAGCCCGAAAGCCGGGCGCACTTCCGCTCATTCCTGCACCTGGGCCTCACGAACGCCTTTCGGGAGTTCAACCAGCTGCCGCATCAGTATTCCTACTGGGACTATCAGGCCGGCGCCTGGCAGAAGGATAACGGCCTCCTGATCGACTTCCTCCTGCTCTCCCCCCGCGCCGCCGACGCCCTCACCAACGCCGGCATCGACAAAGGCCCCCGCGGAAAAGAGAAGGCGTCAGACCATACGCCGGTGTGGTGCGAGATGACGGTTTAGCCGAAATCATTCATACCGCAGAGCCTTCACCGGCTGGGTCCGCGCCACAAGCCAGGCGTGACCAGAAACGGTACAGACCGCAATCGCCAGCGCCGCGCCGGATGCCGCGAGGAATATCCAGGGCTCCAGGTCAATATGATAGGCGAAGCCTTCGAGCCAATACATCATGGCGAAATAGGCCAAGGGCCAGGCGATGGCGTTGGCGTATATGACCGGGGCCGTGAATTGCCACAGGAGCATGCGGAGAATATCCCCGCTGCTCGCCCCCATGCTTTTTCGAACACCGATTTCCTTGGTGCGTTGTTCAGCCGTGAATGCCGCCAGTCCAAAAAGACCGAGGGCAGCAAGCACAACGGCGGTGATGGATAGCGCGCGGAAAGCCTGGGATTGGCGCACCAGGTCAGTGTATTGCGCCTGAACAAACTGGTCATAGAAACGCCGGGGGGTCGGCCGCCCCGTGGCGAGAGTATCCCAGGCGGCGTCGATCTCGCGTAACGCCTCGGGAACCTGATCGCCCGCCAGCTTTACGATTGTGATGGGCCGGGCACGCGGCACGTCCCGTGTCTGGATGAACGCGGTAGGCATGGGAGCGTCACGCAGAGA
The DNA here is from genome assembly GCA_019752235.1 of Rhodospirillaceae bacterium. Classification (GTDB taxonomy): domain Bacteria; phylum Pseudomonadota; class Alphaproteobacteria; order Rhodospirillales; family Rhodospirillaceae; genus SHVO01. The sequence continues at coordinate 6,523 of JAIEMI010000140.1, forward strand.
CCGCAATGGAAAGTCGGGCACAACGCCAATGACTTCATTTTGCCGGTCGGCGTGTTTGCCAATGGCCTCTTCTGCGGAGGCAAAGCCGAACGCGCGCACGGCGGTTTCGTTAAGTATCGTGCCACCAAGGGCGTCCGCCGGTGCCACTTCATCCGGCCGCAGCAGCCGGCCAGCGATAGGTTTGATGCCAATCATTTCCAAGAAGCCGGGATCGACGCCGATGAAATTCAGTGGAAATTGCCGTCCGTCGGGAAGCGTCGTCAGGCTGACCATCTCGCTGCCGGTCAACAACCCGGGGCCGGCGCAAGCGACACCGCGGACCCCGGAGGCGGCGGCCATCCTCGCCTTGATTGCCGCATTGCACGGCGGATCGATGACCAACAGCTGATCCGTGTCGAATCGCAACCCCTCTTTCATCGCAAAGCGCGTTTGCCGATCGATGGTAACTACCGCAACGATCAGGGCGATCAACACGGCAAATTGGCTGAGAACAAATGCGTACCGCAGGAATCCGGCCCCGCCTTGTGTTCGGGAACCCGGTTTCATCGCGTCGACTGGGCGAAGGCGGGATAGCACGACAGCGGGATACAAGCCGCCGACAAGAACAGCTACGGCCACAAGCATAGCGATGGCTGCGGACAACAGCGGATCGGCGAGACTCATCGTAATGGTGCGTCCGAGGAACCCATTCACCCCCGGCAACGCGACCTTTACCGCCGCAAGGGCGAACAGCAGCGATAAGGCAACATACAGCGCCGTTTCGCCCATGAATTGGGCGACAAGCTGAAGGCGCGGCGCCCCGGAAACCTTGCGGGCCGCGACTTCGGTCATACGGCGGTTGGCCCGCGCGCTCATGAGGGCAAAGACGTTCACGATGGCGACAAGGAAGATGAGCGCGCCGGTGGTGAGAAACGCCGGAACAAGGGCGGGCTCTCCGGGCGGCTTCAATACCCCGTGATGGGACGGAATGTAGCGACCGCTCCACGACAACGTGTGCAATGCAGCCAAGGGAATGAGTTCGAACGCGTAAGCGTAGCTCGCCTTCGTGAACTCTCCGTTCGGTCCGTATCGGTCACCGGGAATATGCTGGTCGATGAGCGCGGGAAATCGGTTCGTGACGGCGCTAAGGGCCCCGGGCTTGATCTGCACATATGTGAGAGCGCCGTCGATGCTCACTGAGCAACATTGGACCGCAGCAAGAGGCGACGCCGACGAAACACTGGAAATCATGGCGTTTATACTCAAGTGAGATCGCGACGGAAAATCCGCGACCACCGCCGCGATGCGCAGGGATAGTTTCCTGTCGAGATCCAGAATTTCGCCGATAACGTTGTCACGCCCAAAATACCTGAGGGCAAAGCTGCGGGTCACGACGGCCTGGTCTACCTGCCGAAGGGCCGACACAGGATCGCCCGCAAGGGCCGACACAGGAAACATTTCCAGAAATTCGGCGTCGGCCCAAACAATCGTATCGTTGCTTTCAAACACGCTACCGCGCACACCACGTTTTTCCGGTAGAAGACGTGCGACCCGTTCAATGTCGGGAATGCCCTCCCGCAGCATCTGCGCATTGCTGGGGTGCGTGCCGTCCGTGTAGACCCCCGCGCTGCCGCGCATCTGCCCGTTCATCGCGAGGCGATAGATATTCTCGTGGCCCGGCACCCAGGTGTCGTAGGTGAGTTCATCTCGTACGAAGAGCATGATGAGGAGCGCGGAAGCGAATCCCACCGCAAGTCCGATCAGATTGATCCCCGCATATAGCTTATTCCGCACCAAATTGCGCAACGCGGCGGCGAGATAGTTGGCGAGCATGATGGGCCCTTTCCGCGCCTATAGATAATGAACAGCGGACATGCGTGTATCAGGCCGCAATCTGGCTGCGCGCGCGATGAGTATGACCGCGCCAACCAAGAAGATGGCCGCCGAGATCGTCAGGCAATGCCAGAGCGCCACATCCACATGGAGGATCATGGTCGCAATCAGAAGTGAATCGCCGGAGCGATACGCGAAATCGGGAAAAAGCCCGTTCTCCTTGGGCAACCACCCACCGTAGTCGAGGGCGTAGCGCATCAGGTAGATCGTAGAGCCCGCCATAAGACCTCCGGTCAACGCCACCAAACGCGTCGTCAGATGGACTTTATTCCGCGCGAGATTGCGCAAAGCACCATGAAAGTGCGACGCGATCATGGCGTTACGCCGCCAGATCTTGCGTGACAATATGCCCATCCAACAGATGCACCGTCCGTTGCGCCCGTGCGGCGAAGATTTCCGAGTGCGTCACCATGATGATGGTGGTGCCGCCGGCGGCCACCTGCTCCAGCAGTTCCATCACCGCTTCGCCGTTGGCGGTGTCGAGGTTGCCGGTGGGTTCGTCGGCCAGGATGAGTTTGGGCTCGCAGACCAGGGCGCGCGCCACGGCCACGCGCTGCTGCTGGCCGCCGGAAAGCTGCTGCGGCATATGCTTCGCGCGATGGCTCAGGCCGACTCTCTCCAGCACATGGGCGATGCGTTTGCGGCGCACGCCGGCCGGAATGCCCCGATAAATCAGCGCCACTTCGACGTTCTCGGCGACATTGAGGTCGTCAATCAGATTGAAGCTTTGAAAGACGAAGCCAATACCCACCGTGCGGCGCAGCGCCGTCAGCTGCGCTTCCGTATAGCGCGCCACATCCTCCCCATAAAACCAGTAGCTGCCGGAACTCGGCTGATCGATCAGGCCCAGAATATTCAAAAGCGTCGATTTGCCGCAGCCCGACGGCCCCATGATCGCCAGGAATTCATTGTCCTGAATCGTCAGCGAGATTCCGTCCAGGCCCAAGGTTTGGACCTCCGTGGTGCGGTACACTTTCGACACGTTTTCAAGCTTCAACATGACGCTCTCCTTACCTCGATAAATTGATGCGATCGACGCGCTCGTAGCCTGTGTAGTCGGAGGTGATCACCTGCTCGCCGGCCTTCAAACCCTGTATGATTTCCACCTGCTCGCTGTTGCGCCGGCCGATTTTGATGCGGCGTCTCTCCGCCGCCGTGCCGTCTTCGTTCGCCACAAACACCCAGTCGCCGCCCGTGCGTTCCAAAAAAGCGCCCGCGGCCAACACCAGCGCGGCGCGGGCGTCGCCCAGGCTGAGTTTGCCTTGCATGGCTTGGCCCGCGACGAGGCCTTGCGGGTCGCCGCCCTCGAAAGACATATCCACCGTGAAGCGGCCGTCCTTCACCTGCGGATAAATGCGTGTGATGCGTGCCGGAACGCTCCGGCCGTTGATGTCCATATCGGCCTGCTGGCCGGTGCGAATGCGCGCGACATAGAATTCGTCCACGTCCGCCGACAGCTTGTAGCCGGTGTCGGGCGTGATCTCGGCCAAACGCTGGCCGGGGTTGCGGTTCTCGCCGATCTTGAGGTCGATATCCGTCACCCGCCCCGCCACCGGCGCGCGCACGACGAGGTTATCGAGCTTGCCGCGCACCACTTCCAGGTTCTGCTGCAATTTTTCCAGCTGATCGTGGATGGAGGGCAACAGCCGCGCACGCAGGTGCGCCTGCCGCTGGTTGCTTTCCGCCTGAGTGGGACGCAGCCCCTTATAGTAAGTCAATTCATCCGCCACGGCATCACGCTGTTCGGACGATGCCGCGCCCCGCGCCGCCAGCGCCGTGCGGCGTTCCGACGAGCGTGTGAGGCGGACGATGTTGTAATCCACATCCGCCAGGGCGCGGGCGTTGCTGATGGCGTTTTGCTCCAGCGCGATCTCGTTCTGCTGCAACTGGGAAATCGCCTGATTGAGCTGGGATTCCTGCTGGATCACCTGAAGCTGCAGATTGGTATTGCCGAATTCGATCAGACGCTGTCCCGCCGTCACCATCTCGCCGGGCTCCACCAGAACCCGCTCCACGCGCCCGCCTTCGGTGGCGTCGAGATAAACCGTGTCGCGGGGCACAACCTTGGCCCGCAGCGGCATCAGGTCGTGGAAGACATCCTGCGTCACGGGGGACAGCGTCACCTGAACCGCCGGTACACGCAGCACACGCACGCTATCGCCAAACATGACCGCCAGAACCGTCAGCAGGAAAACCGCCGCCCCGCCGCCGACCGCCGCCACACGGAATCCCAAGGACCACTTGGTCCACAGATTGGGCTCCAGCCGCTGGTCCATGGCGGCGCCGGAGGTATCCGCGATCTTGAGATTCGGAACCGCCATGGCGCCCTCCCTGGCCCGTGGACGTGAAAATTCAGCGCGGCTTTTTCTTCAGCTTCTCGGCAATCTGCTTGAGTTCGCGGGGATCGATGATGGCTGCCTTCACCATGCCGCGCAGCGCGTTCTCCAGCGAGCCGCCGCAGAAGCGGTCGAGGATGCTCTTCACGGCCTTGGCGGCGATCTGCTCGCGGGTTTCCGTGGCGTGATACATGAAGGTGCCGTTATCCACCTTGTGGGTGAGATAGCCCTTCTCTTCCAAACGCCGCAGCACCGTGCGGATGGTGGGATCCTTGAGCGCGCGCGGTAAGAGCTTGCGCACGGCGGCGGCGGTCATGGGACCGTGAGTCCAGATCAGATTGGCGACCTCGTGCTCAAGATCGCCGAGGGGTGGAAGATTGGGGGGCGGAAGCGTTTTGGCCATGTTACACCTTGTCACATGTGACGATTCGTAACATGAGTCGCGCAAGCGAGCAAACTAAAAAAAAGGCGCGCGGAATCGCCGGCGCTTTACGCGCCAGTCTCAAGGGCTGAAATGAGGTTTAATGCTTCGCCAGCGCCGAGTTGGTGTTGCGCAGGCGGTGGGTGAAGACGGTGCACATCTGGAACAGCACCGCGGGATTGAAGTGCAGGAAGTTGCTGAGGTTCTCGCGGGTGATCTTATAGGCGACGACGTCGGTGACGGCGCGCACGCCCGCCGAACGCGGATAATTGTCGAACACCGCCATCTCGCCGAAGTAGGCCTTCGGGCCCAGCCGCGTGATCACGACCTCGCCGCCGGCGCGCTGCACGAAAACCTCCACGGTCCCTTCGCGCACAAGCAGGAAGTCGTTGGTGGTGTCGCCTTCGGTGATGATCACTTCGCCCGCGGGAAAAGAAACCATTTCGGAGATCTGAACGAGCTGCAAAAGATTGCGCGGCGGAACGTCCTGAAACAGGCCCACCGAGATGAAGAACGAGATGCTATCGTTCGGTTGTTTTGAAACCGCCTGCGCGGACCCACTCGCCATGACATACCCCACCAGCATTTTCGCCACGGTGTACACTATCGGCAGAAGATTTAAATGGGGTTTACGGGCGCAAGAACCCACAGTTGCCTGATGCGCCGGGACGTTAGCGTCTGTGGTTCGCATGGCCTTCCGCGGGCCCGTGGCCTACAGTTGCGGGGTTCCTTGGGGAGGTTTCATGTCCGACTACGAGATTCACGCCATCCGCTACGGCCACGACGCCAAACGTAAACGCGGCGAAAACGTGCTGCGCGCGGACGATCACGACGCTCCCATGCCGATGGACTTCTTCGTCTGGGCCATCGTCGGCGGCGCGCAGACCTTCATCCTCGACACCGGCTTCGACGCCGCCCGGGCCAAGGCGCGCGGGCGCGATCTGGTGCGCCCCATCGCCCAGGGCCTGCAGGAAATCGGCGTCGCGCCCGACAGCGTGAAAGACGTCATCATCTCGCACATGCATTGGGATCATGCGGGCAACCACGACCTGTTCGCCAACGCGCGTTACCACATCCAGGACGCGGAGATGAAATTCTGCACGGGCCGCTGCATGTGCCACGACTTCATGCGCGCGCCGTTCGAGTTCGATGACGTCAGCGCCATGGTGAAGAAGGTCTATGAAGGCCGCGTGACCTTCCACGACGGCGCCGACGAGATCGCGCCGGGCCTCAGCCTGCACTGGATCGGCGGCCACACGGAGGGCACACAGGTGGTGCGGGTGCGCACCAAGCGCGGCTGGGTGGTGCTGGCGGCGGACGCGTCGCATTACTACGAGAACTTCGAGGCCATGCGGCCCTTCGCCGTGGTCAACACTCTGGCGGAGATGCTGGAAGGCTATAAAACCATGGTGAATCTGGCGGACTCCCCGCGGCACGTCATCCCCGGCCATGATCCGCTGGTGCTGAAGCGCTATCCGGAAAGCCGCAAGGGATTGTCCGGCACGGTGCGCCTGGATGTAGCGCCCGTAGATTAAAACGACTGTCATTCCCTGCCGCGCGAAGCGCGTGCGGGGAATCCATCCATCAAACTACTCGGAATAGAGTGTGAGGCACGATGGATCCCCGCTCGCGCCCTTCGGGCTTGGCGGGGATGACAATCCAGTGTGTTGATACGCCCTATTTCTCCAAAGCCCGTTTAAGCCCCTCGCCGCCGTCCCACTTCAGCTTGAAGACGCGGTCGACGGCGGAATAGTCGGCGTAACCCAGGCGGGCGACGGGCTGGATCTTGCCCAGGTCGACCATGCCGTCGGTGATGACGGCGTCGTCGATATACACGCCGATGACCTGGCCGATGATGACGTGGGATTCCGATGGCACGCCGTCGATGTCGTGCAGTTGCACGGTCTTCAGGTATTTGCATTCCAGCGCGGCGGGGGCGCGGGACACGCGCGGCGGCTTGACGTAGACCGAGGGGGTCATCTCCAGGCCGACCATCTCGGGCTCGCTGACGTCGGGGCCCACCTCGGCGGAGGTGCCGACCATCTGATCGCGCAGTTCATAGCTGACGAAATTGCAGACAAATTCGCCGGTGGCTTCGGCGTTGATCTGCGAATGCTTGATGCCGGTGGAGGAGAACATCACCATGGGTGGAAAATCCGCCACGGCGTTGAAGAAGCTGTAGGGCGCGAGGTTGACCACGCCCTTGGCGCTCACCGTCGAAATCCAGCCGATGGGCCGTGGGGCGACCAGCGCCTTAAAGGGATTATACGGCAGCCCATGATCGCGTTTCTTGCGCGTGTCGTAGTGCATTAGGCCGCACTGATCCGCGACAAGGCTTCGCTCATCTTCGCCCGCGCGGCTTCGGCGGCGGCGCGGCGTTCGCGGATTTCCTCGACCACTTCGGGCGGGGCCTTGGCGATGAAAGCTTCGTTGGTCAGCTTCTTGTCGTCGATGGCGATGTCGCTGTCCTTCTTGGCGATTTCCTTTTTCAGGCGGTCGCGTTCCTTGGCGAGGTCGATGACGCCTTCCAGCGGCAGCAGCACCGTCGCCTCACCCACAACCACCTGGGCGGAGCTGGGCACGTCGGCTTCACCGGCCACCAGCGAAGCGAGCCGCGCGTTGGCGCAGATCAGGGCGTTGTGCGTGGTCAGCCGCGCCTTGGTGGCGGCGTTGGCGCCCTTCATGGTGGCGGCCATCTGCAAACCCGCGGGCACGTTCATTTCCGTGCGCACCGAACGAATGGCGCTGATGACGTCCACCACCCAATCCATTTCCGCTTCCGCGTCGGGCGCGGCGAGGCCTTCGTACTTCGGCCAGGGCTGCTGCATGAGCGCACCGGCCCGTTTGATCTTGGCGGCCTCGGCGAGCTTTTCCCACAGCGTGTCGGTGACGAAGGGCATCATGGGCTGGGCGATGAGCAATATCTGGTCGATGGTCCAGGCGGTCGTGGCGCGCGTCTCGGCCTTGGCCGCTTCGTCGCTGCCTTGAAACACGGGCTTGGCGAATTCCAGATACCAGTCGCAGAACACATTCCAGGTGAATTGATAGAGGCCGTTGGCGGCGTCGTTGAACTTGTAGGCTTCGATGGCCTGCGCGACGGCCGCGGCGGCTTCGGCGGTTTTCGCCACCATCCACTTGTTGAGCGTGGTCTTGACGCCGCCCGGATCGAAACCCGGCACGATCACGCATTCGTTCATCTGGCTGAAACGCGCCGCGTTCCAGATTTTGGTGACGAAGTTGCGGTAGCCGGCGATGCGCGTCTCGGCCAGCTTGATGTCGCGCCCCTGCGCGGCCATGGCCGTGAGGGTGAAGCGCACGGCATCGGTGCCGTAGACATTGCAGAGGTCCAGAGGGTCCATGACGTTGCCCTTGGACTTGGACATCTTCTGGCCCTTCTCGTCGCGGACCAGGGCGTGAATGTAGACATCGCGGAAGGGCACGTCGCCCATGAAGTGGATGCCCATCATCATCATGCGGGCGACCCAAAAGAAGATGATGTCAAAACCGGTGACGAGAACGTCGCCGGGATAATAGCGCGCCAGCTCCGGCGTCTTGTCGGGCCAGCCCAGCGTCGAGAACGGCCACAGCGCCGAGGAGAACCACGTATCGAGCACATCGTCGTCGCGGCGAATCTCGACAGACTTGCCGTAATGCTTGTTCGCCTGTTCTTGCGCTTCCGCTTCATCCGACGCCACGAACACATGATTGTCCGGGCCGTACCACGCCGGAATCTGATGTCCCCACCACAATTGGCGCGAGATGCACCAGGGCTGGATGTTGCGCATCCATTCGAAGAAGGTGTTTTCCCAGTTCTTGGGCACGAAGCGCGTACGCCCCTCTTCCACGGCTTTGATGCAAGGCTGCGCGAGCACCTCCGCGTTGCAGTACCATTGGTCCGTGAGCCACGGCTCGATGACCACGCCGGAGCGGTCGCCGTAGGGCACCGTCATGGCGTTGCTCTCGATCTTCTCCAGCAAGCCCAGCGCTTCCATGTCCGCGACGACCATGTCGCGCGCCTTGAAGCGATCGAGGCCGCGATATTTCTCCGGCGCGTTTTCGTTCAGCTTCGCGTCCTGATCGAACAGGTTGATCATCGCGAGGTTGTTGCGCTTGCCCACCGCGAAGTCGTTGAAGTCGTGCGCCGGCGTGATCTTCACCGCGCCGGTGCCCTTCTCAGGATCGGCGTATGCATCGGCGACAATCGGAATGGCGCGGCCCACCAGCGGCAGAATCACGTTCTTGCCCACCAGCGCTTTATAACGCTCGTCCTCGGGATGCACGGCGACGCCGGTATCGCCCAGCATGGTTTCCGGACGCGTGGTGCCGACCGTGATAAAAGTATCCGCCATTCCATCGACGGGATACTTGAAGTACCACATCTTGCCCTTGGTCTCGCGGTTCTCGACTTCGAGGTCGGAGATGGCCGTGTGCAGCTTGGGATCCCAGTTCACCAGGCGTTTGTCGCGGTAGATCAGGCCCTGGCGATACAGATCGACGAACACCTTGGTCACGGCGCGCGACAGGCCGTCGTCCATGGTGAAGCGCTCGCGCTTCCAATCGGGCGACGCGCCGAGGCGGCGGAGCTGGTGGGTGATGACGCCGCCCGACTGTTCTTTCCACGACCAGACGCGGTTGAGGAAAGCCTCGCGGCCCATCTCGCGGCGCGTGGGCCCCTTGGACTCAGCCAACTGGCGCTCCACCACCATCTGCGTGGCGATACCGGCGTGGTCCGTGCCCGGCTGCCACAGCGCGTCCTTGCCGATCATGCGCTGATAGCGGATCAGGATGTCCTGCAACGTGAAGGTCAACGCGTGGCCGATGTGCAAGCTGCCCGTGACGTTGGGCGGCGGCATCATGATGGTATAGGGCGCGGCCTTGGACTCAGGATGCGCGGCGAACTCGCCGGCCTGCTCCCAACGGGCATAGAGGGCTTCTTCCACCTCCGCCGCGTTGTAGGTCTTGTCGAGCATCGGTTCTTGCATCGTCTCAGGCTTAGTCATTGGGGGGCGCGCCGCACGTCAGAAATTACATGAAGGGGCAAAGGGTTTACCCCGCCCAGTTGACACTAGGCAACACCGGTGAACACCACGGAAACCATTCTCCCCAAAAGCAAAACGCCCCGCTTTTGGGCGGGGCGTTAAAGCGTTGAATTCCCGGACGTCTTACATCCGGTCGGAGCGGTTCACGATGCGCTCGATTTCCTGCTTCACGATCCGTTCGACCATGTAAGGCAGGTTGGTGTCGAGCCAGTGCTTGAGGATCGGCGTGCAGATCTCGCGCACCAATTGCTCCAGCGTCAGACCGTGATTGCCCAGCGCCACGGCGCGTTCGCGCGCGACGGCCTGGGCCAACTGCGCGATGGACGCACCGGACGCTTCGGCGACGGGATCGGAGACCAGATTGGCCCCGTAGTTGGGGTCATAGCCGTGGTCCTGCCCGAAAGAGGGCGCGGGTTGCGGCTCGTAGTAGTGGTCTTGCTGCTGCTGTTCTTCCACGATCATGGAATCCGTCAGCTCCAAGGGCATATCGGGCTCGGGATTGA
>JAIEMI010000331.1 GCA_019752235.1 Rhodospirillaceae bacterium
GATATCAACGGCACGACCGCGGCGCTGATGCGGAGGCGGCGGCGGAATATTTTTCGGCCGCAATTCTTCACGAATGAAGGTCTTGCGTATGAAGGACTTTGGATAGCCCGAGATTTCCGCAGCCCGCGACACTTTCACAAGAATTGGGTCAGTCCGGTCATTTTGAGAAGTGGAATTGCTCGCACTCATCCTACGCTCCCGCCTTGGCGCCGGTATCCTTTCGTCCATTGGATACCGCACCACCCTGCTTCCGTGCTTTTGCAAAGCCTCTGTCGCCGTCCAAAAAACTTTGCAGGATGAAAGGAATCAACTCGGGCACTTTTTCGGCTTGCCCATACGTCTTCTCGTAAACCGTCGCGTAGTCGTGGAGATCGGCATTCAATTCAGGGCTGACCGTCACGGTATGCTTTACAGGTGTCCGGTCAGGTAATTTTCCGAGTTTCAGTTCAGCCATGCTTACCTCCTGCCTCGATAGGGACGAAGAATGAGATCCTTATGCACGATAACGCGAAGCGGCCAGCCTTGCCGAATAGTTATTGTCGGCTGAATGTTCATGTTTCTGTCTACGAGCCGTTGGCCGGCGCGATTGACATTCGATTGTGTGGACTCCCGAAGGGCTCGAATGAAATCACCCTCGTCGTCGCCGAACCCGATTTCAGTTCCCACCCCAAGTAAGGTAGAGAGTGCGACACCCTTGATGAGCTGCCAGGTATGGGCATCTACCTTGTCGGAAAGACCGGCATATCCTGACGTGTCGGTCGCCGGGAGATTTTCGAGCGAGATGGAAGAGGAGTCCGGCATCACCAGGCGATGCCAAACGAGAAGCGCTCGCTTTTGCCCGTATGTGACTACGCTATCGTAGCGACCGATGAGTCGTGAGCCCTGGGGCACAAGAAGGAACCGGCCCGACGCGGTATCGTAGATGTTCTCAGTGACCTGCGCCGTGACAAAGCCTGGCAGGTCGGAGTTGATTCCGGTCAGAAGGCTCGCCGCGATGATGCTGCCTGCCATGACCTGATAGGGAGAAACCGCGTCGATCAAAGGGTAGGGATTTGTGGTATTTGAGGCGACCGTCTTGTCGAGGAAGCCTTGCTTTCCCTCCTGATTGTTTTGATCGCGCTCGAAATCAAAACTGAAAGTATTGCTGCCCGGCGCCGATGCGCTGCCACCACTGTACCCTCCAGCCGGACCACCACCGCCATTGCCGCGGCTTTGCGACGTTTGAAAGAAGACGCCAGCTTCTTTTGCATCGCGCCGCTTCTGTTGTAGTCGCAGGCGTTCATTGCGCGCCTCTTCGGATTCTCCCCGTGCCGTAGTTCCTGTTGAGGCAGCGGGTGCAGCCGCCACCTCCTGTACCTGAGTCTCCGGCGATTGGACCTGAGCATAACTCGTAGGAAGGGCGGCCATCGCTTCGGAGGTCAAAACGCTACCGACCTTAACCCGATCCTCTGTAGCTGCTCTTGGCTGCTCCTTGTCCTTGAACGCTTTGCCGACGATGCCCGATAAAACGAGCGCACCCACTATGGCAACACCAGCAAAAAGCTTCCGATTAAAGCGTGCAACAGGACGCGGTTTAGCTTTCAGGGCAATGCTGTCGAGGTCTTTTCTGGGGGGCTGATTATTGTCGGTCATGGCACTACCTCGCTGCGGACGCTACGGCGTCGGTGCGGCTTATGCGGACAACCTGTTGCGGCGCCTGACCGAAACGCAATTCCGCGGCGCCAAAGAGCCGATCGACAATGTAGTAGTTGCCGCGCATCCGATAATTGACCAGTTCGCTACTGCCGTCGTGACCGACGACAAAGAGCGGCGGCGCTTCGCCTTGATCGATGCGGTTGGGAAATTCGATATAGACCTTGGAGCCATTGTCGAAGGCCCGAACCGGCCGCCATGCCGGTGTGTCGCCCGTAATGCCATAGCGGAATTTTGCCGTCGTTAAGTCGATCTCTGTCTGTGCTTCCTTGGCCCATACAGCTTCTTGTGCTTTCCGATGGGCCTCCATCAGCTCGTCTTGCGGATAGGTCCAGGCCACCATCGCCATCGCCGTCCGCTCCAAGCTATCCAGTTGCAGGTGATAACTGCGGCGGTTAGTGATGATGACGAGGTTCGTTTTCAGCTTAGAGGCGTGCGGCTTAACCAGGATATGCACCCGGCGATTTGAGCCTTCACCGCTAACGGTATCGCCAATCGCCCACTGGACAGTATCGCCGGCGGAAACGGCGCTGAGAGTTTCACCAGGTTGGAGCGCAATATCGCTGACTTGCTCCGGAGCCGTATAAAGCCGGTAAATCGCGCCTTCGGCATACTCATAGACCTGAGCTGCATTCAAATAGCGGTGGGCGACTGGCTCCTGCAGGGCGGTCCTGTTTGCGGCTTCGACGCGAGCCACCGGCGGACGTTGATCGTCCTTTTCTTTGGGAAATTGCGGCTTGGGCGGCTCGAAATCGGCGACTGCTGGATCTTCCTTGATCGCGACAGCTTCTTTGAAGTTGTCTTGGTCATAGGTGATTTGCGGCGGCGGCTCTTTCTTGGTCGCGCACGCGCCGAGGACAAGAAGTGAAGCGGCAAAGATGTAGCTGCGGATCATGGTAACCTCCTCTAGCGCTGTGCGGCTTTAATATCGCGTGACCATGCAATTCCGTTGACGTAGAGACCCAAGGGGTTCTTCAAGACCTCTGTTTCGTCCTTCGGGGTCGCCGATACCAAGGTCAGCATGGCGGTCCAGTCCTGCGTGGACGTGAGCGTGGATCGCTCGTAATGCTGTTCCGACCATTTGACCTGATAGGTGTTGTCAGTTGCGCGAACGACGCTGGAGACCTGCACCGCGACGCTCCGTTCACCGACGCGGTCAAAGGGGCTGGTCGATTTCGCGAAGTCGTCGAGAAATGGCTTGGCTTTGTCGGTAATTAGGCCGTAGGCCCCAAGCCAATTGGCACGGATAACCAGGGGATCGATAGAGAGTGAACGCACGTCTTCTATGAATTGTGACAAGTGCCGTGCGATGACTAAGTCGTTTGGTTTGTAAGTTGCGTTTGCGGCCGCGACGGCGCGCGCCGCGCCATTTCCATCGATCTCCACGACATAAGGAGTGATGTGGCTCCGTTGAGCCTGCCAGATCGATCCACCCGCCAGGATCAAGGAAATGATAATCAGGCCGGCGGATACCCGCCGCCATGTGAGAGATTGTTCGCGAAGAGTGCCAAGCCGTTCGTCCCATACCTGCGCCGCTTTCTGATACGGCGTGGACGGTTCAGGTGTGAGTCCATAGCGCTGGGGGTCACGCTTAAACAGCATGGTTATTTCTCCTCATCGAGCTTGGGGTTTGCGCCTGGACTGCCGCGGTCGCCATCTTTCATGGCTTGCGCGGAGCCGTGAGCCGTCGTGCGTACAAGTCCCCCAATGCGCGCACGATTCGATGTTTGAGTTGACGCGGACGATGCCGCGGTGGGCTTTACAGTGGAAGCACCGCTATTCCCTCCCAACGAATTGCGGATCGCTGTCCCTATGCGGAGCGCACCCCGCCCGGCACCTGACGCAGCACCCCACGCGAGACGGCCAGTTCCGTAAGCTGCGGCGCCTGCAAGCACCGTGGCCGCCGCCGCCCCGCCAACAGTCCCGGCAGCGGCGCCCGCACCAAGTTGAGGAGCACCGGAGGCTAGTCCGGCCGCAAGGCTATTGACGTAAAGACTTAGCCCCAACAGCGACAGCGAAGCTAGAACGAGCGCCATAACCTCATGCAGTTCTGGTTCTTCTGGTCCCATGGCTGCGGTGAAGTCAGAGAAAAAGCCCCCACTAATGCCCGCGACTACGGCAAGCATCATGATCTTGATGCCCGACGTCACGACCATTCCCAGCACTCGTTCGGCAAGAAACGATGTCTTGTTCCAAAACGCGAAGGGAACAAGCACGAAGCCTGCAAGGGTGGTCAGCTTAAATTCCAGAATGGCAACGAAGAACTGAATCGCGAGCACAAAGAAAGCAAGGATGACCATGGCCCAAGAGAAAAGGAGCACTGCCGCCCTGAGCCAAGTCGATGGCGCATAACTCAGCGTATTCCCCGCGTGCTCAAGGAGAGGATAGGCAGTCTTGTAGCCAATGCCGGCAAACCGGCCTGGGTGGAACAGCTCATCGGAAGTGATGCCCGTAGAGGTCGCCGCAAGTCCAAGACCGGCAAACGATTTGAAGATAATATCCGCGAGCATGGCGAAGTTCGTAAGGATGAAGGCAAAGACCCCGATGTAGAGGACCTTCTTCACGAACCGCATAAAAACATCGCTCTGCCCTTCGTGCGCCCAGAACACCGCTGCGAGAACCATATCAATGACTATTAGGGTTCCCGCGAGATAGACCACTTCCCCATTCAAGAGACCAAAGCCGCTGTCGATGTAGCGGATGAATTCTTCGAGGAAGTAGTCAATGACGCTTAGATCGTCCACGGTACGTTAGCTCCGGCGCTTGATTAGTTCGGGGTGTAAGCGTCTCGTTTACCCATGAATTTCTTGAAGGACTGACGCCCTTCCTCCTCCTCATGCGCCAGGCGGGCGCGTTCCAGCGTCTCAGCGCGGAATTGCGCCGCCATCATGGAGGAGATTTGGAGCTGCTGTTGGGTGGTGAGCGCTAAAAGCTGATTGGTGGCTTGTTGGGCCTGAAGTGACCCCTGGGCGCCTTGTGATTGTGCAACAAGGTCCGCAAGACGCTGACCGTCGCGCGAGACGTTTTCCACGACCTGCGACTGAATGGTCATGGTCTGCCGGTAGCCGTCCATCGACGCTTCCCAGCGTGTGCGCGCGTCCCGCACCCGCTCGTCAGCCGTCAGTGCAGACTTAAATTCGGAAGGATAGAGTTGAAGGAAATTAGCATTCGTGTCGTTGACGTTGAACGACACGCGCTGCGCTTGACCCATCAGCGTAGAAATGCGGTTCAGCGCATTCGTCATCTCTCCGACGGAATCGAAATCGAGCTTCAGAAGATTCTTGGCCTGATTCTGAAGTGACTTAATTTGGTTCTCGATTTGCGTCAGCGATCGCCCGGCCTGCAACAGATTCTCGGCATAGTTGGCGGAATCAAAAACCGGGATCGCTTTCGCCGGCCGTAGGACTTTGACACCCACACCTACGACAACGACTGCGCCGGTGAGACTGAGGAGAAGCTTGCGACGGTTCATGCGGCCTCCTGTGTGTTTGAACAGAACTGCGCCAGGCGTGCAGCGGCCAACTCCTGGCCGAAGGCGCCCAGGTAGCGTTGCGCAAAATCCCCACCTTCGACGAGGAAGGTATCAATGAGTTTTTGCGTGGCCGGCGATGAGCTTCCGCAGAGCGCCAAGGCAGTCGGACCGAGTCCAAGTTCGAACAGTCGGTTCCCGGCCGCGGACTGAAGGTAGTAATCGCGCTTGGGGATCGCGGTGGCGATCAGATCGATTTGCCGCTCATTCAGGCCAAAGCGAGCATATGCCTCGCGGCTTTGTGGCTCCAACGCCCTTTCGTTGGGAAGAAATATGCGTTGCGGGCAACTTTCAATCAGCGCGGGTGCAATCGTGCTGTCGCATATATCCGCGAGTGACTGAGTTGCAAATACTACAGCCACGTTTTTCTTACGGAGCGTCTTGAGCCATTCGCGCAACCGTGCGGCAAAGACCTCGTTGTCGAGGAGCGACCAAGCCTCATCTATAATCACTAAAGACGGCCGCCCGTCGAAGCGAGATTCAAGCCGGTGAAAGAGATAGGTGATGACGGGTAGCACAGCGCTGGTCTCGTGCATCAACTTTTCGGTTTCAAAGCACTGGAGCGCGTCGAGGGTGAGGACTTCCGCGGCAGCGTCCAGAAGACGCCCATGAGCACCTTCCAACGTGTAGGGTTTCAAAGCCGATTTAAGGTCGGCCGACTGAATTAGGAGGGAAAGACCCGTAAGTGTTCTTTCGGTGCGTGGGGCGCTGGCAAGCGAGTTGAGCGCCGACCAGACGGCTTCCTTAACGTCCGGGGTGATCTTGACGGTTTCGTGGGCCAGGAGTCCGCAAACCCATTCAAGCGCCCAGCTCCGTTCCCCGGCATTATCAATGCGCGCTAGTGGTTGGAACGCGAGGCTCCCGTCTGAGCCGAGGATATGATGCTCGCCGCCCATGGCAAGCACGGCTGCACGCGCGGAATTACCTTTGTCGAAGATGTAGACTTGCGCGTCTTCATAACGGCGGAATTGCAAGGCCAGAAACGAAAGAAGCACGGACTTGCCGGCGCCGGTTGGGCCAACAATAAGCATGTGACCCACGTCGCCGACGTGCGTTGAGAAGCGGAACGGTGTCGCCCCGGCCGTCTCAGCGTAAAACAGCGGTGGCGCCTTAAGATGTTCATTGGTGGCAGGCCCGGCCCACACAGCCGAGAGCGGGATGAGATGCGCGAGGTTGAGGGTATGAATGAGCGGCTGACGTACATTAGCGTAGACCTGACCCGGAAGTGAGCCGAGCCACGATTCAACCGCATTCAAGGTTTCACGAATGCACGCAAACCCAAGGCCGTGAACGATCCGCTCGATCTCCCGGATCTTCTCCTGTGCCCGGATGGGGTCTTGGTCTGCAATCGTTATTGTGGTCGTGAGATAGCCGAAGGACACAAGATCGCTACCGAGGTCTTGGAATGCTGCATCGGCATCGACGGCTTTATTTTCCGCGTCGGAATCCACCAATGGAGCCGGTTCATGCGTGAAGCCCTCGCGCATAAGAGCGAATACCGATTTGCGCTTGGCGAACCATTGCCGGCGGAGCTTGGTGAGTTCCCGGCTTGCATCGGCCTTGTCGAGGCAGATAAATCGCGTCGTCCAGCGGTACGTAAATCCTGAATGATTGAGCGCATCCAGAATGCCGGGGTTCGTCATCGACGGAAAGCCCACGACCGTAAGCGTCCGCAAATGTTGTGACCCGAGCTGCGGCTCCATGCCGCCGGCGAGCGGCGTATCGACAAGAACAGCGTCCAGATACATTGGGATTTCAGGAACAGCGACACGATGGCGCCGGTCTGAAATCGTCCCGTGGAGATAGGTCAAAGTTTCTTCATCGGAGAGCAGCGCAATTTCGGAAAACACTCCGGCAAGAAGGTCAAAAACCCTGTCCGTTTCGATCACATAGGCATCGAGTTCCTGGCGCCAATTCCGGCCGTCGTGCTTATCGCCACTTTCAAAGAACGCATCAGTGAATTTACTGACGTGATCGGTCGGCGGGAGAAACATCACGGTCAGGTGATAGATGTTCTCAAAGTGATCGCGACCGCCGCCGAGAAATGCCGTTTTGCGCTCCTCGTCGACCAACCAAGACGCCGGATCGGGGAAGTGAGAAATGGGATAAGCCGGAGCTTCCACCCGCTCCGCATCGAAGAAAAAGGCCCAACCTGTACCAAGACGGCGCAGCGCGTTGTTCACGCGGGCACACGCGCCCATCAGTTCTGATTCTGTCGCACTTTCGAGGTCCGGCCCCCGAAAGCGGCAAGTCCTCTGAAAGCTGCCGTCTTTATTGAGCACCACACCCGGCGCCACCAGGGCCGCCCATGGAAGGTGGTCGGCAAGCTTATCAGTACGCTGGCGATATTGGCCGAGGTTCAACATGAGTAATGGCCCTTCTGGAAGAGGTGGCGGCCGAGGATTTCACCAAATTGGGGATCGCGCTTCGCAGCAACGACGGCCAGCGTATGAAATACGACCCAAAAGAGGAGCCCGGTGATCCATAGTCCGATTGCGAAGGCGAGAGAGGCCGCGATAGCTCCAATGAAGATCGCCATTGTGCGAGGAGCGCCCGCCAGCAAAAGGGGATCGGTCAAAGCGTGATGAAGCGGCGTTTCAAAGCCTTCGATGGACTGGCTCACGGGACGAGCGCTCCCCCAGCGAAACCAAGCCAACTGAGGAGCGTTGTCGCGCTTGCGGCTATGCCGATCCCAACGACAGCCATCAATCCGCGGCGAACCCCGGAAGTGCTGTCGCCAAGGGACACGGCGCCCGCGACGCCGCAAATCACCAGCACTCCAAGAGCGGCAAGAACGGGGCCGCTTACGGATGTAGCGATGTCTGAGAGGCTGCTTTCCCAGGGCATATTCGATCCCGCCGCTAGGGCCGGCGTCGCGCACAGGAATGTCGTTAACGTGGTCGCCAGTACGGGAGCAATGAGGGAACGGATGTTGACCATAGATATCTCCTTAGATCGCGCGCAAATGGGGAGTCTTGAGTTCTGAAAGAACGTATTCACCGGCAGCATCGAGCCGGGCGCTCACTTCGGTGATGCTTTGGATGCGACGTTCATTGCCGCGGCCGGAAATGAACACGATGAGGTCGATGGTTTCCGCGATGAGGTAGCGCGGGACGTTTACCACCGCTTCTGAAATCAAGGATTCAAGGCGGTAGAGCGCCGCCAATGCTGAATTGGCATGGAGCGTTGCTATGCCGCCGGGGTGCCCCGTATTCCAGGCTTTCAGAAGATCCAGCGCATCCTTATCGCGGACTTCGCCAACAATAATGCGGTCTGGGCGCATTCGCATGGTCGCGCGAACCAAAGCCGCGAGGGATACGACGCCCGGCTGCGTGCGAAGCGCGACGCAATCCTTTGCCGTGCATTTCAGCTCGCGCGTATCTTCAATCAGGACTACGCGCTCGTCCTGATCTCCGACAATTTTGAGGAGCGCGTTGGCAAGCGTCGTCTTTCCGGTGAAAGTGCTGCCTGCAATCAGGATATTGCGGCGCTCGACCACAGCCCGACGCAAGGTTTCTGCCTGCATGGGGAGCATGACGTGCTTTGCGACGTAGCTCTCGAGGTCGAAGACCACCGCTGCCGGCTTTCGGATGGTGAAGCACGGGGCGAGAGAAACCGGGGGTAAGAAACCCTGGAAGCGCTCGCCGGTATCGGGTAATTCCGCGCTGAGTTCCGGGTTTCCGGCATGGACTTCGACGTGAACGTGCGAAGCGACCAACCGGATAATCCGCTCAACCTCTTCCGCGCTAAGTCTGTCGTCGGTTTCAATTCGGCCTTCGCCCACTCGTTCCAATCGCAGCCTTCCATCCGGGTTGACCATGATTTCCTCGACTCTTGGGTCAGCCAATGCGGCCGCAATACGCGGTCCCATGGCGGTGCGAAGCATGGTGCGATGGCGCTCAAGGGTCGTTGCTTGTTGCATCAAGCGCTCTCTTGCGGTGTGTTGAGGTTCAGCGCGTCATAAGTAAATTCGCCGCCGCCGGTGATATGTTGAAGGAGTCGAGTCTTGAATCCGTCGAAGCGCTCGCGGCCGACTGTCTCTGCAACGTCGTCTCCGATCGGCACCTGCGCAGTGACGGTCAGGTAGTGTTGAACAAAGAGGCCGACGGCTTCCGCGATCACGGCCTGATCTTTCTCCATGCGTTGCAGACGCTTTCCAAGCCGATCATCCAGCTCGTTCGCACCCTGCTTATCCAAATAGGCATCGAGAGCCGCTTCAAGGATCGCGGACCTAGCGGCACCTTTGCGCAGACAAAGGTTTTCTAAGCGCCTCGACCTGTCGGGGGATAAATACAGTTGATATCGCTGCTTCATCGCGAGGCCCCGCGATCAGCGACCTGCGCACGATCAGGGTGTGCGCCGTACCTGGCAAATATGTTGCCCTGCCGGTCGTCCGCAGCATCTTTCCCCTTTTGCTTGGAATTCCTTTTCCGGGTCGGTTCTTGCGGGGAAGTCGCCTTCGCCGTGTCGGAAGGGTTGTTTGAAGGTGGTTCTGGCAATGGGGACTGTTCTGGCGACTGTGTTGACACAACTTCCGCCTGCGGCGCTGCCGCTGGTGTATCCGCCGCGACCGGCGTCACCTCTGGCGCAGGGTTAGCGACTGGCTCAGAAGGAATTTTTTTCTCTGTCGGTGCTTGTTGCTCAGGTGCGGCCTGTTGGGGAGACGGCGCCGCTTGCTGCGGTGTGTTCACTGCCGCCGATGCTGACTCAGCCATATTCGACGCCGGAGCGGCAGTCGGAGTTACTGTTTGAGGTGTCGGTGCCGCCTTCTCGGGCGCAACGGACTTCGATTTTGGATCGGACCTGCTCACAAGGCCCGCCCAATCATTTTTCCGTCCCGAAGGCCGGTCGGAAAACAACCCAGCTTCAAGGGTCGGTGCCGGCAGTAAACGCTCAGTGAAGTTCTTGTCCCTGTAGTGCCTGATTTTCTTTGCCCGGATGGGCGAGACTCCGGAGACCATGATGATCTCCTGGTCTCGGGGAATCTGCATGACCTCACCCAAGGTCAGGAGAGGGCGGGCAACTTCGAGACGGCTGACATTCTCATACGAAAGGAAGCCGGAGAAACGATTGCCGGACACATTACGCTGGATACGGGTCTCAGTCGTGGTCCCCAGCGCGTCCGAAATGCGCTTCGCCGTTTTATCGTCGTTGGTCGAGAACACAACGCGCACATGACAGTTGTCGAGGATTGAACTGTCCTTCCCATAGGCTTCATCGATCTGGTTCAACGATTGGGCAATGAGGAATGCTTTGAGGCCGTAATGGGCCATGTAAGCCATCGTATTCTGGAAAAAGTCGAGCCTACCGAGCTGGGGGAACTCGTCGAGCAACAAAAGGAGGTCGTGTTCGCGCGGCGCGGACCCGTCTTCCACCACGGCTTCCGTGAGACGGCGCCCGATCTGGCTGAGGATGAGGCGTATGAGCCTGCGGGTGCGGGAGATATCCGACGGCGGAATCACGAAGTACAGCGAGACCGGCCGCTTGGCCTGGGTAAGGTCTTCAATGCGCCAGTCGCTCGCGGCGGTCGCCTGCTTCACCAGTGGGTCGCGGTAAACGCTCAGAAATGAGACCGCCGTGGACACGACGCTCGACCGCTCCTTGTCTTCCTTGTTCAACACCTCTTGAGCCGATTGAGCGACGACGGGATGGACCTGCGGCTTATCCGAGGTTCCAAGGTGGTTTGTCTTCTTCATCTGCCTCAGCGTTTTTTCAAACGAGTGGCCGGGCTCACACATCAGCTCCGCAACACGGGCCAGGGTCTTGTCTTCTTCGGCGTAGAGGACGTGGATAATCATGGCGATCAGCAGCGAGTGGGCGGTCTTGCGCCAGTGGGACTCATGTTCGCCGGCACCTTCGGGATCAATCAGGATGTCGGCGATGTTCTGCGCGTCACGGATTTCGTTATCACCCTTTCGGACCTCCAAGAGCGGATTGAAGCGAGCACACAGCGGCTCGGTCGGATTGAACAGGAGGCAATGCGAGATACGGGAGCGCCATCCGGCGGTCAGTGCCCAATTCTCCCCTTTGATGTCATGGACAATGACGGACTCTGTCCAGGTCAGGAGGGTTGGGACCACAAGCCCGACGCCTTTGCCGGAACGTGTCGGCGCGACCACCATCACATGCTCTGGCCCATCGTGCCGTAGATACTCCCCGTCACACTCCCCGAGGATGACGCCACGCTTCGTGTGGAGGCCCGCCCCTTCGATGTCTTCGGATGTAGCCCAGCGTGAGGAGCCATAGGTGGTCGAACGGAACGTCACCTTTTGGCGCCAAAGGATGCTCAACAGAAACCCGAACGCCAAGCTGAACGCGACGACGGTCGCGGCGCGCTCGAAAGGTTCACGGTCTGTCGATCCCCACTGAGACCACCAAGTTGGTAAGCGCGCTGGGGTATAGACGGCGGCTTTCCCAACCTGGAACCATGCCTCTCCCAAGGGACGGGGTTTCAATGCGACGGCGGCGACCTGGGCAGCGATAACAAGGCCACCGGCCGCGACAAGTGCGGTGATTGATATTTGGCCGATGAGAAACTTGGAGAGCTTCATCACGTCCTCGCATCCGCGCGTCAGCGCCTTGGACGAAATGAAAGACGCAAATCGATTGCGAGCGGGAGTCTGAATCTTTTACCGAGACTTACCGAGTATAAGAATTCTTATACTTTCATTTACCGAGTGAGCCCTTTTCCGCGCCCAATCGTCCAAGAAATGTTTCCGCCGCGCAAAATGCCGGCGACATGAGCGCCGAGATTCTTTTCGAGCACGGAGCGCCACGGAACGAGTGTGAAGGTCGAGCGCGAGGTTTCGATCATCGCAAAGCGACCGCTCACAAGACGGACCGATTTACGGTAAATGCCTGAAATCTCACGACCATGCGCCGCGTACGTCAGGCCGTGTTCCTTCGCGAGTTCTGCTCCGATGCGTGTCAGTTCGCGGGCTTTGAGGTCTTTCACAAGGTTTTTGGGATAGACGACTCGGCCCTGTTCCTGACGGGCGAGGTTTTGTTCAACCAACCACTTCCGCCGCTGTACAAGGGCTTCTCGCGTCTCTCGGCCAAAGCCCGCATCGCGTAGCGGCGTGGGATGCGCTGTCGTCAATTCCTGATCGAGCCATGTTTGCCCATCCGCGTACACCTGCCGCTCGATCGCCACCGAGGAAAGGGTTTTAATTTCAACAGGTGATGTGCGTGCGAGCCAGCGTTCAAAATCTGCGGCTTTATCGAGATAATCGGCCCCGACGGTCCAACGTCCGTCCTTGTCGCGATCTACGTTGCCGGTGAGTTTCCGGATCGCTTCAAGGCGCCGCACATGGCTTTGCGCAAACTCGGCCGTGATCGTGGGGTCTATCCGACGGTGCGCCGCCTCGTCGTAGGCACCCCCATTCGCCTGCGCGACTTCCGCGATACGATTATCAACGTCCCGCGCGCCCTTCTTCTTTGGTGAAACAGCGATGATGCTGCCCTCTGTGACCGGGTCGTCGGCCTTGGGTTGGCCGATGTCTATGTAGTGGGAGAACCCGTCCGTCCCATCGAGTATGATGTACTGGCGGTCTGAAATTTCATCGGAGAGCCCCTTAGACAGCACTCGCCCTGTGACAGTCCGAGCCTGGGGGCCCGTGGGGTCATAGATCACGCATTCGTCCGGGGCGCGGTGAACCTGTTTGGCTTTGAGTTCTTGGTGAAGGGTTTTGATGATGTCGCCGCGCATTCCGATGGCGCGTAGTTTTTCCTCTGCGTTGTCGTCCAGTTTCCACAGGCCGGGCTTCACTTCGTTTGCAAGCCCGAGGCGACCTAACTTTTGAAGCCGGGCGGCACGCCGGGCGTCGTCCTGGGGATTGCGCGACTTCGTGACGCCGATGACCTGGCCGTGCTGCTTCTGTTCGGCGCAGAGTTTGTGGTCCAGCGGTGTGAAGCGTTCCAGCTCCACCTCGCGGGTCCGCCGCAGCTCCATTTCCAAGTCCGTTTGGAGGCCCAGGTCAAACGTCACGATTTCGGCAGCGCGCTCGCGAATGCCTGCGCTCAGATAGTCTCGCGCGATGACGAGGTCTTTGTTTCTGTCCGTGCGGCCGCGCAAGACGATGTGGGTATGAGGGTGGCCGGTGTTGTGGTGATCCACCGCGACCCAATCGAGCTTGGTCCCGAGATCCTGTTCCATCTGCTGCATGACGCGGCGCACGAACGGTTTCAGGTCGTCGTAGCGGTCGCCGTCCTCGGCTGAAATGATGAACCGGAATTGGTGCCGGTCTTCTTCGCACCGCTTCAAGAAATCCTTGCCGTCGATCCGGTCGACCTCCGCGCCGTAAAGGTCGCCGGGGTGTCCCTCGCGCGTGACGCCATCGCGCTGAATGTAGCGAAGGTGCGCCTGGGCTGCGCCGACCCCACGGCCCTTGATCTTCACGAACCGGGCTTTGACCATCACTCGCCGGCTTCGATAGGCCGTCTCACGCGCCGACAGCACGCGGCCCGCACCGGCGCCGCGTCCCGTCCGCACGCCCGTAAACGGGTTACGGACGCGCCGGATACCCGCCCTTGCGATGGCAATCGCCATCGTCTTGAGGAAGGACTTTCCAACCTTGCCGCCGCGGTCCTTGATCTTGCCAAGGCGCGGCGTGAAGTTATCTTCGTCGCTCACGGAAAGCGCGTAGAGCTACTTTGGAGTATTGGCACGCTCGCTATCTCCTATCTAAGTCATGTGCAGACAACGAAAATTGGAGACCGAGCCTCCAATGCTTTTATCTTGCCATCCCGCTCCTTTCTGGAGACTCCCACCAGCCTCAAATGCTGTAGCCGTGGGACGTGAAGACCTGGATCATATTGGCGGCCTCCCACGAGCCGGGACGGGTTTCCGTCATGGCGAGGTCTTCCGCCAGCATCCCAAACATCTCTTCCACCGTGAGCGGACCATGCGTGCTGGCCTCCGTCGCGCATCTTTCAGCGACGATTTTTAGGGTCGCGGCTACGGTCTCGGGCACCTCAAAAGCGATCTGCATGGCGTCAAATTCCTTCTCAATGGGTCCAAAGTGGGATGGCTTTTCCGATGACGGACGCGCGCGGGATAGCCCCAAAATATCGGCCGTCGAACGACCCCGGCACCTCGGGCAGCAACAAAAAGACTTCATCGCCGAGCCGATGGCAGCCGTCCCAGGCAGGCATCGCGCGGCCTTTTGAGTCGGTAACGAGGCGCTCGGCCAGCGCCTTGCCGTTGACCGAAATCGTGGTGCCGCTTGCACAGATTTCGTCACCTTCCGTTGCTGCGACACGCTTCAGGAGCGGCATGGTCTTGGGCAAAATGCCGCGCGCAGCAGCAAGATCGCGCGCGGCAGCGGGAGGCCGCGCAACCACAAGATCGCCTCGCGTATAAGCGGAATCCGTGCGCCAATAGAGCCCGACAGGCACGCTCGGCGTAGGATTCCAGTACAGGCGAAATTCAGCCGGTCGATACGTCGCGGCGGCGATTTGGGTTGCGCCGTAGATAGTCAAAAAGACTAAGCTGATCTTTATGCTTCCGTGCATCACGCCGTGCCTCCTCACGTAAGCGCCGCCTTTCGGCTTGTTCGTTGTTCCAACGGACGAGTTCGGAACGGCGGTATCCGTCCCCGTCTTGGACAGGTCCGGTGCCGCTTGAGCGGAGATTTGCAAGGGTTTGATACGCTTTGCCAAGGAAGCTGGCGGCCTCCTTGTAGCAAAGGATTGGATCGTCTTCGGCGGGCTTCTGCCTCTCGGGATTTGCCTCGGTTTCCATTCACTGCTCCGTCAGTTTTTAGGCGTGGTTCTCCAAACCACAAGCACCAGCAATGACGAACGCCGGTGTCTCTCGCAGTTGTTCGATTGATTACGCGGGGGGCGCTGTCGGTGTGACGTGGCCTATCAGGGGTCCACACACTCGCTCACGGAAATAGGCAAATGCGGTGCGAAAATGGCGTCGATACGCGAACTGTACGCAGATGGTGGCGACGGCGCGCATGTTAGTCTCGGCTCGCTCGGGATCGTGTTGCGTCTCCATCCGGGGTTTCCTCCGTCAGCGTCAAATTCCATCCCCCGTTTCGCGCGTCTTGCTTGCCGAATACCGCGACTATTCGGTTCGCGGGATGGCCGATTTTTGTACTCAGTTGAGCGAATCTTGTTGTCTCGCGTGTAAAATCATCTCCGTCGGTGGCGACCACAATTATTTGGACAACCATTGGTGAACAACACACAAAACACGGTATGTTTTTCGAGTGCCCAGACGCTAGGACGCCACAATTGACGGCGCCGCTGGTCTCACTTTTGTCTCATCTTCGGCCTCCTTTACCCTTGTTGCGCCACCTATCCCACGACCGATGCTCACCTAAAGCGCAGAGTCGGGTGCTTCTCCGCGCTTTTTTCGCGTCCCTGACACAACAAAACTCCCGCGCCGCGAAGGCGCGGGAGTTTGTGTGCGATGGCGTTAGTCGGCTGGATTCCAGATGACGGCGAAGGCGTCGTCGTCGTCCTGACCGGCGGCGCGGCCCAAATTCGCGTAGAGTTTGCGCGGACCAAATTCCGGCGCGGCGAGGCTGAGGGAGACGTAGGGTTTGCCGGAGGTTTCACCCGTGCGGACCCATCCGGCGCCAATCTCGGTGCCGCGTGTGAGGACACGATAATCGGGCTGCGTCTCGTGGGCCTTATCCTTGTTCGGAACGATGTCGATGTCGGCCCGAATGCTGAGAGTCTTGAGCTGACCCTTGAAGCCGCCGTTCTCTTGCTTGGTGACAAAACCGATAGCTGCCATGTTCGTTACTCCTAAAGTCGCTGAGACAATTCCCTGCGATGGCCGACCGTTATGGGCAGCGTTGGCCCTGCGAACCCTCTTGGGCCGCAGCGACAGCGGAGGACCGGAGCGGAGAGCTTTTTTGGAGCGCAGCGTCCGCGAGGAGCCGTGAGGAAGGATCGTAAGAGCCGACCACGGCGGGGAAAAAAGCTAGGAGCGATGGTTTCGCCAAGGGACGGCGATGCCCATAGGTCAGGGCCACACAGCAGGAAATTGTCGTTCGGCGACAGCAGAAACGAACCCTCCTGCAGCGTAGTTTGGCACCGACGCGTGCGGCAGCTGATGAGGCTCAAGGCTTGAAATTCGGGTTGTCGGAGGCGTCGTTCTGAATACTTAAGGCCCGCAAAGCGGTCCAATTCATGTCGTCCGCGTCTCTCATCGGCGCTTGGGCACGCACGGGTGAAACCTCCGTCAATGCGCTAAAGTCTCCTGCTTCGCCGCGCCGGAATTTGGCCCGCGCGAACGGGCGAACGACTTAGCCGCGCCGCCGGTCAGGACGATGACGATGCACTGGAGGCGTGGTGGAGTCCGGCAGACTAACGTCATCGCCTTGAAAAGTTTCGCGCCCTCGCGGCGCGGGAGTAGCTTTGCTGCGTCTTCGGGGCTGTCGCGCGAGTGTCCGCATCT
>JAIEMI010000264.1 GCA_019752235.1 Rhodospirillaceae bacterium
GGCGGCGAAGAACTTGGGATCGACCTGACGCTTGATCCAGGACGGCCAGTTGGCCCCGGTGGCATAGAAGCGTTGGGTCTTGGGGCTATAGGCCAGCGGCGCCGCGCGCGTCGACAGGATCGGATACATCGCGTTCGGCAGGTCGTAGTTGATGGGATCGTACATGCACAGCGCTTTGAAGCCCGCCGGGATGGTGTCCTTGTCGACACAACGGTTGCCGAACTGATCCGCGCCCACCGGGAACGGCTGTGTCGGCGCGGTCTTCTGGAACGCGTTCTGGGGCACCGGCATCTCTTCGATCGGCTGGATCGGCTTGCCGGTTTCCCGGTCGAGCATATAGATGAAGCCGTTGGTGCTGGTGATGGCGATACCCTTACGGTCTTTGCCGTCAAGCTTGGCGTCATAGAGGATGAAGGGCGACCCAAGGTCCGCTTCCCAGATGTCGTGGTGCACAACCTGATAGTGCCATTTCATTTTGCCGGTCTTGATGTCGAGGGCGACGGCGCTGTCGGTGTAAAGGTTGTCGCCGGGGCGCAGTTCGCCGCCGTACTGCGGCACCGGGTTGCCGACGGCGACGTAGACCAGGCCTAAGTCGGGATCGACCGACGGCATGGCCCACACGCCGCCGCCGCCCTGCTTCCATTCTTCATTGTCCTGGGCCCACGTCTCATGGCCCGGCTCGCCCGGACCAGGGATCGTATAAAATACCCAGACTTCCTTGCCGGTCTTCGCATCGAGCGCGGTGACGCGGCCGCGGATTCCGTAATCGCCGTTGGCGAGGCCGCTGATGACGAGGCCGTTCACATAGGTGGGACCGCCGGCGACGAACTGGCCGCGCGTCGCGCCCGGGTCACCCACGGTGCCTTCCCATACCTGTTCGCCGGTGTCCTGCTTCAACGCAACGATGTGCGCGTTGCCGAGGCCGACATAAATCATGCCTTCGCCCGTCGCCACGCCCTTGAACAGGCCGTAGGTCGGCGTAGGCAGTTTCTGCGTCCAGATGATTTCGCCGGTCTTGGGGTTCAGCGCGTAGGCGTTCTGACCCGTGGTGATGAACATGCGTCCGCCGGTGACCACCGGCGTGCCGCGCGGCGCGGCGTCGAGCTTGGTCATCCAAGCGCCGCCCAGCTGCTTGACGTTGCTGACGTCGATTTTCTTCAGCGTCGAATAGCGCGTGTTGTTCCAATCGCCGCCGGTCAGCGGCCATTCCTTGCTGGCGTGCTTCCGCAGATCGCCGACGGTGTTTTGATCGCAGGCCGTCAAGGCGACGGCAGAGACGCTCATAGCCACCAGAAACGACGTCCATTTCAGACGGGTGTGCATGGCAGATCCTCCCTCGAATTAAAAAGCCCGGCCGGGCCGAAAGCCCGAACGGGCGCGACACGTTGTACCTCTCCCGACGGCACGAACATAGCGCAAAATCGGCGCGTCCGCGCACCGCGCCGCACAAAAAAGGCGTTAAACAGCGGCGATGATCAGAACGAGCGCGAAGGCGGCGGCGAAGATCACAAGCGCCCATTTTGAAGGCACAAAACGGAGGGCATGCACACTGCCGTCGGAAAGAATTTTACGCCCGGTGAACATCGGACGGATCAACGTATCGCGCTTGTAACAGGTATGAAACAGCACGGCGGCGATGTGTAATGCGATTGTGAAAAGCAACACGTTGAAGACCAGTTCGTGAACGTCGGCGACGGCGCGTCCCGTCTGTCGCGTCAGCAGGTCGGCTAGCGGACCGGGGCCCACGCCATCGGCATCCTCGCTGAAGAGGCCGAGGATCGTTTGCAGCAGCAGCAGGCCCAGCATGGCCACGATACTCAACGCACCGAGCGGATTGTGGCCCACGATGGACTTGCCGCCGCGCTGAAAAACGATCGCGGCATAAGCGGCGACCGCTTTCGGGCCTTTCACAAAATGGGTAAAGCGTGCGGTGGTGCTGCCTATGAAACCCCAGGCGATGCGGGTAATAACCAGCGCCAGGATGAGATAGCCCGAGAGATGATGCAGCGGCAGAAGATCGAACTCCGCCGTCAACCACGACATAACAATAAGCAGGACCAGCAGCCAGTGGATCACACGGACCGGCAAGTCCCAGACTTTCGCAGACACGCGATGTTCGTTCACGGAAGGCCCTTAAAGCAAACGGCGGTTCCCCGCCCCTGGAGAACCGCCGTCATCATGACAAAAAAAACGCGCGGAGTGTTAGCTCTTCGCACTCCAGGAATCGCAGTGGCCGGCAGCGGCGGCCGGACCGGTGAAAATCATGCAATCGCCACAGCCGTCGGCCTTGGCTTCGAAGAAGCCGCACTGCCCACAGGTCATGTTCGGGTGAGGTGATTTGTTGGTGTAATTCAGCGACTCACGAATGCTCTTCTGGCCGCTGTCGAGATGCTCCATATCGACGCAGACTTTCTCGGCGGCCTGCGCGGCCCTTGTCAACGTGGCGCCGGCCGCCGCCAACAATACGCCGCCAAGCGGAAGCCGCAGACCGCGTTCGAGTAACTTGCGCCGTGAAAAATTTCTGTCCGTCATAAGTTGCCGTCCTTCCCTTGAACCGTCCTGACCGTCTTGTCGCGTGCCGCGATCAGAACCTGTTTCGGCTGTCAGTCGAGTATCTAATGGAATAGCGCTCCAAATGCGGTCGGCATTGGGCTGATTTAAGGCGAGCCCTTCCACCGGCAACGCAAGTCTACCGGCTCAAGAATCCGGCAACAATAAGGAAGTGGCTGATTTTACGAAGCTTAAGCCCGCGCCGAGCCTCACGCTGAGCGCACCTAAGGGAGCGCCACGCGCCAGTACAAAGCTTGCGCGCCCGCGGTTTGCGCCGGTTCCCCTGAGGACGGGATTTTGCCGGTGATGTCATAGATGTCGTGACCACGCGCGGTACCCGGCGCGTCTTTTGTGTAGGTGTACAGCGGATAGCCCATGTAGGCCCATTGGCGGGTGCCGTCCTCGCGCACCGAAATCGTCCAATAGCCCGTGGGCTGATCGTCGGCGGCGGCTTTGAAGGGCGTCCACGTTTCCGCGCACGTTTGATCGCAGCCCTTCACGTCAATGATGCGGCCGGTGGCGGGCGTGCCGCGCGCCACGCTGCGGTCGGCATGGCTGGCGCCGCCGCCGCTGAACTTGTTCGCATCCCGCGCGTACAGCGTCATGCCGTTGGCCGTCGCGAACATCGCGCCGTGACGCGGGCTGGTGGTGATGACGACATTGGCGGGGTTGAAGTACTTCACCAGCATAACGGCGCGCCATTTCTGATCGCGCGCCTCGCCCTTCACATCTCCGGCCTCGGTATCGCCGGTGTAGGTGTAAAGCGGCTTGCCGCGCCACGTCCATTGCCGGATGCCGTCACCGCGGTTGAGCGGCGCGAAGTCGCCCATGACGTTCGCGACGGCGGGCGCCGTCAGCGGAATCCAGGTATCGAGGCAGGCGCCGGCGCAGGTCGTCTTGCCGAAGCCCGTGTCGCCGTCGCGCGTGTAAAGCGTCATGCGGCGCGCGTTCACCAGCGTCCAGCCCGGCGCGTTGACCGCTTCTTCCGTGCTGATGCCCTCGGGGAACACCGCGCCCTCCAGCGGCTTGAATACCGCCGTGCGCCACATCTCGGCCGCGTTATTGCCCTTGGCTTCACCGACCCGCTCGTCCTTGACAAACGTATAGAGCGGCTTGCCCTTCAGAGCCCACTGCCGGCTGCCGTCATCGCGCGTGATGATCGACCAATCACCTGTCGGCACGGAGCTGGGCGGGGCAACCATCGGCGGCCATGCGGCCACGCATTCGCCGACGCAGGCCGAACTGCCCGGCGTGGTGTCCTTGTCGAAGGTATAGAGCGTTTTGCCTTTGCCGTCGGCGTAGACCGTCATGGCCGTACCGCCGCCCATGCCGCCGCCACCCCCCACGCGCACCGACTGCAGGGTGATCCCCGGCGGCGTCGCCATCACGGCAGCGTTTTTGGCGTCGGGCTTGGTCGCCGCCGTCAGACCCGACACGCTCATCATCGCCAAGGTCGCGGCAGCCGCCGCAGTGATCATCCGCATGGCCGTCTCCTCAAACAAACGCTCCCATAACTTCAGCCGCCGAAGATCGAGAATATGCTCGATTCTTTGCGGAACTTCTTATGGCATTCGCTGCACGTTTCGCCGGTGTGCTCGACATCGGCGTGCGTGACGGTATTCGCCGCCGCCAAATCACTGAGCTTGGCCGACGCGGCCAGAAATTTGTCCTGCAGATCCTTGAAGGCTTCGGGCTGCGTCCAGACTTCGGCGAGGCTTTCGGTCTTAAAACCATTGCCGGGGCCGCTGCCCGCGGGGAACCAGGTCACGGACTCTTTACCGAGCTGCGAGATCAACGCTACTTCGCGTTGGATTACGGTGTTATCCGGCTTCTTTTTCTTGGTTTCTTTTTCCAGCTTTTCGAACGCGTCGCCCATCTTCTCGAAATTCTCGTGACGATCGTGTGCGGCGTCCTTGCCGCTTTGTTGTGCAACGGCGGCGCCTGTGGCCATCAGGCCCAACGCCAGGCCGCACACGGTGAGCATCTTCGAGGTGGCGCAGAGTTTCATCGACATCCCCTAAAAAAATTCGGCCTTAAGAAAGATCCGGCCCATGTTCCCCGTGAGAAACCATGGGCCGGGTCCGAAGAGTCGCTAAAGCACGTAACTTTAGGCGAGCAGTTCCGTGAACGTTTTGGACGTTTCCAGAGACTCCGTACCCCAGCTGCTGGCCGGAACGCCCATGACTTGCTGGACGGTGAGGCCGACGCGGGTCGCGGGATCGCCTTTGGCTTGGATGTGCTGGCCGCCTTTGATGCGTCCGCCGGCTTTGCCGATGATCATCATCGGAATGTTCTCCAACGAATGGATCTTGGCGAAGCCGGTTTCCGAGGTCGCAAGCAACAGCGTGCGGTCGAGCAGCGTGCCGTCGCCTTCGCGGACGTTGCGCAGCGCGCTCGCCGTATCGGCCAGGCTGCCCATGATGATGTCGTTGAACCACTGCGCGCGCGGCTGATAGCCGAGCTTTTCGTCGATGGCTTCTTCGTGGGTCAGGATGTGGTGCGTCGCGGTTTCGCCGGGCTTGCGCACCGACGAGGTGGCGTCGGCGAAAGCGACGTTGAACACGCGAGTCTGACCGCAGGCCAGAGCATGCGCGATCAGGTCCGACATCAACTTCACGTTCTTCACCGCGGCATTGACCTCAAGGCCCTGTACGGTTTCCTCGGGCTTGCCCGGATGCGTACAGGCCGCCATCGGTGCCGGCTTCTGCAGCTCGATCTCGAGCTGGTTTTCAAGCTGGCGCAGCGAGGTGAAGTACTGGTCGAGGCGGGCCTTGTCGGCCGAGCCCAGGTTCTTGGCGAGCGCGGCGCGTTCCTCGGAGATCGAAGACAGCACGCTCTTGCGCACCATGACTTTCGGGTCCGGCGTGAACGCGGCGGCGTTCGGGTCCTTGAACTCAGGGCCGAAGATGCGGTTGTAGAGCGCCATCGGCGAAACTTCCGACGGGTTCTGCACGCTTGCGCTGCGGCGGCTGAGAGTATCGCGGGCGTTGCCGCTGCCGGTGACTTCCAGCGAACGGAAGCGCGTCTTGGTGCCGATCTGGTCGGAGATCAGCACGTCGAGACTAGCGTAGTCGGCCTTCACGCCGGGCTTCGGCACGTGGCCGGTGAGAATGCCCTGATGCCCGGTTTGATGCGGTGTCGGCGGCTTGCCGTCCATGAACACTTTCATGCCGCTGAAGATCGTCAGCTGATCACGGAAGCTCGCGAGCTTCTGGAGTTCCACGGGGAGCTTGTATCCGGCGCCGAGAGACTGCGGCTCCCAGCGGCCCGGCGTCAGGCCGCAGCCCCAGAACCAGCTTCCGAACACCACCGGCAGCTGCGCGTTGGTGGCGGCCAGTGCGGTGCCGTTACCGTTGAGAAAACAGTCGAGGAAAGGCAGGCCAACGGTGACGGCGGCGCCGCCCATCATGCCTTGAAGGATCCGGCGACGGGTCGCCGCTCTGGTGACTGCGCTCATTTCAGCTCTCCTGTTTGAATGAGTTTTTCCGCCGCGGCGGTTTTCCCGGCTAGCTTTTCAGCGGGCGGTTTCTCCGCGGGCGGAATCACGCGGAAGAACGTATCGCTCGTGACGATGCGCCGGAACAGCTGCGGAACTTTGTAGCCGTCCTCGGCAAAACGCTTTTCAAGGTTGGTTTTCACCCAATCTTTCTCGCTGGGTGTGGCCACGCGGCCGACCGCGTAAGAATAGACGCGGTTGACAAGGCAGCTCGTGGTGCCCGGATGATCGTGCACGGCTTTACCGAGACCGGCGGCGTCGTTGAACTTGATGCCGTCCAGTTCGCCGCTGGTGTCGATGGGCGCGCCGTTTTCGTTCGTGCGGTAGCCGCCGATGGTGTCGAAGTTCTCAAGTGCCAAGCCCATGGGATCGGTGATCTTGTGGCAGCCTTTGCACATGGCTTCGGTGGCGTGCGCGTTCAGACGCTGCCGCACGGTCTTGAAGCTCGGGTTGCTGGTTTCCTGCACGATCTTGAAGTCGACGTTGCCCGGCGGGTCGGGAACCTTTTGGCACAACAATACTTCACGCAAAGCTTTACCGCGCAGCGTCGGCGATGTGCGGCCCGGATGCGAATGCAGGGCGACGAAACTGACTTGCGTCAGGATGCCGGCCTGTCCGCCGTTCTCGGGGAACTCGTACGGCACCCAGCCCGTCGGCTGGTCCACCGGCACGCGATAGATCGCGCCCAGCAAGCGGGTCAGATAGGTTTTGCGCGTGGTGAACAGATCGCGGTAGTCGGCGTTCTGCGTGACAGTGTGGTCGACGATGGTGCGCAGAGTCTGCTCCTGCGCTTCCTGCGCCGCCTTGAAATTGAACTTCGGATAGATCGCGGCGTCCTTGGCCAGCGTGCCGAAGCGATCAAACTCCAGCATGTCGGTGAAGAAGGCGCGCGTGCCTTCCTTCAGACGCGGACTGGCCAGCATGCGGTCGACCTGTTTGGTCAGGCCCTTTGCCGTGTGAATCTCGCCGGTTTCGGCGGCACGCAGCAGTTCGTCGTCGGGACCGGCGTTCCAGAGGAAAAAACTCAAGCGCGCGGCTTTGGTGTAGCCGTTCAAGCGCGTCATGCCCTTGCGCGACGGATCGGCTTCGACGAGCTCCTCGCGGAATAGGAACTGCGGCGAGACGAGCATGCCGGCGAGGCTGGCTTCGAGACCCGCGTAATAGCTTTTCAATTTCACCGCGCCTTCGGCGGCCTTGGCGACGCGGCCGTCGATTTCCGCCTGGGTCAGCGGGCGGCGGTACAGCAAGCGGCCGACCTTCGACAATGTTTCGCGGGCACAAGCATCGTCCGCGGCCTTTGCATCTTTCGGCGCACACGGCAGTAAGGTCGCGCGGCGCTTTTCGTCGGTGACCTGCGCCGCGACGTTGCGCGCCATGACATCGTACTGCTCAAGGCCAGCGGCGGTAACGCTCACCTGGCCGGAGCCCACGGCCAGCAGGCCGTTCTCGCGCACGTCCGGCTCAAAGCGGCCGCCGAGCGTGATGGTCGAGCCGAAGACATCGGCGATGATCTGCTCGTACTGTTCCTGCGTCAGGCGGCGCATGATCGCCGGACCGCCGGCTTGGCTGGCGGTCATAGCCGTGGTGGCCGAAGCAGACGCATTCTCCTTGCCGCCACCCGCAGGCGAGCACGCCGCCAAGGCCACGGCGGCGGCAACAAACAATCCGGCTTTCGCAAACACAAGCTTCATCGCAAATCTAACCTTACTTCTGTGCGGTCTGGGGCTCTGCCGTACCGACGAGGATCGACGGCACCGCCGTGATGCGCCAGGCGGTCGAGATCGCGCGGTTTTCGCCGCTCTTCGGATCGGGATCGGCATCAGCCATTTTTTTCAAAGCATAGTAAATGCCTGGGATATTAAGTCCGGCGCTATGTTCGACGATCCAGCCGCCTTGCGCGTAGCTCCAATAGATCGGCCACCAGGCGTGATAACCGCCCAGCACGCCTTCCAAACCGCCGTCGTCCTTAAGCTTGAAGCGCAGCTTGCTGTTCTTGAAGTCGAACATCGGCATCAGCATCGGATCGGACTCGAACTGCATGTTGAACTTTTCGCTCACCAGCATGCCGTCCTTGATCTTGGCCTTGACGACCGTGTGTGAGCGCGAGTTGGGATCGACGCGCATGGTCATGTCGGCCACCGCGTTGCCGTTGGCGTCGCGCTGGATGACATCGACGGACTTGTCGAGGGTGACGGTGACATCGTCGTCATTGAGGGCGTCATCGATGCCGCTGATCTGAATCAGCCAGGCCGGCGAAGAGTCGCGCGTGAGATCCCACTGCGCGAAGGGGTAAATCGGCTGGTTCGGCGGATTGACCGCGAAGTTGTTGATGCAGCCCACGGCGCGGAACATCTGGTTGTCGACACCGCGCTCCTTGGTTTCGGGGTCGACGAAATCATTGGCGCCGCTCCTGCCGTCGAGATTAAAGCCGTAGGCCGCGGTGCCTTTGACGTTCATCAGCATCGGGTCCGGCGCGGTCCACGGATTGGCGTAGATGTTCACCGGTTTGCCGTCGACCCGTCCACGGTTGGTGGTGATCGGGATATATTCGCCGTTCGGGAAATCCTTCATCAGCCGCTCGACGTCGCTGTTGGCGTAGCCGAGGCGCTTCAATTCATGTTTGTAGAAGTCGTCCGAAAGCGGGTTCAGGCCCTTCGGGCAGTTGGCCTCGGTGAAAGCGGTCGCGACATGGAACCAGTCGACCACGTAGCCACGGGTTTCGGCCGAAGCCGCGCCGGCGCTCAGCAGAGCCGCGGCGCCCACGGTGGTCATCACGAAGTGCCGGGAAAGAAACATGCTGTAGCCTCCTGCGACGCCGATGGGGAGGGAGGCATATTAAGAAGTAAAAGCCCGACCGGAAGGCCCTGCCGGGTAACCGGGGGGCCTGTGGGGCTATTCTCCACGCCCAACCCTCCCGAGCTGTAATTTGTGGAGAAAACGGCTAAATTAACGACAGTTTATTGTACAGTGTCATGTAATCAGCCTAGTGTATAGTAACAGACGGTAACGATGTGCTAGGTGTTATGCATCTGGAGGAAAAGGGCTCTTTCCCCCTTTCACGCCCAACACACGGCAACGCCGCCTCCCCGCAAGGGGCATAGATGGAATCACAGTATCCAATGACGCAAGTAAAACCGATCCCTCTGCGTAAACAGCAGAAAAATTATACACGTCAACGCCTTATTCAGGTGTCTCGCGAGCTGTTCGTGAAGAACGGAACACAGGCCACGGGAATCGATGACATTGCCCGCGCCGCCGGCACCAGCCGCGCCACGGTCTACACCCACTTCGCCGGCAAGCAGGACATCATCCGCGAGCTGCTGTCCGAAATGTGGGACCAGGCGCTGATGATGTCGGAGGCTTTCGATGCCCTGCCGGACGCCTCGGAAGCCAGCGTAAAGGCTTGGATGGTCAAGATTTTCGACACCTGGGACGCTTATGCCGAAAGCACCAAAGTTGTGCTGCGCGAGATGCCCGCGGAAGTGAATGCCGAGTACCAGGCCCGACTCGAGTCCCACGCCGAGGCCATGGTCCGTAACCGCAAGAAGTGGCCGCACTTCACGCCGGAGGAGGCGCAGCGCCGCGCCTACCTTTTGATCCTCCAGCTGCACCGCTGCATGTCCTCGCACTATTACGGCGGCTGGTCGGCCGACCGCAATGCGCTCCTCACCACCCTCACCGACATCTGGTGCGCGACGCTGCAGCCCAAGCACACACGCTAAAGGGAAATGACGGGGCCGCCCGCCGCCACGGCATCGGCCTCATCGTGAGTCACCAGCAGCACCGGCAAGCCGCTGGCGCGGGCGTGCGAAAACACAAAAGCCCGGATTTGCTGACGTAGGGTCACATCCAGACGCGCGAAGGGCTCGTCGAGCAACAGCGCCTCGGGCGCGCTCAGCAGCACGCGCATCAGCGACACGCGCGACCGTTGGCCGCCCGACAGCGTCGCGGGATCGCGGTCAGCGAAACCTTCGAGATCGGCTTCGCGCAAGGCCGCCGCGATCCTGGCGTGACGCGCGGTCCCCTTCACAGCCGACGGCAAACCAAAGCCGAGGTTCTCGCCGACACTCATGTGCGGAAAAAGCAAATCATCCTGAAAGAGAATGCCGACGCGCCGCGTTTCCACCGGCAGGTCTTTCAACCCGCGGCCGTTGAGGGTCACTTCGCCCGACGCCGTGAAGGCAGGATCGAGCGTGCCGCAGATATACGCCAGCAGGCTCGACTTGCCGCAGCCGCTGGGCCCCATAAGGGTCACCACATCCCCCGGCGGAACGTCGACGGACAACGACTTCAACAACGGACGTCCCTCCACTGCCAACTTCACGTCCTTGAGCATCAGACTCATGAGGGGACAGTCCTCAAGGTGGGCCGGTAAGGCGCCAGCACGGCCAGCATGAAGACCGTCACCGGAAGCGCCATCTGGATAAGCCCGTAGATGCCGACGATGCGGCGATCCCCGTTCAGCAGAGCGTTCATCACGTCGGTGGTCACGGACGTGACGCGGCCCGCGCCCGGCAGCAGGGTGGCAAGGTATTGACCGACGCTGACGGCGAAGCCCACCGCTGCCGCGGCCAGGATGGCTTTCATTAAAAGCGGCAAGCGCACCTCGCGGAAGATACGCCATGGCGACGCCCCCAAGGTCGCCGCCGTGCGCGCGTAACGCGGATCGAGGGTGCGGTAAGGATCGGCCAGCACCAGGAAAACGTAAGGCAGCACGAACGCGAGATGGCACAGCATCACCGCCAGCAGCGTGCCGTCGATGTTCAGGACGACAAACAGGATCTGCAAACCCGACAAAAAGCTTACCTGCGGCACCAGCAGCGGCAAGTAGAGCAGCACGAGCGATCGCTGCGTGGGCGAGACGCCGTTGTGAAGTTCGTTCTCCAAACAACCGGTCACCGCGAGCAGCGCAATAACGGTAACGACAATACCGACGCCGGCGGTGACGGCCAGTGGGTCCGCCAGCATGACACCACGCCACGCCGACACGGCGAACTCCTGCGGCACTGCCGCGGGGAAACGCCAGACATCGGTGAAGGACCACACCACCAGCGCCAGGATCGACGCGGCGGTGATGAGAAAGATGAGGCCGAGCAGCGCGCCCGACATCCACGTCACCGTACGGTCGGCAAAGCGGCGCACACCGTTCGATAAGACCCCGCGCGCGGTATACGCCAGCGCGATTTCACCGCACCGCCATACGGCGATGGCGCCGATGGCCATCAATAGCAGGAGCAGCGCGCCCACGGCGGCTTGAAACCGCAAGCCCAGCTCGGGCGCCTGAAACCAGTTGAGCACCATCACTGCGAAAGTCGGCGGCGTGGTGGGCCCGAGAATGATCGCCATATCGACCACCGATAGGCCATAGGCCAGCACAGCATAAACCGGCAGCCGGATTTGGCGATAGACCAGCGGCAGCACCACCTTGCACCAAGCGGCGACGGGGCCATAACCAAGTCCGCGCGCGGCCGCGATGAGCTTATCGGCGTTCACCTGCCCCAACGCCGCGAGAATCATCAGCAGCAGAAAAAAGATTTCCTTGCACACCAGCGCGATCAACAGGGCGAGGCCATGCTCATCCTGTACGGATGCGATATCGGGCGGGCGCCGCCAGCCCGTCAGCCATGGCGACAGCAGCCGCGCCATCCACCCGCTGGGTGCGGCAAGAAAGGCGAAGCCGATGGCAAAGGCCGCGTGCGGTACCGCCAGCAGCGGCGCGAGGTGGCGGCGCAGCGCGGCGAAAATTTTGGTGTCATGCCAGGCGGCGGCGACGGCCAGGGCCAGAACCAATGTCAGAAGCGTTGCGCCGAAGCCTGTTGTCAGGCTGACGGTGATGGCGGTCCCGACGCCGGGCTCGGCCATCATTTGACGCCAGGGCGCGAGGCTGAAGACATCGCCGCCCAACGGCGGAAAATATCCGAAGGCGGGAAGCACCACGCCGCCGAGACCAGCCAATACCGGCATCAAAAACAGGAAGAGTGTCAGCGGCGGGAAAACCGCGAGCACGCCCACCCCCGCCCCGCGCGGCACCCTCACTTGACGTATCGCTTCCGCCATTCCTGCGCGATCCGTGTTGTCCAAGTGGGGTGAGGTTCGGAAAGGCTGAGCTGCAGATCGGCGGCCGACGGCATGGCGCGCCCGCGCGGCAGATCCTCGAACAATTGACGCTCCGCGTCGCTGAGTTTGTCGAGGCTGAGCACCGTGGGATCGCCCCAGTGTTCGGGATTGGCCTTGCGGCTCTGCGCTTCCGGCGACAGCAGGAAGTCGGCCACCACCATGGCGCCGTCCTTCGATGATGCGGTTTGGGGTATCGCGACGAAGTGCGTATTGCCGATGGTGCCGGCCTCCAGCACGAAGGAGCGCACCGACGACGGCAGCAGTTTTTGCGCCACGGCATTGGAAGCCTCGGCGGGGTTGAAGGCGAAGGCGATGTCGATTTCACCGTCGGTCATCAATTGACGCATGGCGGCATAGCTCGGCGGAAAGGACGCACCCTTGCGCCAAAGATGGGGATGCAAGCCTTCGATAAACCGCCACAGCGGCGCGGTGACGCGCTGGAAATCGTCTTCGCGCACCGGCCGGTAGGCCACATCGCGGTTGTCGAGGGTTTCGAGGAACACCTGCTTGAGAAACGTTTGGCCGGTGAAATCCGGCGGCGCGGGATAGGTGAAGCGGCCGGGATTGGCGATGGTCCACTCGCGCAACGCGGCGATGGTGCGCGGCGGGCGCCGCACCGCATCGCTGTCGGCGAAGAAGACGAGCTGCGCCATGCCCCAAGGCGATTCCAGGCCGAGGGTCGGCACGGTGAAATCCAGCAGCGTCGTCGGCTTATGGACCGTATCCACCAGCGCAAAGCGCGGAAGCACATGCGTGATAGGGCCAAACAGCAGATTGTTTTCTTTCATGGCCGCGAAGTTCTGGCCGTTGAGCCACATCAGATCGACACGGCCGCCTTCGGTGCGCCCGGCGGCTTTCTCGGCGACCAGCTGCGTCACGGTCTCCGCAATGTTTCCGACTTTGACATGATGCAGGGTGAGGCCGTAGCGTCGCTTGACCTCATCCGCCACCCACTGGATGTACCGGTTGACCTTTTCGTCGCCGCCGTAGGCATGCCAGTGGACGTCCTGGCCGCGCGCGCGCGCGACAATCGAGGGCCACTCGGACGATACCGCAAGCGCATCGCGCGGCAGCACCGCGGCGAAAAGAACGAAGATAAAAAAACGCGCTAGGACGGTTCTCATGGCGATCCTCAATAATCCGTCCAAATGTCGCACATGTGCTGGATGCGTGTCGTGTGTCTTCATCACTGTTGCGTGAAACAATTCGTTCGCGCTTCACAGCGCATGGGGTCCGTGTAATTTTCGTCTTCGCGCGGAGGGGCGCGAACGGAACACCACGTCCGGCTTTTGTGCTGATTTTATTCTGGGAACCACCCGTCATGCGCTTCGGACTTAAAACCATTTTGATTCTATGCTTTGCCATGGGCACTCCGTTGACGGCGTGGGCCCAGGCGACGCTCGACGTCACGGTGATTGATGTCGGCACA
Source organism: Rhodospirillaceae bacterium (assembly GCA_019752235.1). Lineage (GTDB taxonomy): Bacteria > Pseudomonadota > Alphaproteobacteria > Rhodospirillales > Rhodospirillaceae > SHVO01. Next base: position 13,593 of record JAIEMI010000264.1, read on the forward strand.
GGCACTCCCGCCGCCGGCATCTCCGTCACCCTGGAAAACCCGGACACGGGCTTTAGCAGCGCGGCGGTGACCGACGAACGCGGCCGCGCTTACTTCGGCGGCTTGGCGACCTCAGGCGCATACGTGGTTAAAAGCGCTGAGAGCGGCGCCTACGCGGCGGCTCAGACGACGCCCGTGCAACTGCGGAGTACCTTCGACCGCACGGTGACACTCTTGCTGTCGCGCAATGGCGGCATTGCCGCCGATGAGATTCTGGTGGTGGGCCGCAGCATCACGATGATCAACACCGCCAACGCGGAAGTATCGTCCAGTTTGACCGAAACCGAACTGCGCGCCCTGCCGGTGGAAGCGCGCGACGTGACCCGCGCCCTTTTCCGCCTGCCCAACGTCACCCAGGCGACCGGCTTCTATCCGGAAGCGCCCAATATCTCCATCAACGGCGCCAACAGCCTGTTCACCAACTACATGATCGATGGCCTGGACAACAACGAGAACTTCCTCGGCGGCCAGAAATTCCCCATCCCCGTCGGCTTCACGCAGAACGTCACGGTGCTGGCCAACAACTATTCCGCGGAGTTCGGCCGCAGCGCCAACGGCATCGTCAACATGACGAGCAAGTCCGGCGCCAACGACTACACCGGCGAGGTGTTTTTCGTCACGCGCCCGGGCGCCTTGGTGAAGAATTCAGGGTTCAACACCACCGACCTTTCCGGCAACGTCGTGCGCGATGATTTCTCGCGCTACCAGGGCGGCGTCGGCATCGGCGGTCCCATCGTCCAGGATAAGACGTTCTTTTATGCCAACGTCGAATACACCCGTGATCTAAAAGACAATCAACTGGTCGTTCCGGATTTCGCGCTCAACCAGAGTGTCGGCGGGACCAATGAATTCCTGTTGTCGTCGCTGCGCCTGGATCACACTTGGAGCGACGACTGGTCGTCGACCTTACGTTTCAATTATGGCCGCGTGTTGCTGGACCGCCAGGCGGGCGGCGTCGCCGGCGGCGTGACGTTCCCCTCCGCCGCCAACAGCCAGAACCGCACGTCAGCCTTGGCGGCCTTCTCGACCACTTATACCGGCACCGATTTCATCTACGAGGGACGCCTGCAATACAGCCGCTTCCGCTGGAACTACGCGGCATCGGACCCGGGCCCGCAGGTGACGGTGCGGAACCCCGCCGGGCAAACCATCGCCGTGCTGGGGCATCCCGGCTATTACTTCGACGACACCGAGAATTTGTTCCAGACGCAGCATAAGCTGACCTTCAAGAGCGACCGTCACACGCTCAAGGTCGGCGCGGACATCGTCACCGCCAAGTTCAGCCTGACCGGCGGCGGCAATCCCGCCGGCAATTACACCGTGCGCCTCAACGCGGCGCAGTTGGCGGCCTTGCGCGCCGCCAATGTCGGCACGAACCTGAAGCCCAGCGACATTCCCGCCGGCGCGCAGGTGATCGACTACAGCGTCGAAGTCATGCCCAACTCCTTCGGCAAGCGGCAAACCATCTATGGCTTCTACGCCGAGGATCAATTCGCCGTGACGTCGCGCCTGAATGTCACCGCCGGCGTACGCTGGGATTACGACAGCTTGACCAAATTCGGCAGCGGCAAGGGCGAGATGGATAACATCGCCCCGCGCGCCAGCGCCAACTATGCGCTGACGGAACGCATGAGCCTGCGCGGCGGCGTCGGGCTGTTCTACGACAAGGTTCCCTACACCGTGATTTCGGACGCGCTGCAAGGCAACTCGACCTCGGCCGCTTTCAAGAATCAACTGCAACAGTTGATCAACCTCGGCATCCTGCCCGCCCACACCAATATCGACCGCATCACCTTCAACGGCAACCTGTCGGTCAATCCGGCGTGCGCCGTTTACCTCGCCTGCCCGACGCCCGCGCAATCGGCCAATCTGCGGGAAACGGCCTCGTCGGCGAACCTGCGCATCCTCAACCCCCATGGCTACAAGAACCCCTACGCGCTGCAAGCCACCATCGGCTACCAGTGGCAGCTGGCGGACGATCTGCTGTTCTATACCGATGCGATCTACACCCAGAGCCGCCGCCTGCCCCGCCTGGTAGACCTCAATGCGCCCGTGCCGTTTGTGTTCACGGGCACGCCGCGCAGCACGGCGGCGGCCGACGCGACGCGGCCCCTCGGCCCCGCCGTGCCGGGCGGCGCGCGGAGCATCGTCGTCACGGATAACGGCGGACGCGCGCGCTACAAGGCGCTAAACTTCACGGTGGTAAAGGACAAGGCGCGCGATCCTTACGCCTACCGCCTGTCCTACACGCTGTCGCGCCTCAAGAACGATACGGACGACCTGAACTTCCGCGCACAGGATTCCAACAACTTCGCCGCCGACTATGGCCCGTCGCTGAACGACCGCACTCATGTGATCTCGGGCGTGATCACGGTTTTTCCTTACGAGGGTCTCTCGTTCTCCATCGCCGGGCTTCTGCAAAGCGGCCAGCCCATCAACTATATCCCCGATGCCACGGCCTTCGGCACCATCGATCTGAACGGCGACGGCCAGTCCTACGGCGACGGCTATGTCGGTAATTCCGACCGCTTTCCGGGCGCAACCCGCAACAGCGGCCGCCTACCCTGGGCGAAAACCTTCGACCTGGGCATGCAGTATCAGCTTCCTGCCGGCGGCAACCTCGTCGAGCTGCGCGCCGACATGTTCAACATCTTCAACGCCAATAACCTGAGCGGCTATCCGGTGAACTTCACCCAGTCGAACCAGGTGCAGTTCGGCGGCGGCGCGGCCTTTGTTCAGCGCAGCGCAGCGCCGGCGCGCACCCTGCAGCTCAGCGCGCGCTATCTGTTTTAATAAAGAACAGCTTCAACACCGGCACCGCCAGCAGAAGCCCGGCGCCCTGTGCCAGCAGAAAGCCGGGCACGTCTGCGGGTCTGATGCCCGCGAAGCTGTCGGTCAGCATGCGCGCAATCGTCACCGCCGGATTGGCGAAGGACGTGGAAGCGGTAAACCAATATGCGCCGGTGATATAAGCGGCCACCGCCGCCGCCG
>JAIEMI010000076.1 GCA_019752235.1 Rhodospirillaceae bacterium
CCGTTGTCGGTCACGCGTACGACAAAGTTGCCGCCATCCTGCGCCAGCGTCAGCGTGATGGCCGTGGCGCCCGCCTCGGCGGCGTTGCGCAAAAGGTTTTCCAACGCCCGCTGCAGCAAGTCGGGGTCGCCGTCGAACACAAAGTCTATACCGGCGGCGATGACGATGGCGCACGCCGGCAGCGTCGGCTGGTAGACCGCAACCCAGTCGCCGAGAACCGCGCGCGCGCGCAACGGCTGCTTCTTCACCTCGGGTAGGCCCTCCTTGGCGAAACGCAATGTCGTCGCCGAGAGGGTCACCGCGCGGTCCACGGCGCGCACCATGCCCGCGGCCAGGCGCTTCACTTCAGGGTCGGGCATGGCTTCCAACCGGTCCGATTCCAGAACCGCCGTCGCCAGAATATTTTTAAGGTCGTGCGAGATTTTCGTCACCGCCGTGCCGACGCCCGCCAGACGCTCTTTCTGCAAAAGCGCCGAGCGCAATTCCTGCTGCATGGACGCCAGGGTTTTTTCGGCCACGCCCACCTCATCCGTGCGCGAGGACGGCTGAATGACGCTGCGCGGATCCTCCGGCGCGTTCTGAAAACCGGTCATGCTGGCGGTGAGGCGTCGTAAGGGGCGCACCGTCAGCCATTGGATGGCGGCGTAGACCAGCGCCGCCGTCGATACCGAAATGAAGATGCTGAGGATAAAAATGCGCCCGGCGTAGGCCCACATGCCTTCGCGCAGGGGCCGCTCGTCGAAGACGACTTCCACGACAACGGCGGGGTTGGCGGGGCTGATGCCGATGACGCTGACGGCGTAGTCGCGCCGGAACATGGTGGCGAAAGCATCGCCGATCAAATCCCAAAACATGTCTTGCCGCAAATCATAGACGTGGGGAATGCGCGAGGGGATGGCGGGGCCCAGTGTGCGCACCGGCATCCCCGGCCGTGTCACGGTCAAGCCCAACATGCGCCCTTGTGAAAGAAGATTGTCGCGCAGCAGCGGATCGATTTCCTCGGTGGATTTTTCCGGCGTGGCGTCCAGCGCCGTCATGACCAGATGGGCGGTGGCCAGTTTGTCGTTGAGGTAGTCGAGGCGGTAGCGCGCCAGGGACGGCACGAAGATGGCGACCTCCGCCAGCATGACGAAACCGATGGTCAGCAGCAGCAGCCGCGCCGACAGGCTGAATGTGATCGGCCGGCTGCTCATAGGCGGTTAGCCGAAGCGTTTCAGGAAGCCGACCAGGGCGCGCGTGCGCGGGCTGTAGAGCGTTGGCGTGTAATAGCCGCCGGCGGCGCGCTTATTGATCTCACCCAAGGTGGGATAAGGCGCGATTACCGTCGCCATGCTGCCGATTTTCAGTTTGTTGCTCATGGCCAAAACCCAGGGCTGGATGAGATCGCCGGCGCGGGGACCGGCGATGCCTGCGCCCAGGATATGCCCCTTCTTTGAGACAATCACCTTGATTAGGCCCTCGGTCGTGCGTTCGGCGCGGGCGCGGTCGTTATCGGCAAAAGCGGCGGTCAGAACGCGCGTGTTCTCGCCGTGGTGTTTGCGGGCTTCGGCCTCGGTCAAACCCACCTGCGCCAGCTCCGGATCGGTGTAGGTCACCCACGGCATGATGCCGTGATTGGCCTTCGCCGGCAGGCGGAACAGTGCGCTGCGCACCACGATCCCGGCGTGATAACCCGCCGTGTGCGTGAATTGCGGCCCCCCGGCGCAGTCGCCGATGGCATAGGCGCGGCGGTTGCCGGTGCGCAGGCCCGCGTCCACCGTGATGCCCTTGGCGGTGGATTCAATACCGCCCGCCCGCAGGTCGAGGTCGGCGATGCTGGGACGGCGGCCCACGGCCACCAGCAAATGCGAGCCCGTCACCGCCGCGCCCGATTGCAGGATGATGCGCACGCCCCCGGCATTGCCCGCGATGTCGCGCGCCACGGCCATAGCCTGCGCGCCTTCGTGCAAGGTCACGCCTTCGCCGATGAGACGCGCGCGCACGACGGCGGCGAGATCGGGATCGTCCTTGGGCAGAATCTTCGCGGCCTCGATCATCGTCACCGCGCTGCCGAGGTTGCGGAAGGCCTGCGCCAGTTCGCAGCCGATGGGGCCGCCGCCCATGACGATCAGATGACGCGGCAGGTCCGTGAGATCGAATACGGTCTCGTTGGTGAGATATGGCACATCTGAAAGGCCGGCGATGGGCGGCACAAAAGCATGCGAGCCCGTGGCGATGACAAACCGCCGCGGCTTTATGGTGCGGCCCGCCGCTTCCCCCGCGACCTCTACAGTGCGCGGTGACGTGAATTTCGCCGCGCCGGAAATCACCGTCACGCCCAAGCCTTCAAAGCGCTCCACCGAATCATGCGGCGCGATGGCGGCGATGACCTCATGTACATGCTTATGGACGGCGGCGAAGTCCAGCGCCGGTTCCGCCGCGATGCCGAGGCCGCGGGCGGTGCGGATGGATTCCATGCGATGCGCCGCCGCCAATAATGCCTTCGACGGCACGCAGCCGTAGTTCAGGCAGTCGCCGCCCATCTTGCCTTTTTCGATGAGCACGACGGACGCGCCCATCTGCACGGCGCCCGCCGCGACCGAAAGTCCGGCGGAGCCCGCGCCGATGACGCAGAGATCAGGCGTTAAGGTTTCAGCCACGGGCTTTGATCCTGCGATAGACGACGGGGACAAGGGACAGCAGCGCGAGACCCAGCAGCGCGCCGATGACGGTGGGTTGCTTCAGGACGGCGCCGGGATCGACCGTGGCGCCCGCCGCCAGGGCGTCGCCGAAGCCCGCGCCGACGGTGGAGAAAACGAAAGTGCCGGGAATGATCCCGAAGAACGTGCCGATGACGAACGTGCGCAGCGGCACGGCGAGGAACGCCGGCACCAGGTTGACGAGGAAAAATGGAAACAGCGGCACGAGGCGCAAGACCAACAAATAACTAAGTGCGTTCGCCTGGAATCCCGCTTCCATCTTTTTCAGCGCGGGGCCCGCTTTGGCGCGCAGCGTATCGCCCAGCACGTAACGCGCGATCAGAAAAATCAGGCTCGCGCCGATGGTGGCCGCGACGACGGTGTAGAGCGTGCCGAAAATGGGACCGAAGACAAAGCCCCCGGCAATCGTCAGCCAGATGGCGCCCGGCACCGACAGCGCCGTGGCGGCGATGTAGACTCCCATGAAGACAAGCACGGCCCCCACCGCATGCAATTCCACGAATTCCAGCAGCCGGGCGCGGTTGGCGCTGAGGGTGTCCAGCGTAAGGGTGTCTTTCACGCCGGTGGTGAACACCAGCACCACGCCGAGGACAAAAACCGCCAGCACAAGGAGCCTGCCCCAGCGCGAGGCGGACGGCGGCGGCGAGGCGGGGTCTGTCATGGGGGGTCCGGAAAGGGGTAAGAGGCCGGGAGTGTAACCGCCTCCTCCGCCCCGGCACCACACACTGCCGTGAGAGGGCGCCCCGAATCGGGGGATCACGCCGTTTTTACAGAGACTTACCGAAAGCCGGGTTTCCGGGAGCCGAAATTGGCGCTAAGCGGCTGAAAAGCGTGGATTTTCGGGAAATCACCGGTGGGCCAGCATTGACTTTGCCACCCCCCGCCCTTATACACCGCCCGCACGAACGCTCCCCGACGTGGTGGAGTGTTTTTCCTTTTTTAGATGTACTGGAGTTGGTGACGTGAAACGCACCTATCAGCCGAGCAAATTGGTACGCGCCCGTCGTCACGGCTTCCGCGCCCGCATGGCCACCGTTGGCGGTCGCAAGGTCATTGCCAACCGCCGCGCCAAGGGCCGCAAGCGCCTTTCGGCCTAAGCTGTCGACCGCCACGCTGACCGGCGCGGCGCGTAAAGCCGAGGGCCTCGCCCGGGAAACACCTATGGCTAGGGACACGGAGCTCGCCGAGATCAAGATTCGCGGCCGCCTGTGGAACACCTTGCCCAAGCGGGCCGATTTTTTGCGCATCAGCGCCGCGGGCGTCCGCCGCGTCACGCCCGGCTTCATCCTTCAAGCAGCACCTAAAGGCGACGCGGAAACACGCGTGCGCGTGGGCTTCACCGCCAGCCGCAAGGTCGGCAACGCGGTGGCGCGCAATCGCGTCAAACGCCGCCTGCGCGCGCTCGCCGACAAAGTCATGCCCGAAGCCGCAGATCCGTCGCGCGATTACGTCTTCATCGGGCGCGGCGAAGCCCTGAAGATCGCATTCGCCGCGATGGAGCGGGACTTACGCAAAGCTTTGGCTAAGCTGGCGGGCATGTCCTCATGAACCCGCTTGCTTTGTTTTTGCGCCTGCTGATTCGCGTCTATCAACTCTTCATCGCGCCGCTGTTGGGCCCGCGCTGCCGCTTTCATCCCAGTTGTTCGGCCTATGCGGCGGAAGCCATCACGCGCCACGGCGCGTTCGCCGGTGTCTGGCTCGCCGCAAAACGCCTCGCCCGCTGTCACCCCTGGGGCGACGGCGGCTTCGATCCCGTTCCCGAAAACTTGACGCCCACCGCTAAGGCCCATAGGTCTTGCTGCGCCGCCGACAGCCCGTCTTCTCCGCAACATTAGAATTCAGATATTCCCGTAATGGACAATCGCAACACCGTCATCGCCATCGCCCTGTCGCTCGCCATTCTGCTGGGCTGGGAAACCTTCTTCGCGCCGAAGGCGCCGCCCCCATCCGAGGCCCCTGTAACCGCCCCCGCCGCACCGCCCGCCACTCCGGGCACCGCCGATGTCGCCGCACCCGTCGCCGCTCCCGCAGGCGCGCCCACCGCCGCGGACACCGCCGCACCCGCTGTCGCGGAAAAGCGCGTGCGGGTGATGACGCGTGAGGCCCACGGATCGGTGTCGCTGACCGGCGGACGCTTCGACGACATCACCCTGGTGAGCTACCGCGAGACCCTGGACCCCAAAAGTCCCGAGATCGTTCTGCTGTCCCCCGCCAACACGCCCAAGCCTTATCACGCCGAATGGGGCTGGATTAGCGCCGACAGCAGCGTCGCCCTGCCCGGCCCCGGCACGACATGGACGCAAACGAGCCCCGAGGCGGTGCTGACGGAAACCGCGCCGCTGGTGCTCACCTGGGACAACGGCCAAGGCCTCGTCTTCACGCGCACCGTCCGCGCCGACAAAGAGTATCTCTTCACCGTCGAGCAGACGGTGCGAAACACCGGCGATAAAGCCGTGACGCTGTATCCCTATGCGCTTGTCGCGCGCCTGGACATGCACCAGTCCAAGGATCTCGGCTTCATGCACGAAGGGCCCTTGGGTGTATTCGACCGCACGCTGAAAGAGATCAGCTATAAGGATCTTAAGAAGAAAGGCCTTGAGACCATCGAATCCTCCGGCGGCTGGATTGGCTTCACCGACAAGTACTGGCTGGCCGCCGTATCCTTCGACCCGGCGATGAAGATCACCGGCAGCTATAAGTACAATGACGCGGGCGGCCGCGACCGTTTCCAGACCGACCTGCGCGGCGAGCCCGTGACGGCGCAGCCCGGCGAAACCCAGGCCGTGACGGGCTACCTGTTCGCCGGCGCCAAGGAACTGCAGCTGCTGGACGAATACTCCACGAACCCCGGCATTCCGCGTTTCGACCTCGCCATCGACTTCGGCTGGTACTACTTCCTGACCAAGCCCTTCTTCCTGGCCTTGCGCTGGCTGCACGGCGTGCTCGGCAACTTCGGCCTGGCGATCATCGCGCTGTCGACCCTGATCCGCCTGCTGATGTTCCCGATCGCCAACAAGCAGTTCAAGACCATGAACGCCATGAAGCGCCTGCAGCCGGAAATGAAGCGGCTGCAGGAGAAGTACGCCGGCGGCGACCGCACGAAGATGAATCAAGAGCTGATGGAGCTCTATAAGCGCGAGAAGGCGAACCCGCTGGCCGGCTGCCTGCCGATCATCATCCAGATTCCGGTGTTCTACGCGTTGTATAAGGTGCTGTCGGTCACCATCGAAATGCGCCACGCGCCGTTCTACGGCTGGATTCACGATCTCTCGGCAAAAGACCCGACCACGGTGCTCAATCTCTTCGGTCTATTGCCGTTTACGCCGCCGGATATCCTGTCCATCGTCAGCATCGGCGCCTGGCCGCTGATCATGGGGGTGACCATGTACCTGCAGCAGAAGCTGAGCCCGCAGCCCGCCGACCCGATGCAGGCGAAGATCATGATGCTGATGCCCATCGTCATCACCTTCGTGCTCGCGCCTTATGCCGCGGGTCTGGTGATCTACTGGGCCTGGAGCAACACGCTCGGCATTCTGCAGCAATGGATCCTGCTGAAGCGCACCGAGGCGGCGGAGGCGAAGACCGCAACCTGATGGCCGAAACCGACCTTAATCCCGCTTTCAAACCGGACGTTCTGGAGGCCGGGCGGCTGCTGTTCGCAAAGCCGTGCGAATTCCTGCGCGGTGTCCTGAAACTCGACGACATGCCCAACGCCGACCTGCCGGAGATCACCTTTGCGGGCCGGTCCAACGTCGGCAAGTCCAGCCTGATCAACGCGCTCACGGGCCGCAAAAGCCTCGCGCGCACCTCGGTGACGCCGGGCCGCACCCAGGAGATCAACTTTTTCGACCTCGGCGGGCGGCTGATTCTTTCCGACCTGCCGGGTTACGGCTTCGCCCAAGCGCCCAAGGACAAGGTCGAAGCCTGGACGGATTTCATCAAACTGTATTTGAAGGGCCGCCCGACCTTGCGGCGCGCCATGGTGCTGGTCGACAGCCGCCACGGCCTCAAGGACGTGGACCGCAAGATCATGGATTTGATGGACGACTCCGCCGTGAACTATCAAATCGTCATGACCAAGGCCGATAAAGTGAAACCGGAGCCCCTGGCCGCGACTCGCGCCGCCATCGCCAAGGAGCTGACGGAGCACGTCGCCGGGCATCCGGACATTTTAGTGACGAGCTCCAACGACGGTTTCGGCATCGCCGACGTGCGTGCCGCCTTGTCAGAACTGGCCCTGCCAGAGTAGGAAAAAGCCGCCTCGCGCGTTGTTGGGGCCCGCCAACCAGGAGCGTCCGCCGTCCATGCCCGCAGATAAACCCACCGATAAGGCCGGAGATAAATCCACCGACACGGGCGACCACGCCGTATGGCTTGAGAAGGCCGGCATCCTGGCCGAAGCGCTGCCCTTCATGCGTGAACATTCGGGCGAAACCATCTGCGTGAAATACGGCGGCCACGCCATGGGCGACGACGCGGTGGCCGAGCGCTTCGCCCGCGACATCGTCCTTTTGAAACAGGTCGGCATCAATCCCATCGTCGTGCACGGCGGCGGCCCGCAGATCGGCGCCATGCTCGACCGCCTCAAGATCAAAAGCGAATTCATCGACGGCTTGCGCGTCACCGACGCCGCCACCGTGGAAATCGTCGAGATGGTGCTGTGCGGCTCCATCAACAAGCAGATCGTCAGCGCCATCAACAAGGCCGGCGGCTTCGCCGTCGGCATGTCGGGTAAGGACGGCAACCTCATCAAGGCGCGCAAGCTGCGCCGCTCGAAGAAAGACCCGGGCTCGAATATCGAGAAGATCCTCGACTTGGGTTTTGTCGGCGAGCCGTCGGAAATCAACCCGCACATTCTCGATACGTTTGAAGAGTCGGACATTATTCCCGTGATCGCGCCCATCGGCATCGGTCCCAATGGCGAGACCTTCAACATCAACGCCGACACCGTGGCCGGCGCCATCGCCGGCGCCTCGGGCGCGGCGCGCCTGCTGATGCTGACCGACGTGGCTGGTGTCCTTGATGATACCGGCCGCCTGATCAAGGAAATGACCGTCGAGCGCGCCAAGACGCTGATCCAGTCGGGAACCATTTCCGGCGGCATGATCCCCAAGGTCGAAACCTGCCTGGAAGCCGTGGAGCTGGGCGTCGAAGGCGCAGTCATCATCGACGGCCGCGTGCCGCACGCCGTGCTGCTGGAACTGTTCACGCCGGGCGGCGCGGGTACGCTTATCAAAGCCCGCTAACGTGGAACATATCGAGGCTTGGATTTTTGACCTCGATAACACGCTGTATCCGGCGAGCGCGGACGTCTTTCCGCAAATCGACAAGCGCATGAAAGCCTTCATCGGCGAGTTTCTGAAGCTCTCGCCGGACGACGCCTTCAAGCTGCAAAAAGAGTACTACTGGACATACGGCACGACCCTGCGCGGGCTCATGATCAATCACAAGATCGCGCCCGATGACTTTCTGGAATATGTGCACGACATCGACCACACCAAGCTCACGCACAACGCGGAGCTGGATGTGATCCTGGCGGCGCTGCCGGGACGGAAATTCATTTACACCAACGGATCGGAACGGCACGCGACCAGCGTGCTGGACCGCCTGGGCGTGGCGCGCCATTTCGACGGCATCTTCGATATCCGCGCCAGCGACTATATTCCCAAGCCCGACCCCGCGCCCTATGGCACGCTGGTGAAACGCCACGCCATCGCGCCCACGCGCGCGATCATGTTCGAGGATATCCACCGCAACCTGAAACCGGCGGCGGATTTAGGCATGGAGACGGTATGGGTGCTGGGCGGCGAGCACTTCCCCAAGCCGGACGAAGACCTGAGCCACTGCCGCCATACGACCGATGATCTGTTGGGCTGGCTACGCGAGAAGATGCCGAAGACGAGAAACTAACGCCGTCTTATTATCCCCCTGAAAGGGGAAGTTTAAATGGCACATATGATCTCGCGTGCCGAATATATTCACTGTCGTTCCCGCGAAAGACACGTAGCGTTTTCGGGACCACCTGGGCCATGTGCGATACCTCTCCCCTTATAGAGAAGGGAAAGAAGCTCTCGCCCTACATCGGCGACGGGGCTTTGCCGTCGGCGATGTCCTTGAACATGTCGAGCTGCCATTCCAGCTCGGCTTCGGTGCAATCAAAACCACCACCTGCGCGGGGCTTGATCACCGCGTCGGGCGTGACGCGCGCCACTTTCATCTGCAGTTGCACGGCATCCTCGGCGCTGTAGTCCGCCGCCCAGGCCACGGCCAGCATGCCCTTGGCGCTGGTGGTTCGCACGACTTCGGCCACGGCCTTGACCGGCAGATCGGCCAGGCGCGCGAGACCCGCCACCACCAACGGCGTCACGCCTTCGCCCGCCGCAGCGAGGATATAGGCGGGCGTCAATTTGCCGGCCTTCGCCAGGGCTTCCGACTGGCGCGCGGCGATCTTCAGCGCGTCGGGATGAAGGGCGGCGTCGGGATCGTCGGGCGCGAGGCCGGCCTTGCCGTCGTCCTTGCGCAACTTGTCGCGCACGATCTTGCTGAGAGTCGTCACGGTTTCCGCGTCGATGTCGGTGCGCGCGGCCAGTTTCTGGATCAGGGACTCGGCCACGAACTCGGCGATGCGCAAGGCGGCGCGGGCGTTGAGGTTGGGGCGATGGACGAGCGGTTCGTGCCAGGCGGTTTGGCGCGGCGCGGCGTCGATGATGGCGTCCAGCGTTTCTTCGCGGATTTGCGCGCTGTTGTTTTTCAGCAGCATGGTGATGGCGTCGACATTGCCGGTGCCGACGATGGCGTTGGACACTTCCTCGCCGACGTTGATGCGCCGGGAGATGGCCGACAGCTGCGCCGTCAAGGGGCTGGCTTCGATGATCGACTTCAGATCCTCGTCGGTCAACACCGGCGAGAACTCCAGCACCGGCGCGGAAACAGTGGCCTCGGGATCCTTGGCCAGCAGCAAGACAATGTCGTGCGGCGCGTCGGGCAGCGACTTCAGCGCCTCCGACAGCGCGCGCCGCACACGCGGCAACTGATCGCGCGCCAAGAGGCCCAGCACCTGATGGACCGTGCGCCAGGCGTTAGCCTGCTGATCCTGGCTGAGCCCCGGCACCACGCGCCCAAGACGTTCGGCGAGGTCGTGGCGCACGTCCTCATTCTCATCCTCGGCCAGCAGCAAGGAGGCTTTCACGGGCGCGGCGGTGTTGGCGGCAATGGCGCGGCGGATGGTGATGTCGGGGTCGCGCGCGAGGAAGTACAGAATCTCCGGCTCCAGATTGTCGCGCGACGCCAGGGTCAGGCGCACGCTGGGATCGGGGTGGTCCAGCAAGTCACGCGCCTGCTCGTAGGTCACCTTTTGGCCGCTGAGGCCCAGCATATGGACGAGGCGTTCCTTGGCGGGGCTCATGTCGGTCATGCCTTTGCCGCCACGGGCGAGTCGGCGATCGTGAACGAACCCTTGCCGCCGCGCTTGGCCTTGTACATGGCGGCGTCGGCGCGCGCGAGGAAGGCATCCAGTTCTTCGTTAGCCTCCTGCTCCCAGACCGCGATGCCGATGGACATGCCGACGGGCCGCTCGGGGCTGCCCGACAGATGCACCAGGCCCTTGATGCGTTCCAGGAATTGGGTCGCGCGGGTTTTGGCGATGGTGAGATCCGCGCCGTTGAGATACACGGCGAATTCATCGCCGCCGAGGCGCGCGATCATGTCGGTGGGGCGCGTCTGCTGCACGAGGATGTCGCGGATTTTCATCAACAGGTCGTCGCCCGCCTGGTGGCCGCGAACATCATTCACAATCTTGAAGTTGTCGAGATCCACGTACATCAGCACGGCGTTGCCGCCGTCGCGCTTGAGGCGCGACAGGAAGCGTTTCAGTGCATCCATGAAAGCGCCGCGGTTGAGCAGGCCCGTCAGCGCGTCGGTGCGCGAAATGCGCAGCACATGTTCATGGTGCGTGAACTGTTCGATGGTGATGCCCACCTGGTTGGCGATATCGCCGATCAACAGGCGGTCGTCGTCGCTCCACGCGCCGCGCTCCACCGGACGCCACAGCACGACCGCGCCGTTGGAATCGCTTTGGTAGCGGGCAGGCGCGGCCAGCACTTGCCGGTCGCCCAGCAGCAGTTCCACGGCGCCGGCGCCGCCGGCAATGGTGGTGAGCACCGGCGCGGCCTGGGCGGCGTTAAGATCGCCGTAGCGCGCGGCCAATTGGAAACCCGGCGTCGGGTTGGCGGGAACATTGGCGGGGGGCACGTTGGCGGCAAGCTGGCCCGGCTCCGCCGACATGGTGCGGAAAATATGGCAATGCTCGGCGCCGAGGCCCTTGGCCAGCGCTTCCGCCGCCACGCCCAGCATGGCTTCGGGATTCACTTCGTCGCGGAAGGCGCGGACGATGCGCGTCAGCACGCGTTCACGGTTTCGGACGCGGGTGAGCGTGGCCTCGCGGTCGCGGATTTCGGTGACGTCGCGGCAGACGCCGCGCGCGCCCAGCCATGTGCCGTCCCTGGCCACCAGCGGCATGGCGGACACCACGACGCAGGCGGAGCGGCCGTCGCTGGTGCGCAGCCAGGCTTCTTCGTTTTCGATGCGCCGGCGCGTGAGGAACGGACTGTCGCCACTGGAGGATTCGGTCACCATCAGGGCGACGGGCTCCATGGCCATGAGGCCATCGGCGGAATACCCCAGCGCGCCGCGCGGCGGCACAAAGCTGAACCGCCGATCGGCGCCGGTTTCCCAGGCAAAATCGGTGGAGATGTCGATGAAGTCTTTATAGCGGCGGCGGCTGTCCACCAGAGCGAGACGCAGACTGTTGTCGAGAGTCAGATCGCGCACGAACAGCAGGGTGCCTTGCCCCTCGTCCAGCGGCACCAGCGTGACTTGCAGGTTTTGCGACTTATCGCCGCGCCCGACATCGACCATATCGACCAGGGCGCGATCGGCGGTTTTGGATTTGACCGCGGCGGCCGTGAGACGCGCGATATCCTCGGGCAGCAGACGCGTGGCGAATTCCGCCGCCACCGGATTGGCCGGTTCGATACGGCCCTCGGCCGTGACGCAAAAGACCGGTTCTTCATAGCGTTGGAGAGCGGCCGCGGAGACGCCCAGCGGCAGGCTGCGTGGGGCGGTTCCCGCCTGAGGCCCCCCCGGAGCGTGTGGTGATGTCGGCGATGAGCCGGCGCGATCCAGCGCCATGGATGTTTCCCCCGCGGCAACAGGTTCCCTTTCTGGGAGCCCTTCGGCCATCATCCCCCAAGACTCGGGCGCAGTCCAAGAGGTTTCGAGCAAAATTGACCCCGATAACTCACGGAAAAGGCTACGCCAATCGGCCATGCCCACGGCACGGCACAGCTTCCGGACGCCGTGCGGCGCGATAAAATTGCAAACACGCCCGCCTCTCCCGCCCGGCGTTGACTCGCCCCCGCCAGCCGGTATGTTCGGGGCCGTCATCCCGTTGCAGCGATTGAAGAATTTGGAAAACCTAATGGATATCAATGCGTTAAAGTCCGCCGTCGAAAGCGCCTGGGAAACCCGGGACAGCATCAATACCGCCACCACCGGCGCCGTGCGGGATGCGGTGACCCAGACCCTGGACCTGCTCGACAAGGGCATCTTGCGCATCGCCGAGAAGAGAGACGGCACGTGGACGGTCAACGCCTGGGCCAAACAGGCCGTGCTGCTGTCCTTCCGCCTGAACGACAATGCCGTGATCCCGGGCCCCAACGGCGCCAACTGGTTCGACAAGGTGCCGCTGAAGTTCGAGGGCTGGGGCGAGAACCGCTTCCGCGAAGCCGGCTTCCGCGCCGTGCCCGGCAGCGTCGTCCGTCAGTCGGCTTTTATCGCGCGCGGCGTGATCCTGATGCCGAGCTTCGTCAACCTCGGCGCTTACGTCGATACCGGCACCATGGTGGACACCTGGGCGACGGTGGGAAGCTGCGCGCAGATCGGCAAGAACGTGCACCTGTCCGGCGGCGTCGGCATCGGCGGCGTGCTGGAACCGCTGCAGGCGGGCCCGGTCATCATCGAAGACAACTGCTTCATCGGCGCGCGTTCCGAAGTCGTCGAAGGCGTCATCATCGAGGAAGGCTCGGTTCTGGCCATGGGCGTGTTCATCAGCGCCACCACCAAGATCGTCGACCGCACCACCGGCGAGATTTTTGTCGGCCGCGTGCCGGCCTATAGCGTGGTCGTGCCCGGCGCCATGCCCGGCAAGCCGCTGCCCAATGGAAATCCCGGCCCGAGCCTGGCCTGCGCCGTTATCGTCAAACGCGTCGACGCCCAGACGCGCTCCAAAACCAGCATCAACGAACTGTTGCGCGATTGACCGACGCATTAGCCACATCTGACGCTTTAAGTCTGGCCCGCGATCTGATTCGCAAGCCCAGCGTCACGCCGCGCGACGAAGGTGCGTTGGACGTACTGCAGGCGGCGTTGACGCTTTTGGGATTCACCTGCGAACGCATGAAGTTCGAAGGCGACGGCGGCGACCCCACCGACAACCTCTACGCCCGCCTCGGCACCACGGCGCCGAACTTTTGCTTCGCCGGACACACGGACGTGGTGCCCGTGGGCGACGGCTGGACGACGCAGCCTTTCGCCGGCGAGGTTATCAACGGACAGTTGTACGGACGCGGGGCCGCCGACATGAAAGGCGCCATCGCCGCCTTCGTGGCCGCGGCGGCGCGGTTTGTGAAAGAAGGCGGCCCGTCCAAAGGCTCCATCAGTCTTCTCATCACCGGCGACGAAGAGGGCGATGCCATCAACGGCACGGTGAAGATGCTGCAGACGTTGAAGGCGCGCGGCGAGAAGCTCGATGTCTGTGTCGTTGGCGAGCCCACCAACCCCACCAAACTGGGCGAGATGATCAAGATCGGCCGGCGCGGCAGCCTGACGGCGAAGCTGACGGTGTTCGGCACGCAAGGCCACTCCGCCTATCCGCACCTGGCCGATAACCCGATCCCGCGCCTGATCAAGATGCTGGCGGCGATCACCGCGAAGCCCTTGGACGACGGCTCGGCGCATTTTCAGGCGTCCACTCTAGCCATCACGACGATTGATGTCGGCAATACGGCGTCGAACGTGATTCCGGCGCAAGCGAAAGCGGCCTTCAACATCCGCTTTAATGATCTGCACAGCGGCGCGTCGCTGAAGGCGTGGCTGCAAAAGACTTTTGATGAGGTCGCGGCGGGCCACTATGAACTGAACGCGCGCATCTCCGGTGAATCCTTCCTGACGCCGCCGGGAGCGTTGAGCACGCTGGTGTCCGACGCGGTAAAGGCGGTGCTGGGTGTGACGCCGGAACTGTCCACAACCGGCGGCACGTCCGACGCGCGTTTTATCAAAGACGCGTGCCCGGTGTGCGAGTTCGGCATGGTAGGCTTGAGCATGCACAAAGCCGACGAACGCTGCGCCGTGAGTGACCTTGAGAATTTGACCAAGATCTACCACCACGTCCTCTCGCGCTATTTCGCGGACGCCTGATGATCTCGGCGCGGCAGCTCGCGGGCGCGCTCTACGGCCTCTGGCTGCTGTATCGATTCGACGTGCGCACGTGGGACTATTTCGACAAGAGCCCGCGCGGGTTCTGGGCGTCTTACGTGGTGGCCTTTGCCCTGGCGCCGCTGCAGCTGTCGCATATGGCGCTGCTTTACAAGGCGGACAAAGCCGGCCTCGATTTCGTGCCGTACATGATCGTGCAGACCTTGTCCTACATCCTGACGTGGACGCTGTTTCCCTTTGCCATGCTGTATATCGCGCGGCTGCTGGAGCGCGAAAGCCGATTCCTGGCGTACATGGTGCCTTATAACTGGATGCAGCTGCCGCTGGCGGCGACGCTGTCGTCGCTGCTGGTGCTGACGGACCTGCAGATCCTGCCCGGCGCGGTCATCAGCTTCATCGGTCCGGTGCTTCTGGTGGGCATCGCGGTCTACGGCACCTTTGTCGCCGCCATCGGCCTGCAGGTGGTCACCGGCACGGCGCTCAGCCTTGTGGTGCTGGATTATCTATTGAGCCTGATTGCCGGTGAACTCATCCGCCGTATTTGACGTGCGTGAGATAAAGCCCGTCGGGCGGCGCGGTCGGCCCGGCGGCGGCGCGGTCGCGGGCTTCTAGCACACGCTTTACATCGGCCGCCGTCCACTTCCCTTCGCCGACGAATTTCAGCGTGCCGACGAAATTGCGCACTTGGTGATGCAGGAACGACCGCGCGCGCGTCGTGATACTGATCAGATCGCCCTCTTGCGACACGGTCATCTCATCCAGCGTTTTCACCGGCGAATCCGCCTGGCATTCCGCCGCGCGGAAGCTGGAAAAATCATGTTTGCCGATGAACACTTGCGCGGCGGCGTGCATGGCGGCGGCGTTGAGCGGCACCGACACCCACCAGGCGTGATTGATCTCCAGCACGGCGGGCGCCCGGCGATTGATGATGCGGTAGACGTAGGCGCGCTCGGTGGCGGAAAATCGCGCGTGAAACTCCTCGCTGACTTTCTCCGCCTTCAGCACGGCGACGGGATGCGGGCGCAAATGAGCGTTGAGGGCGTTGGCGACCACTTCGGGCCGGTCATCGCGCGGCAGGTCCACGTGAGCCACCTGGCCGAGGGCGTGCACGCCCGCGTCGGTGCGCCCCGCGCCCTGCACCAAAGCGTCGACCTGGCAGTATCCGCGCACGGCGGCCTCCAGCACACCCTGCACGGACGGGCCGTTGTCCTGACGCTGCCAGCCGACAAAGGGCGTGCCGTCATACTCGATCGTCAATTTGAAACGGGGCATCAGACCACTTGGGTTACGCGCCCGCTGACGTGGGCATCGGCTTCGGGCCTGGTATGCACCGCAATCCATTCTTCCGCCAGCATGGCCCAGCGTTCGTGATCGCGCCATTCGCCGCCGACCTTGAGGAAGGCGGGCGAATATCCTTCTTTGCGGAACCCGAGGCGCTTCACCAGCGCCAGGGACGCAACATTTTCGGGCTGGATGTTGGCTTCCAGGCGATGGAAGTCCATCACCGTGAAGGCTTGATCGAGCACCAGCGCCAAGCCCTCGGACATATAGCCGCGGCCGCTATAGGGCGCGCCGCCGTAGTAGCCGAGCGAGGCCGAGCGGAAGCCGCCCATGATGGGATCGTTGATGTTGATGACGCCGACCAGCGCGTCGTCCGCGTTGCGCGCCACGCAAAATCCCTTCGCGAAGCCGTTCTCAAGCCTGTCGAGATAGGCGCGGTAGCGTTTGATGTCGGTGGCGGGATAAACCCAAGGATGGTGGAACGACCGGCTGCCGGCGGTGAGGAACAGGAAGTCCTCGGCGCAGTCCTTGCCGGGCGCGAACAGATAGACCGCTTCGCCGCGGGAGATGATTTTCCGCCGCCGTCCGAACATGGGTGCCCTCGTTGTCCCTAGAAGAGAGTTTAGGCGAGCGCTGTCGCCTTGGGCAACGCATAGCCGCGCAAAAAGACGTCGGCGCTCATGGGGCCCTTGCCGGCCCGCTGCACGACGCGCAAGCGGACTGCGCCTTGCGCGCAGGCGACCGTGAGACGGTCGTCCAGCAAGGTGCCAGGTACGCCGCGGCCTTCGGTCCGTTCGGCTTCCAGCACCTTGATCCGGTCCCCGCCATGGGCAAACCACGCGCCCGGGAAGGGCGAGAGGCCGTGAATGTGGCGCAGCACTGCCGTGTTGGGGCGGTTGAAATCGATATGCGCTTCGGCCTTGTCGATTTTGGCGGCCATGAGGACGCCGCTGTCGGGCTGCGGCGTGGCCGATAACGTCCCAAGAGCCATGCGCTCCAGGGCGGTGACGATGAGATCTCCGCCAAGGGCCGCGAGCTGATCGTGCAAGATCCCGGCGGTAGTG
>JAIEMI010000292.1 GCA_019752235.1 Rhodospirillaceae bacterium
CATCAGCAAGCACGGCATTCTGATGGTGACCTTCGCCAACGACCTGCAGCGCAGTGAAGGGCTCGACCGGCGCGCGGCCATCGAACAGGCGGCGCGGATCCGCCTGCGTCCCATTCTCATGACGACGGCGGCCATGGTGCTCGGCGTGCTGCCTCTGGTATTTGCCAGCGGCCCCGGCGCGGCCAGCCGCTTCTCGATCGGCTTGGTGATCGCCAGCGGCATGAGCGTGGGCACCTTGTTCACCTTGTTCGTGCTGCCCGTGGTGTACACCTTCATCGCCCAGGACCACCGCGCGGAATCCACCAGCGCCCGCAACACCGAACTGGCGCCGGCGGAATAGGGGCATGGCCCCAAATCGGGAGCGTGGAGGCCGCGGGCAGCAAGAGGTCACCGCCGCCATAAGTATCGTGACGCACACGGGCTTAGCGGTGGCATAAGACGATACACAACCTGTATCGACGAACATCGTTCGAAAATGCCCGTGATTTCGCGTCTAAATGCGCTCGCATGCCAGTATTTGCACGATTCGAACACTCCGCGCATGCGCCGCGATCATAGGGGCATTCAACTTAACCCAGCGTCTGGGATGCTATTACGCACGCCCGACTCCCCATGTGGGCGCGCAATATGGTAGTGTGTGGGTATGACCGGCGAGACTTTGAGAGCAAAGAGCGCCATGTACATTCAAGAGCCTCTGTCCAATTTCAATGTCTTTAAGTCCAGCGATATCGCCGAAAGCGAGGCGGTGCTGTCCCGTACCCTGTGCCCGCATGTTCTCATGGCGCCCTCTGGCGGCGCGGTTGAGACGATTCAGAATATCGCGAGGCTGCAACAGTCCGATCTCGTCTATGTCCGCTACGGCATTCCAGTGCGGGTCGCCAAGGCGAGTATTGAAGATTATTATCTCTTCATCGTCCCACACAATGGACGTAGCGTCGTATATGTTGAAGGCCAGGAGATTCCGGGCGCGCCGGGCAGCGGTTGCCTGATTTCAGCCGGACACACCTTTCGCATCGACAGCGACGGGGCCGCGTCCTCACTGGTTTGGCGCGTCAAGCGCCGGGCCTTGGAGGATTGCGCGAGATTGGTCATGGGACAGGATTTCCACAATCCCATTTCGTTCACCCCAGCCATGCGTCTCGATCAAGGCGCCGCTTCCGGCATCGGTCGCACCTTAAATTTTATGGTGTCGGAATTGGGCAGGGGCGACAACATATTTGAAGCCGGGTATGCGCTTGAGCGCCTCGAACAGTCTCTGATGCATGCCATCATCGCTCTGCAGCCCAGCAACATCAATCATGCCGCGGCTTCGGGACGCGCAAGTATTGCGCCACGTTGCGTGCGGCGAGTTGAAGAGTACGTTAACGCCAACGCGGGCGAGCCGATCACACTGTCCGATCTTGTCGGCGTTTCCGGTGTTTGCGGGCGTACGCTGTTCCGGAATTTCCGCCTATTCCGCAATGTCTCGCCCATGGAATATTTGCGGCAAACACGGATACGGCTGGTGCGTCAAAGCCTGTTGCAGTCGAGCGGTGCGGAGCCTGTGACGTCGATTTTGACAAAGTGGGGAATCACCCAGTTTGGCCGCTTTGCCGCCGACTACCGCAAGCACTACGGCGAGTTGCCGTCCGAGACGCTGCGTACGGTTAAAGCCAGGCATTAAGTCTCTTTACTTTGCGGGCAGCGGCAGCCGCCACAACAGCGACTAGAAGTGATAAAAATCGAGAACGTGGTTCACAACGTCGTTGAGAATCACAACGTGTTTACGGGCGATCTTCCAACTTTCGCCGTGGGGCGCCAACAGGTATTCAGACCAGCCGAAGAATAGGCCGGCGGTTCCGGTGCGGAAGAAGTGCGTGCTCCAGTTGGCTTTCACGGTCCAAGCGCCGTCCGCCGCCCCCCGCGGCCGCAGGTTAGTGATCATATGAACGGTGCGGAAGGGCGGGCGATACGCCGCCGCGCGCCCTGTACGGATACGGAAGATGCGATCTTCCAGGCCGGCACGGCTTTTCCAATAAATATGCGAAAGCTGCGTTTTGGGATCGGTGGCGAACTCGGTCTCTGAAATCCATTGCGGCAGATGGAATTCGCATTTCTCGTCATAGAGCTGGATGTAGGAATCCCAGTCC
Organism: Rhodospirillaceae bacterium; assembly: GCA_019752235.1. Taxonomy (GTDB): domain Bacteria; phylum Pseudomonadota; class Alphaproteobacteria; order Rhodospirillales; family Rhodospirillaceae; genus SHVO01. The sequence goes on from JAIEMI010000292.1 coordinate 2,130, forward strand.
ATGGCGTCGCAAAGTTCGGCTTCGCGATAGAGGAACTGCTCGATGGATTGCAGGGAGGTCATGACGACGGAGGGCGCGAAAGACGCGGTCATACGGTAAGAATCCTTTAAGCGGATGGCTTTTCCATGCGTGTCAGCAAGAGATCCTGCCACCGCTTATGCTGCTTCACGAAGATGCCTTCCATGGACCAATCGGGACCGCTGAGGGCGGGTTTCACTTGAATAGCCTGAGCCGCGGGCGTCGGTGTCAGGCTCCACATGGCATGGCCGCGCGATATATCGCTCCACTTGTCGTTACGGCCCTGGAAGCCTTCCTGCGCTTCGCGGAATTCTACAAGATCGTCGGGGGTACCCATGCCGGAGACATTGAAGAAATCTTCGAATTGGCGGATGCGCTTCTCGCGATCTACGGCGCTTTCGCCTTTGACGCCCAAGCAGTAGCTGTTGATTTCGGTCTTGTTCCAGGCGATGGGGCGTACAACGCGAATTTGTGTACTGATCTGATCGAATAGAATCACGCTGGGGTAGATTCCGAGATTGCGCGCCTTGCACATGGACCAGTAGGCAAAGTCCTTACCGTATTGCTCCACCAGGCGCGGATAAACACCACTGTAGCCGGCGCGCACGCTGGGGTTTGGAATCTCGTTGAACAGGACCGAGTGTCCGTTGTCGAAGACGAACCAGCCGTTAGCACCGGGCGGGGCGGAATCGATCTTGGTCGCATCGAACGTGTCGGGTGCGGCCTTGGTGGCGGAGTCCAGTTTCCAGCGGTTAGCGAGGGTCGATACCCAACTCGAATGCACGGTCGTGACATGGTAGCCGTCGACGCCGTTCTCATTCTGAAGTTTCCAGTTGCCGTCGTAGGTATAAACGGATGAACCGGGGACAACCTCCAGCTCGCCGGTGGGCGACTGATTGACGATGAGGTCGATGAAGCGCTTAGCTTCACCCAGAAATTCCTCGATCGGAACAGCTGTGGACGGGTCGAGATTTACAAAGATGAAGCCGCGGTAATTCGCGACGACGCCCTTCTTCAGGCACTTGTCCTTGACTTTGAAATCGGCGCTGTAGCCGCCGGGTTCCTTTACGCCCATCAGCTGGCCATCGTTGCGGTACGTCCAGGCGTGATAGGGACATGAGAACAAGTTGGCGTTGCCCTTGCGCACGCGCGCCAAGGTGGTGCCGCGATGAATGCAGGCGTTGACCAGCGCATGTATCGCGCCGTCCTTGTCGCGCGTGATGATCATCGGCTGACGGCCGATTTTGACGGTGTAAAAGTCGCCGGGGTTGGGGATCAGGCTTTCGTGGCAGGCGAACACCCACGTGCGCTCAAAGATGTGTTCCATCTCCAGCTCGAAAATTTCCGGATCTGTGAAGATGTTGCGCGCCAGGCGATATACACCTTCATCGGGGCGATAATCGAGCGCGTGGGCGATTCTGTCGCGGACCGAGAACTTTTCGGATTCGGTGAGCATGTGTGAGATCCCCGTAATTATATTCTATGAAATGCGGCAGGGCCGGCTATTGGAGCGGGACGAGGTCAGCCTGTACACCGCCGATCGCCCTCCCGGCCATTTCCCTGCAACGTCAGATCACATCCTGCAGTCTGGTGTCAGACGGCAAAAAAGCAGTCAATTCCAAAGTGAAAGACGTCATGCGGAAGTGGCGCTAGGTGACTATTCTGGACTCTCGGGGAATAGACCGCGTTGCAATATTAACCGTAGTTTCGCTTGAAGAAGCCCGGCCACAGGGGAATGGGCCGTAACAGGGGGTTGTCGTGAAGTCATCATTACTCGGGCGCGTTAGTGCCATCGCAATCGCAGCTTCGCCGTTTTGCGCGTTCGCGCAGCAGAGCGCGAACACCAGCACCTTTGGTCTCGAAGAGATCGTTGTCACCGCGCAGAAGAGGGAAGAGCGCCTGCAGACCGTTCCGCTGTCGGTCTCCGCGATCACCGCCTCGCAGCTTGAGCGCTATTCGACGCCGGATATCAGGGATCTGACGGGCTTGGTTCCGAACGTCTACATCCAGCCGCTGACCGGCGGCTCTCAGATATTCTCGGTCGCGATCCGCGGTATCCAAATTTCTGAAAACGAAAAGACCTTCGAGGCGCCGGTCGGCACCGTGCTTGACGGCGTTTATCTCGCCACGCCGCAAGGCAGCTTGTTGAAGGCCTTCGACCTGGAGCGCATCGAAGTGCTGCGCGGTCCGCAGGGCACGCTGTTCGGCAAAAACACCACCGGCGGCGCCATCAACGCCATTCGCACCCGTCCGACGGGCGAGTGGGGCGGCAAGATTCACCTCGGTTATGGCACCTTCAATCGCCGCACCATTGATGTGCTGGCCAACGCGCCGATCATCGACGATGTGCTGGCGGTCAAAGGAACGATTTCCTACGAGGCCAAAAACGGCGTGCCGAACATTATCGCGCCTAACCGCCGTGACGGCGACAGTGACTATCTCGCAGGCTCACTCGCGTTTCTGTGGACGCCGACCGCCGACATCGAGCTCCTCGCGACGTATGATCACATTCGCGACCGTGGAAATTCAGAAGCGGTCTACAACATCTATCAGTCGACGCCCACGGTGCTGCCGACCAATCCGGCGAAAACCTTGTTGGCGGATACGCCCTGCCGCGTGTTCGCCTTTTGCCCGCCGCGCAACTTCGAGCAGAGCCGCCAAGGCACGCCGTCCATCGCCCATGCGGACTTTGACGCGCTTACCTTGCACGGCAAATGGTCGGTCTCGGATGATTTCCGCCTTGTTTCGATCTTCGGCTGGCGTGCGACGCGCGAACGGATTGTCAACGACTTCGACGCCAGCGAGCTTCTGATCTTCGAAACGCACCGTCCTGACGACAATACATATCAGGTCAGCCAAGAGTTCCGCGCCGAAGGCGAGTTATTCGACGACCGATTCTCATATGTCGCCGGGCTGTTCTATTTCGACACCGGCTATCGCACCACCGTCACGCGCTATCAGGATTTGGGGTACATCCGCGGCAATCCGGCGTTCCTCGGCGTGCGTAACGCACTCTTCCCGACGGCGACGTTCTCGTCGCAAAATTACGTCAATCACCACGCCACGTCCTATGCCGCTTTCGCCCAGGGTGACGTGAAGGTGACTGATGCTCTGACCGTGACCGGCGGTTTGCGGTACACTGAAGACCGGAAGCACATGATTTACCAGTTGCTGAACCCGAATGGCACGATCCTTGGCCCGGCGCAGGGCGCGAGCCGTGTGCAAAGCCTGGACAGCCGTGCGAAGTGGGATGAACTCACCCCGCACGCGGCCATCAAGTATCAATTCGAAGATGTTCTTCTCTACGGATCGTACACGCGCGGCTACAACACCGGCGGCTACAGCGGCCGCGCGCCAGACGTCTCGACGGCCGGCCCGTACAACCCTGAAACCGTCAATGCGTTTGAACTCGGTATTAAGAGCGAGTGGTTCGATAACACGCTGCGCGTCAACGCCGCCGTGTTCCGAAACAGCTATAAGAACAAGCAGGAAGAAGTCAGCGTCGCGACGACCATTCCGCCGTTCTTCGGCACCAGCATCCTGAACGTGTCGTCCGCGCGCATTCAGGGTTTGGAACTGGAAGTGACGGCGGTGCCGGCGGAAGGCCTAACCCTGTCCGGCTCGTTGGGTTATCTCGACGCCAAGTATACGAACTTTGTCTCGGACATCACCGGCCAAGGCGTAACCAACAACAACAATCTTAAGCTCCGCCGCGCGCCCGAGATCAGCGGCAGTCTGGGGATGGATTACACGCATCCGCTCGGAAGCGGTGACGCCTCCGGGGGTGTGCGTATGCGCTATCAGGCGGATCACGAGGTGGCGATCACAAACGACCCGAACGGGCACGTAGGTGCTTCGGCCATTATCGACGCTACCTTGGCCTATGATATGACCGTCGACGCTATTGATTGGCGCCTCGGCTTTTACGGCCGCAACCTCACCGACCAGATTGTGCAAACCACGTTCTTCCGGGCTGGTGGTTTCCTTGCCTTTGCGGCGGCCACCCGCGGACGCGAGTTTGGGGTCGAGCTGAAAGCCAAGTTCTAGAAGTGTTATATCGAGTAGCAGGGAGGTACGAGCATGAGTGTTTTCGATCCGGATGGCACGCGTCTGCCAATCAAAATTGACAGCACGACCAACGGCGAATTCGTACCTTCACCGCTGCCCAAGGTGAACAGAGTCGCCAACGCGGCGGCGCTGACCCGCGCCGACGACATTCGAAAGTCGTTGGGTGTGTCACGCCGCGATTTCCTGGTGAGCACCACCGGCGCGGCGGCGACGTTGATGACCTTTAACGAGGTTCACGCCGCTGCCGGCGCACGCGGCGGGTACTTCGATCTACCGCGCGAGGCCGCCTATGAAATGGCGGCGGCAGACTCCGTGCTGAAAGGCAGCGAGTTTGTTTTCGACATCCAGGGCCACCACGTCAGTCCCATTGCCAAGTGGAAGAACCCTGGAATCTCCTGGGCGATGCTGTTCAAGCAAATTCCCGGCGCCCAATGCGCACCGCCGGAAAAGCTCGGGCAATACGGCCATCTCGATTGTATCGGCCGCGATGCCTTCGTGAAGGAACTCTTCCTCGATAGCGATACCTCCATGGGCGTGCTGACCTTTGTGCCCACCACGGAAGACAACATGCCGTTGTCGACCGCGGAAGCCCAGGCGACTAAGCAGATTGTCGACGCCTTGGACGGCTCGGAGCGCCTTCTCCTGCACGGCCGCGTGATTCCCAACCTGCCGGGTGATATCGCACGCATGCCGGAGTTGTTGAAAACATGGAAAATCGCGGCTTGGAAAACCTACACCCAGTTCAACGAAGGTTGGTGGCTGGACGACGATAAGACCGGCATTCCATTCCTAGAGGCCGTGCGCAGCTCGGGCCAGAAGCTGGTGTGCGTCCACAAGGGGCTACCGCTCCCGCCCATGGGCGACCAGTTGCAGTTCAGCCGGAGCGATGACGTGGGCCGTGCAGCCAAGAAGTTCAAAGACATCACTTTCATCGTCTACCACTCGGGTTACGACGATACGATCAAGGAAGGGCCGTTCGTGCCGGGCTCGGGCAAGGGTGGCGTCGACTCGCTCGTGCAATCGCTGCTCGACAACGGCATCGCGCCCAACTCGAACGTCTATGCCGAACTGGGCACGACATGGCGGACGGTGATGAAGGATCCCGACCAAACCGCGCATGTTCTGGGTAAGCTCATCAAATACGTCGGCGAGGACCGCGTGGTGTGGGGCACGGACTCGATATGGTATGGCTCGCCGCAGGATCAGATCCAGGCCCTCCGCGCTTTCCAGATCTCGGACGAGTTCTGCGAAAAGTACGGCTATGCCAAGCTGACGCCGCAGATCAAAGCCAAGATCCTGGGCCTCAACGCTGCCGTGCCTTACAAGATTCAACCCAAGACCTTGCAACGGAAGGCTGCCAACGATGCGCTCGCGAAGTGGAAGGCGGCCTACGCCGAGCAGCCGGACCCATCATTCATGACGTTCGGGCCGAAGACTCGCGGTGAGTTCTTGCGCTTCTGGAAGTCGGGCGGCCACACCTAAGCTCATGGTGTCGCGCCGCGCGTTTCTGGCGGGCGTAGGGGCGTTGGCGGGTCCGGCGTTTGGCGCCGAGCCTAAGGTCTATCTCGACTATACGGCGACTGCGCTGGACCAGGCCCTGGACCAGCAGCGCTATGCGCCGAACTGGCTGGATATTGTCAAGGAACTGGGACGCCGCAGCGACGCCGCCATCAAAGCTGCGCCGCCGGTCACGCAGGCTTACGGCGACGATCCGGACGAGGCTCTGGATATCTATGGCGCCGGGAAATTGCCCAACGCGCCGGTGCTGCTCTTCATCCACGGCGGCGGCTGGCGGATGATGGATAAGAAGGATCTGGCCTATGCGGCGCAAACCTTCGTCAGTGCTGGCATCCTGTTTGTCTCCGTCGGCTACTCGCTGATTGCCAAGGCGCCGGTCAGGACCATGGCCACCCAGTGCAGCCGCGCGGTGGCGTGGATGCACGAGAACGCCGGGCGCTTCGGTGGCAATCCCGACAGCCTGCACCTCAGCGGCCAGTCGGCCGGCGCTCATCTCGCGGGCGTCGTCATCGCCGATCCGGAGTTGATCAAGACAGGAGCGCTGAAAAGCGCCACGCTCATCAGCGGCATTTACGATACGGCCGCATTAGCGGCATCTTCGGTCTACGGCTACACCAACCTCTCGCCGGAGGATGTAACGGCGTTATCGCCCAGCCGTTACGCGGGACGGATCGGCTGCCCCGCCACGGTCGTCTGGGCTGCGAAAGAACCGCCCGAATTCAAACGCCAGTCGGTGGAGTTCGTACGGCTGTTACAAGCGGCGGGGCGTCCCTGCCGGGGGCTGGAAGTGCCTGATCGGACACACTTTGAGCTGGCTTTCGACCTCGCCGAGCCGGGCAGTGCATTGTCGCGCGCCGCGCTTGCGACCATCGCGGAGAACGTCTGAATTCCCGTACTGTTCGGCTGCGGTCTCCCGTCATGGCCTGCGCTTAAGACCTAGCCCCTTGCGGACATACTCCCCCACAATTCATGATCGAAAACTGAAGGGACTGTGACAGTGCGGGGCATGGAAAATAGCGTTGCTATCGTCTCGGGCGGGGCCACCAGCATTGGTGCGGAGATCGCCAGTACGTTTGCCGCGGCCGGCGCGCGGGTCGTGGCGGCGGACGTGGACCGCGAGGCCGGCGAAGCGCTGGCGAAGCACGCCGGCGGCAAAATCGTATTCTCGCCGATGGATTTAACGTCGGACGCTGATATCGCGCGCACGGTGCAGACAACGCTCAAGGCTTTCGGCCAGATCGACTTTGTCATCAACGCCGCCGCCGTTTACCAGGACCAGGGCCCCGCCAGCACGAGGGCCGATTGGCAGAAGTGCTTCGATGTGAATGTCACCGGTCCCGTCATGCTGGTGCGCGCCACGCAGGCGCATCTCGCGCGCCGTCCGGGCGCGGTGGTGAATGTGGGCAGCATCAGCGCTAAGGTTGCCCAGGCTGGGCGCTGGACCTACCCGGCCAGCAAAGCGGCTTTGCATCAGGTGACGCGCACGCTGGCGCTGGACCTCGCTAAGCAAGGCATCCGCGTGAATACTGTTTCGCCGGGTTGGACCTGGTCGGGCGGTATGGAAAAGCTTGGCCTCACGCGTCCCTTGGTCGACAGCATCGCCAGGGATTTTCATCTGGTGCCGCGCGCGGCGGAACGCAGCGAGGTGGCGGAAGCGGTCATGTTCCTATGCTCGGATGCCGCCTCCTTCATCAGCGGTGCTGACCTGCCCGTCGATGGCGGTTACTGCGCCCTGGGCCCGGAAGCCAAGCCCAGCGCCTTTGAAAAGCTCGCCATGGCGGCACAGGGAGCGGCGCAGTGACGATTGAACCTTACACGGCCGTTGGTGTTGTACCGCACATCCGCGCCATCCACCGCCGCAGCGAGATCGCGGCGAATCTCGAACATCTTCACGGCTTATGCAGTTTTGGCGGGGTCTTTGGCAGCGCCCTGGGATTGCCGGTGCGCCTCATCGCGATCCCCGAGGGCAGTCTTCAAGGTTTCACCGACGAAGCCGAGGACATGGACCACGAACTCTATGCCGAGACTTGCGCCATCGATATTCCCGGCCCGGAGACCGACATCATCGCCACATGGGCCAAAGAGCTGAAGGTCCATATCATCGGCCAGGCCAAGGCGCGGCACCCGGATTTTCCGAAGCGGTTTTTCAACGTTGGTTTTGTCATTAGTCCCGAGGGCGAGATCGTGCTGCGGCATTACAAGTTGTCGCCGCTTTACCCCGTCGAACATTCCGTGACTCCCCACGATGTGTTCGACCTATGGATCGACAAATATGGCCGGACCCTGGACGCCTTCTGGCCGGTGGCGGACACACCCATCGGCCGTATCGGCATCATGATGGCCAACGAGGCTTCCTACCCGGAGAACGCGCGCGGCCTCGCCATGAACGGATGCGAGATCGCCTACCGCAGCGCCTATCCGCATCCCGGCACCAGCAGCGGCATGTTCGAAATTCAGAACCGCGCCCGTGCGCTGGATAACAATATGTACGTCCTTGCCCCCAACGCCGGGGCCTATTACGGCAGTATCGACGCCACCGGCGCCATCGATGCGTTCGCCGGGCAGTCGATGATTGTTGACTACCAGGGGCGCATCACCGGCGAATACCGCCACGGCGGCAATGCATCCGTTGTTATGTCGACCATCGATATCGGCGCGTTGCGCCATTTTCGGCTAAATTCGCCTTGGGCCAACTGGGCCAAGGATCTTCGTACGGAAATGTATCAGCTGATCTATGAAAAGCCGGTTTATCCAAAAAATCTGTACGCCGGCAGAGTGCCGTTCAAACACAAAGAATACAGGGAAAAAGTCACGCTGCCGCAGATCGCGCTGATGCGCAGCAGAGGTATTTGGCACGCATAACCGCTGAGGGTTATCATGGCGAGCATGGAACGTCTCTCGAAATACAACGTTTTCAGGTCCAGCGACCTTGGCGAAAGCGAAGCCATGCTGTCGCGCACATTATGTCGGCATGTTCTAAAGCCGCGCTCGAATGAGGCCATCTGCATGGTGCAGAACATGGTAAAGCTCGTGCATTCTGAGCTGGCTTACCTGCACTATGGAATCCCAATGGAGTTCCAGGAGGCTAGTTCGGACGATCACTACCTGTTCATTATTCCGCAGCACGGCAACAGCGTCATAACGACGAATGGCGTGCAAGTGCATGGGGATACTGAACGCGGATATATCATTACCGTGGGCCATTTATTCGATAGCCGCACGGCCGCCTGTTCCATCGTTTGGCGCATAAAGCGCCGTGCGCTGGAAGATTGCGCGCGCGCCGTTCTGGGTGAGGATTTCAACAGTGTGATTGCCTTTGCGCCCAGCATTCAGTTGAACGAAGGTCCGACGACGTCCATTGGCCGGGCCATGAACTTCATGATTTCGGAATTGGAGCAGGATGAAAGTCTGTTCCAATCCAGTCATGCCATCGAACGTCTGGAACAATCGTTGATGCACGCGCTCATTGCCTTGCAGCCTAGCAACATTAGCGCAATAGCGGGCAGAAAGCGCTCGACCATTGCACCGCGCTGTGTCAGGCGCGTCGAAGACTACATCATGGCTAATGCCGGGGAGCAGATTCTGCTGTCTGACCTGATCGCTGTTTCCGGCGTGTGCGGGCGCACGCTGTTCCGCACCTTCCGCCAGTTCCGCGAGGTGTCGCCCATGGAATACCTGCGCCAGACGCGTCTGCGCATGGTACGCCAAAGTTTGCTGCAATCACGGGGTTCGGAAACCGTAACGGCCATCCTCACAAAATGGGGCATAACCCAGTTCGGCCGTTTCGCCGCCGACTACCGTCGCCAGTACGGTGAATTGCCGTCCGAAACACTGCGCTTTTCCGCCGACGGCTCGGCCTTTAAACCCCGGTAACGTCCCTCATAATGCAACAGCGGCAGGCCCGCCGCTGTGTGGCACGCGACGACCTCGCCGATATGAATGTGATGATCGCCCGCGGCATGCACGGTGACGGCGCGACACGCCAAGTGCGCGAGAGCACCTTCGACGACCGGCACCTCTTCCAGGCGCGTCATGGGCGGCGGTGTGTTGGCCCGGCCCGAGAAGTGTGCTGAAACCGATTCCTGTGTCTGACCAAGGATGCTGACGCCGAAGGCTTTGCCGGCCGCCAGCACACGGTTCATGCGGGTGTTCGTCCCCACGCACACCAGAATCATGGGTGGTGAGAGCGACACCGAACTGAAAGCCGTGGCCGTCATGCCATGGAAACGTTCGCCGTCGTCTGCGGTAATAACCGTGACGCCGGTACAAAAACGCCCGAGCGCCGTACGGAAGGCCTGTTCATCGATCGGATCGGCGAGCATCAGGCGGTGTCCTCGGCGGCGCGGATGCGCGCCAAGGTCTGGCCCAGATCGGTGATCCACGGAAAGAAATTCTGGGGCATCGGCACATTGGCGCCGAACAGCCGGTCGGCAGTGCGGCGGCTGCCGGCGGCGGCTTTCATCAGTTCCATGAAGGCGGGTGTCGGCGGTTCGAGAAACATATTATTGAAGGCATAAGCATGTTTGCCGCGTGCATTCCAGTACCCGTCGCGCACCCCGGACATCCACGCCGCGTCGAAGGGGTGGCGGTCGCGCGCGATTATGGCATCGGCCACGAACCGCGCGTTCCATGAGGCGCTATTGCCACCCTGTCCGCCGACTGGATCAAAGGTGATAGCGGTATCGCCGATGGGCATGAGCAGCGCGCCGGAGGGCAGCGTGCCGTAGGCTTCGCGCACCGTCGGCGGGAAGGCGCCCGTCAACCATGCAAGCGGGTCTTCCGCCACGTATTCCATGTCTTTGATGATGTCATAATCCCACGGCATGTGATCGCGGGCGAAAGTGCGCAAGCGTTCGACGACATCATGGCCCGATGCGGCATCGGCGAAGATGTCCAAGGGCCCACCCGGTAGAGCCTCGACCAAAGGACACCATGTCGCGCCGGCGGTCTTGTGCGTATAGGGCACGAAGAACACATCGCCAAAAGGCGGACCAAGGGAGGAGAACTTCACGGCGCGGAAACCGACTTCCTCCGACCAATCGCGGGTGTTGCGGACAATCGCCATGGCAAGCCGCCGCACCGGCTTGTCGTATACGCTGCGCGCAACATCGCGCGGGACAAGCTTTCCTAAATCCGCCTTACCGGCGGCAAGCACCGTCAGATCGGACGCCGCGGCGATTTCATCGGCGCGGGTAGGGGTGACGGCCTCAATTACCAGCTTGCCGCCGCGGGCTTCGAACGTGTTCATCCACGCGTGGAACTTAAGGCGCTGATCCACCGCTGCGCCGGGGCGCGGTGTCCGCGCGGCAATGGTCATGGGCGGACCGCCGCCCGGTTGCGCGACGTGCGTATGCAGGCCTTCACCCGTGAACATTGTCGCGGACCAATAGTCGATGCCGAGCGCACGCTCGATGTCGATCGTTTCGGCGAACAGATAGGCTGTGCCGGTGGGGCGCGACTCGTTCAACCACTGATCGGCGGTGCGGTCAGAGTACAGGGTCGGCGTATAGCCCTTTTGCAGAAGTGCGAGAGCGAGAATAAGTCCGGCTTGCCCCGCGCCGATGATCGAGATTTTCCGCATACGGTCCCCGCAGGTTTATGTCAGGAGCAAACGGTAGCGGCGGAGGCGAAAAGCGGCTATCGGCGGACTCACGCGACTGTGCATCCAGCGCCATGTTTTTCAAGGGCTACGCGCCCGGGGGGTGGCCAATTTCTGGCGCGGGATGAATACCCGAGCTCCAGGTGAATAGACCCCATCCCGAGCACCCGGCCATGCTGATGTATGGGGCAAGCAGGACAAGGATTTGGCGCCGAGTTTATCGGCCAAAAAGGCTGGCGTGTGGTGGCGGCCGCGATGCTGGGCTATGGCCTCGGCGTCTCGGTCCTGCCGTCCTTCACATTGGGGGTTTTCGCCAAACCGCTGTCGGACGCTTTTGGCTGGTCCCAAGGTGAGATCCAGACGTCGATTGTTTTCATTACCATCGCGACCATGGGGTTGAGTTGGGTGGTGGCCTGGGCGGCGGAGCGCTTTGGTGCGCGGCGCGTCACGGTGACGTGCCAGATAGGTTTGGCGCTGGGCTTCATTTTTCTGTCCCTCGCACCGAACAATCTCGCCGTCTGGTACGCCCTGTGGATGGTCCTCGCTGTCCTGGGTATCGGGACTGTGCCCGTGATCTGGACCTACGGGGTCACGACGTGGTTCGACAAGGGCCGAGGACTTGCGCTGAGCATCACGTTGACCGGCATGGGATTCACGGCTCTTGCGGCCCCGCCTTTGTTGACGATGGCGATTGATCTGGTGGGGTGGCGCGGCGCTTATGTGGCGCTGGCGGCCATGGTGCTCCTGGTGGCGTTGCCAGCCAACCTGTTGCTGTTCAGCGTGCGCGAGCCGGTGAAGGTGAAGGCGGTCAGCGCGCCGGTCGCGTTCAAGGCAAACCGCAATTTCTGGATACTGCTGGTCAGCACGATCGCGGCTGGTTTCGGCATCGGCGGAATGATGCCGAACGTCGTACCGATTTTACTGCAGCGCGGCCTGACGCCTTACGAGGCGGCGGCCTATGCCAGTACTTTAGGGCTGTGTGTGATCTTCGGGCGTATTGGCTCGGGCTACCTGCTGGATCGGATACGGGCGCCGATTGTCGCGTTTATCTTCTTGTCTCTTGCGGCGCTGGCGTGTTTGGCCCTGTCGAGCGATGCGATTGTGGGCTGGCCGATCGTTGTTGCGGTGGGGCTCATCGGTTTTGCCACCGGCACCGAGGGCGATCTCATGGCATACCTGACATCGCGCACGTTCGATCATGTGCTCTACAACAAGGTTTACGCCCTGATTTGGAGCGGCTTCGCGTTAACGGCAGGGACGTCGGCGCCGATCTTCGGCTACGTCTACGACTTGAGCGGATCCTACAATGCCATTCTGTACGTCTCGGCCGCATTGCTCATTGTCTCGCCGATCCTGCTCTTTGCACTGGGCCGGACGCCGGCGCGATAAACGGAGATGCCTATGACTGTTCCGAAACTCAATCTTCCCGCCGCGCAGATGATTGACGCCCCGCCGCGCTTCGTAACCCACGACGCCTTAATTTGCCGCGACTACATCAAGCGCCACACCGGCACGCACGAATTCGATCTGAACTGGAAATCGAACTTCGAGGCCTTTGTTCACCACGAATGCTTTTTTGGGTCGGTATCCGTGAATCTGTGCAATCTCAGCTGCAGCGGCGGTTTCAAGATCACGAAGTATACACCGGCCTCTTACTACTCATTTCAGTTCCTCTTGGAAGATAATTTCCATTTCGACGGTCCGTCGGGTCTGGTCACCGCCGGTCCCGGAGACGTCGTCGTACTCAATCCCGACGATGTCATCCGCGAATTCTGGGTGAAGGATTGCCTGCAATTCGTGGTCAACGTCGAGCGCAAAGCCCTGGAACAGGCCGTGACCGAGGAATTGTCCCAGAAGTTGTCGCGACCGCTTGTGTTCGAGCCGATGACGCGCGATCCGGGAATTGCCAACTGGCTGAAGCACATTGTCAGCGCTATGTGGGTCAAGGAGGAGTCGGCCGCTCTGACCCGTGATAAGCGCGTCTCTAAAAGCATCGAAAGCACCCTGATTCATATGCTTTTGACGGGCCTGCCGCATAGCGAGTCCGGCGCATACCGGCTCCAGGCGCCAGGTGCCGCGCCTTTTTACGTGAAGCGCGCCGAGGCCTACATTCATGAGCACGTCTGCGGCGATCTTGAGGTCAAGGACATCGCGGCCGCGGCCGGTGTGAGTACGCGCTCCTTGTATTATGGGTTCAAAGCCTGGCGGAGTACGACGCCCATGGCCTACGTGCGAAGCGTCAAATTGAAGTGGGTGCGTAAGGAGCTGGAAAAGGCCCGCTTGACCGGCGGCACCGTCAGCCAGATCGCCGCCCGTGCGGGCTTCACCAATTTCAGCCAGTTTTCCAAGGTTTATAAGGCGCGTTACGGCGAGACCCCGTCGCGGACCCTGCGCCTGGGGTAAAAACCCGAGGTTCTAGGCGTAAGCTCTACATGATGAGATTGTGGCGAGTGTGGCATCACAAGCACAGCGCCCGCTAATCCCTTTCTAAAACGGCAGGTTAGGATACGCGCGGGAGTCTGTGACGTGCGCCGGCTCAACGCCGGGCCGGCCGCGCGCGTGACATGGTCGTGTAACATTTTTGCAAAAAATACGAAGCATGCTAGCCTTCGTGGCCGTGCCGCTTAAAAAAGGCCGGGGGAAGAGCGCGATGGAAGCCACGCATCCGATTGAAGTACCGCATCTGCCGCGCTTCAAGACAAGCGATCCGAGCGTGTGCCGCGAGTACATTAAGGACAACAGCAAGACTCACAATTTCGATTTGAGTCGCACATCGCAGCTCGTTAATTTCGCGCATCACGACTGTTCGGTCGGTCGCGTGTCGGTCAATTGGTGCGATCTGAGAAGCACCGAGGGATTCCGGATCACCAAGGCCGCGGCGGCGCCATATTACTCGTTCCAGTTTGTCGTCGGCGGAAGTTGCCAGCTCGATGGCGCCTTCGGCAGCATGGCGGTGCGGGCCGGCGACGTTTTTATCCTCGATCCGGACCACATCACGCGCGAGTTCTGGCCCGAAGCTTGCCAGCAGTTCATCGTGCGCATCGATCGGCAACTGGTCGAACAAATGTTGTCGGAAGAACTGGCGAAGAAGCTCGGAAAACATCTGGTCTTCGATCCGGTTTCCAGTGATCCCGGAATCACGCGCTGGCTTAGCCAGATTGCGCGCGCGTT
>JAIEMI010000002.1 GCA_019752235.1 Rhodospirillaceae bacterium
CCGACTACCTGTGAGAGGCGGGGAATTGGCATAGCCGATATCGACCATGTAGCCGCCCGCAAATTCATAGTTAATCTGCTTGCCGTCAGGCAGCGTCACCTGATTATGTTTCACGATGACCGAACGGCCCGTGCCGTCCGTCACAGTTAGAGTCTGGCTATCGGTGTTGGTGAACGTCAGCTTGCGGCCGAAGGAATTGGTGACGGAGAGAAGCGGCTGCTGACACGTGTTTGGATACACGCCAGATGTCACATCGTAGGCAAATGCCAGCTGCATACCTGAGGGCCATATGACCTTGCTCACGGTTCCGAAGAACGGTTTGGACGTGTCACCGTAGTCCGTAACCTCAACATCGCACTGGCTGGCACTTGGCTCCGCCGCGAACGGTATCGTCCGTATGTTGTAAATATATTGGACACCATCCGGCGTGACGAGTTCCCAACTCGAATCATCGTGATTCTGGATGGTTTGAAGATTCCGTAACGCGTCCGTATTCCCGATGAAAGGAATATTGCTCCACGTGTAGCCGTGGGACGAGCCGTCCACGTTAATCCGCCGGAAGAATTTGCTGGTTCCGCCGAAGGTCTGAACGGTGACCACATTGCCAATTATATTTGTAACTGCGCCGCCAGCGAGTTTTTCAGCGATAAGCTGCCCGCTCCCATCACCATAAAAATTGATAAACGCGTCAACGCCCATCTTCGCGGTGACGATCATCGACGCCGCGGCCCTGGCCGGAACGTTTGTCCCAGCGCCGAAAGCGCCCATGACATCGGTGCTGAGTGAGGCGCGCAATTCGTAGATATGACGCCAGCCCCCTTGCCGTGGAAGGAAACCTGACAACCGATCTTGCGGCGAATACGTGCGGGTAAAGGGAAGGCTCTCAGGGAAATTACCTGAGCCTATGACCATATCTGTCTGGCGTAAGGACGGCTGTCCGGTTGCTTGATCAATGGTTAGACCGGAAACCAATGTTGTTTCACTGTTATTGCTGAGGGGATTCGGCAAGTTGGCTTCACTCGGTCCAGTTCCCGGTTCGCCGAATGATGAGGAAGTGACATTCGCGGATGCTGTTTCGTCAATTCGGTTAGGCGTTGATTTCGATCCGGTGGTCTCGTCGGCCGGAGGTGCTGATCTTTGGGATCCGGGACCATCGATCGTGGCTGCGGAATCGTTTTGAGAGCCCGACACGCTTGCTTGGCCACCGGCGTTTGGAGCCTGCGCTGCTGCGCCCTTAATGAATTGAGACATCGCGGGGTCTGCCGCGACCATGTGCGCCACATCGTTATAGTCGGGGGTTGTGTACGCGACGAAGGGCATGAAACCGCAGCAGTTGATGCCGGTCCCAGTGCCGACGAGTGTCTTATCGCTCGCAATCACGTTGAAACCGTTTAGGAGATAAGTGTTGTTTAAAAAATTCAGGCCAGCGGTGGTTTCACCTTCAAAATGCGCCGCTGTGGCGGGCGTCCCACTGCTGAACCACCTTGTGTAGTTGTATGGATATCCATTGAGATTATAGTTGATGCGCCCTGGAGCGCTGAGGTCCAGCGGGTTTCCGACGGCGGTTGCGACTGTCGTGCCTTCCAGGGAAGCCATCATTGCCGCGAAACTGAATTTTATCGCTCGCCCGCGCGTAACATCTCCGTCCCGAGCAGCGACGCTGAGCCCACTTTCGACATCCATATGGGCGTAGGACGTGGAGTCATTAAGGAAGCCGACACTGTGATGGTGCTGGATTATTCCGCCATTCACGCGTTCATAGAGCGTGGCGGCCGCCGTGACTTGTGCCAACCAAGATCCAAGGATTGCGGTGCGGCGATATCCATGGGCCAGCGTCTTCATGCGGTCCCAGAATTCGAGCGCGACGCCGATTTCCTGGAGGCGCTGGTTATAATAGTCGGCGCCTTCGGGCGCGATTTGTCCCAAAGCAATCAGGATCGTGAGATTATTATACTGATCAGAGCCGTCGTGCGTCCCGGCGCCCGCACCGCGCGTCGTGGAAGTCAGCGTTTTTGTAAATTTGCTAGTGCCGGTGCGGTCCATGAACGCACCGCTCGCGGCAGCATAAGGATGGTTGATACTTACTGAAAATGATGTCGGCGCGGGCGCGCTAGCCTGCTGGAGGAAGTACGAGTTTTCAAGGAATAGCCCAGGCGGCGAAAGCGCCGGGCGGGTGGCGTATTCACCGTAATTAGCGATACTAAATCGGCGGGTCGCCAATTCGTCGCCGTAAGCCGTGCGCCAGAGAGAACCCCAGTCAACTTTTATCTCCGTGCGGTATTGATTGGGGATAGCCGTCCAAGTCGTGCTGGCCGAAGCGCCCGGCGCGGCACCCGGAAGCGCGTCCGTCGGTTTTAGCAGTGCTGCGGGGCGTCCACCCAACACCTCATAGAGGTGCTGTTTAGTATCTCCTAGGTCGACCATGGCCGTGTCGAGGTTGTTGCGTGCACTATTGAATAGATCGTTGACGGGTATAACCGCGATGAGATTTGCCGAACCATCATTAGGAGAGT
Organism: Rhodospirillaceae bacterium; assembly: GCA_019752235.1. Lineage (GTDB taxonomy): Bacteria > Pseudomonadota > Alphaproteobacteria > Rhodospirillales > Rhodospirillaceae > SHVO01. The sequence continues at coordinate 2,514 of JAIEMI010000002.1, forward strand.
TCGCGGCAAACATTCCATCGCGCGCTGTCGTAAGAGCGGCGGTCGTGAGACCCGTCTTCGTGGTGAGGTCGAAGCCCGCCGGCGGGTCGACAAATACGCGGTTAGCCTTATAGGACGGGTCGAGTGGATAAGTGATGCCCCCCGCCACGGCTTCGACCCAAATGTGCGCCATGGTCACGGTGTAGATCGTTGTCAATGGCGATATCGCCGAGCAGACTGTTGCGCCACCGCTAAAGCTCGCAGGAATGCCACCGTTGGCAAGCAATGTGCAGGCTGCGAACGCGTTATCCACACCGAGCCAGTTTTTCATCTGGGTCTGGTTCAGCGTAATCGTGCCGTACTTGTAGGATGTTGTCGTGATTGAACTGTCTTGCCGCAGAAGAACCATGAGCAAATGCGCTTGGTCGAAGGCGGTGCCGTAGTGCTCAATGATCGCGCCCTGAGCGCCTTTGCTAAGACCGAACGTCGGCGTGATCTCTACATTATTGAAGACGTAGGCAAAGGCATTGCGGATGAATTCCGCGTCGCTGAGGCGGTTCGCGCCAAGACCGTTAGCCACCTCTTTGACTTCAGCCGATTGCCCGCTGGCACAGGTGGGGGCCGTATCCGCTATGACGGGACAAACAGTAATCGTGCTTGTCGTTGACGCTCCGTAATAGGTGTTGGCGGCTGTTGGACTCACGAGCGCCCCATCACGGAAACGCACCGACGGCGGATCAGCCATGGCGGGCTGCGTGAGACCGGCTAGGCAAAACACGGCGAGCGCGTAGCGCAGGGCTTTGGAGTTATTTTTAAGAAAAGAAGTGTTCATATCCCGCCTCATAATGAGAAATCAGCTACGGCATGATCGTTAGGGAACTAATCGTCGTCCTGTACCTGAACGGTTCGATTGTTCCCGGTACTAATGGAGCCGCCGCAATCTACAAACAAAACCATCTGAAATGATTCATTCGGAGGACCGTCGTCTTGGATGTCCTGTACGGCGGTAACGTTGAATGTTTTTGTGGTGTCTGTAGAAAGAAAGGAAACTGTCTGCGCACTCAGCGTCAGATCGAGGCTGGGATCGCTGACCCCACTGAGCTTGATGCCGATGGCGTGAGAGCCGTTGCCGGACGTGCGCGTTAGCGTGAAAGTCTTGTTCGCGCCTTCAGCTATCACCACGGGACTGCTCTCCGGCGACAGGGTGAGCGTGAACACACCGGGCACATAGGTCCCAGCTGCATTAAGTGTCTTGTTTGTGCGATTGCCCGCAGGGTCGTGGGCGTACTGTTCAATCGTCGAAGTGCCACCGCTTCGCTTAGTCATTGCCAATCGACCTAGCGTGTCGAAGCAATTGCTTTCGGTGTAGCTCGGTGCGCTCGCGGCGCTAACGCTGTTGGATGCGCCCGCCAAACTCAGAACGAACATCACCGCCGGCCATATCTGCCGTTTTTTCCGCTTTGTCATGTCACCTGCTCCGGGGGACCTTTGCGTCCCAAAAACGCTACACGTCTAGATAGCGTGTTACGTAAGACTAACGGGTAGTCGGCCTAGTAGTTCCCGCATTGCTAAAAATATTTATACTTCTGGTTGTTAGCCGATAAGCCTCTGAAAGTTTTGCCCTATCTCCAAACCATTCAGCTACGGACGTAACAATGCCCGGAAAATGCATATTTTCCGAAAAGGACATTTCAGTTATTGGCGGCCAACGTGAAGCTAGAAGATGACTTTTAGCGACCCAGGCTAGGATTCGCTGTCGGACTGCCCCGCCGGCCAGCGATGGCTCGCCTGAGCAACGCAACTTCGAGGTCGTAATGATCAATTTTTTGCGGTCGTGGGAAAAGCAATTTACGGAAATGAGCCGCGGCATTTTTTTGCGCCCGAGTGCGGGAACACTTGCGATTGGCCTTCATGCAGGCACTCCGTACTTTGATTGCTCTCCAGCAATTGCAGAAACAATCTCACGCACTGGGCAGGAACAAACAAACCGCGCTGTAGGCGGTTCCCCGTCTAAATCCAGCCCATTTTGTGCAGGGCGTGAAGTAGGTACGCCACTGCCAAGAGCAGGTCGATAAATAGTCCCACCTTGCTTCTCCCAGCGGTTCACAGCGCTCTCTGGTGCAGCGGACCACTTCCCCTGCATCAGTATTTAGTCGGCGACAGCCGATCTTGAGCGGTTCGTTAAATAATTTTCATCGCTGGAGTCCTCTCGCCCGGCCGACGGTCCATGAAATCCCCTCTCCACGGACAAGGCCAGAAACCTCACGACCGATGTTGCGATCGAGGACCGAACGCCAGGGTACGAGGGTGAAGGATTTGCCCTGGGTTTCGATCACAGCGAAGCGGCCACTGGTGAGGTCAATCGGCTTCCGATAGATGCCCTGCAGGCGCTGCCCGTCGCGGGCTTCCGTAAAGTGCAATCCGAGATCGTCAGACATTTGCGCCGCGACGCGCACAACCTCCCGGCGCCGCAAGACGGCCAGCAGATTGGCGCGGTAAACCACCTGGTCGCCGTCCTGGCGCGCAAGCTCCTGTTCCATGAGCCAAAGGCGGCGGCGGCCAAGCGCATTCCGCGCCTCACGGCCGAAGCCGCTGTCCCGCAAGGGTGTCGGTGCATCACTCATCAGCTCCTGGTCCAGCCAGGTTGTTCCGTCCGCGCCAATCTGTTGGGCGACGCTGAGCTTTGAGAGCACCTCCACTACGACCGGCGCGCGGGTGGCCTTGGCTTGTTCGTAAGCCGTGGCCCGTTCCAGGTGGTCCGGCGCAATGATCCAGGTGCCTTCTGGGGTGCGTTGGACACCGCCGGTCGTGCGGCGGATGGCTTCCAGACGGCGGACATGGGTTTCGGCAAAAGTGGCGGTGGAGGTCGGATCATGACGCAGATGGATATCCACGTCGTAGCGTCCACCGTTTACGGCCGCGATCTCGGCCACGGTGCGGTCCACCGTCCTGGGCTCCGTTGGCTTCGGGGCAACGGCAACAATGCTTCCGGTACGAACGGCGTCCGGGTCATCGGCATTCCCAATATCGACGTAGTGGGAATAGCCGTCCGTGCCGCTCACGATCAGGTACTGCCGATCCTGGATTTCGTCGGACAGTCCTTTGGCGATGACCTGCCCCACGATCGTTCGCGCGTCGGCAGCCTGGGGATCGTAGATGGCATAGTCCGCCGGAATGGCAGACCGCGTTTTCTCGCCAAGCTCGCGGTGCATGGTCTTGATGATATCGCCGCGCACCCCAAGTTCCCGGAGCCGATGTTCCAGGTTCTCGGTGAGGCGCCAGGTTCCGGGCTGCGTTTCCTCCGCAAGACCCAGGCGTTTCAGCTTCTGAAGACGGCCCGCCCGGAGTGTCTGCTGCAAAGCGGATTTGGCATCAACGAGGGGGCGCACCAAGTGGCCGTCATCCGCTTCTTCCAAGAGCCGTGCATCCAGACTGGTGAAGCGCTCCTGTTCCATTTCCCGGTGCAGCTTGTGTTCCACCTCCAGGTCCGTGCGCGGCCCGAAATCGAACGTCACGATCTCGGCGGCACGTTCGCGGATACCCTGGCTGATGTAGTCGCGGGCGATCACCAGGTCTTTGCCCCGATCATCCCGCCCGGCGACCACGATATGGGTGTGGGGATGGCCGGTGTTGAAATGGTCCACAGCCACCCAATCCAGCTTGGTCCCAAGATCCTCCTCCATGCGGTCCATGAGCCGGCGCACAAAGGGTTTGAGATCTTCGTAGTTTTCCGCGTCCTCGGCTGAGACGATGAAGCGGAACTGGTGACGGTCCCCTTCCCCTCGGCCGAGGAACGCCTTGCCGTCGGCTTTGTCCTCGGCTGCGTCGTAGAGGTGCCCTGGGGTGCCTTCGCGGGTTACGCCGTCGCGCTGGATATAGCGGAAATGGGCGTGGGCGGCTTTCAGCCCCTTCCCCTTCAGTTTGACGAACCGTGCTTTGACGGTCACGCGGCGGTGGCGATAGGCGGCATACCGATCGCGCCCGCCCAAAACGCTCGCGGCCCCCGCGCCACGGCCGGTATGGCTGCCCGTGAACTTGCCCTTCTTCAGGCCATGCACGCCGCCAGCAAGCGCCACAGCCTGCAAGACCCGACCGAGATAGCCGCGTCCACGCTTGCTGCCTGTACTGCGGATTTTGCCGAGCTTCGGCGTGAAGTCGCGGTCGTCACTCATGCGACCCTCACGCTTGCATGACGGCGCGCTGATCGCGCGCACCGCGTGGAGCTCGTTTGGAGATTGTTCGCCGCAGGTGTCTCTACGCTAAACGATGTGCAGACCACATAAATTGGGGACACCGTCTCCAATGCTTTTATCTTGCTTTCGCGCCAAAAAATGCCCGGATGACTCAATAGGTCCATAGCGGCCTCACTGTTCCGATAATGGATGCCGTCGGCACGGGCCCGAAATACCGCCCGTCAAACGACGTAGGCACGTCCGCCATCAGCAGAAAGACCTCATCGGCGAGGACGTGGCAGCCCGTCCATAACGGCATTGGGCGGCCTCTGGAATCGTTTGTGAGGCGGTGTGCGGCAAGACTGCCGTTCACCAAAATGGTGCCGTTGACTGCGCAGATTTGGTCGCCGGAAAGGCCGGCCACGTGCTTCACTAGGGGCACGCCGGCGGGCAGATAGCCCCGTTGGACGGTGAGGTCACGGACGGAATCGGGTGGTATTGCGACGACGAGACTGCCGCGTGTGACCTCCGCTTTTGTAAGCCAATAGAGACCTACCGGCGCGCTCGCTGTGACGTTCCAGATGAAACGCGGTGTCGGCGCGAGAAACCACGGCGCAGCGACGAGCACGACGCCCGCAACGCTGATCTTAAGAAAGCACGCGCGGTGACGATTGGCGGAAATCGAACTCATACTGACCGTTTGCGTTATCGGTTTGCGGGTGATTGGTGTTGGCCGCGTTGCTACGGGCAGCGGACCAGACGTCGAGGTCGTCGATGTGATAAACCACGGCGCGTCCGTGTCTGCGAAAGCGTGGACCATCGCCGCGTGCACGCATTTTCTTGAGGGTTTTTTCCGTGATGCCGATGTAGAACGCTGCTTGGGCGGTGTTTAGAAATGGTGAGCCCTTCCGTGCTTGCGTCGCACGCTCACTTGGGTCCATCTCCATGCCCCCATCTCCACTTGGTACCAGGCGGCATTAAAATGGCCGCTTAGTGTCGCTCATAGACTCCAGGCGCCGCACACGGCAGAGGAAAAGACATTGATTCTACGGCGCTCCACGACCCAGTGGTTGCGCCTCAAAACCTTCTCCAGCGATTCGTGTTGGGGCACGTCGTTTGCGGGAGAAAAGAAGAAAGCCCCACGCGCTATGCGCGTGGGGCGTAAGGCGTACGGCTGTTAGTCGGCCGGATTCCAGATCACCGCAAAGACATCATCGTCATCCTGTCCAGCGGCGCGGCCCAAATTCGCATAGAGTTTGCGCGGTCCAAATTCGGGGGCGGCGAGGCTCAAAGAAACGTAAGGATTGCCCGAGCTTTCGCTTTTCCGCGTCCACCCGGCACCAATTTCCGTGCCCTTGGTGTACACGCGGTAGTCGGGCTGGTTTTCGTGCGCCTTTGCGGTGTTCGGAATGATTTCGATATCGGCCCGGATGGAGAGGGTCTTGAGTTGGCCTTTGAAGCCGCCTTTGTCTTGCTTTGTGACGTGTCCGATGGCTGGCATGTGTCTTACTCCTGTTGTTCGCGGGACCATTTCCCTGCGATGGCGAACCGTGATGGGTGCGTTGCGACCCCCTGAACCCCCGCCTTCGGGGGCGGGAGCGCCAGCGGACGACCGGAGCCGATAACTTTTTTGGAGCGAAGCGCGCGCGAGGAATGGGCCTCTCGGCCCAGGGGAAAATAGTTAGCGGCGATGGTTTCGGGCGGGAGAAACCGCCCATAGGTTTAAGCCACAAGCAGGAAATTGGACCCCGAAAAGACAACACGGCGTGACATGCCCCGCGTGGACCGCACATCGCAGGACAGCGAAACCATAAGGCCAGCACCCCGCCACCGACGCTTCAATCAATCACACCGCTTCCACGCAAGCCCGAAAATCTGCTTGCCGAAGTGTGCCCCAAGGGCATGTCGTTGGTGCGGTGGGATGCGGCGAGAGCGATAAGTTCGGGGCATTGCGGCACGCGTTTGGAGCCGACCGACCACGGAGCGCCGCGACCTCACTGCGAATTTGGGCCGCGCCGCTGGACAGGAAGACGACGACTTTTGGGGTGGGATCGTGTCGGATGACCTAACGGTTAAGCCCATGCGCCGAAAAAAGGCGCACGGGCGGCGGTCGAACCGCCGCCCGCAAACCCCTAGCCTCCCAAGTGCCGCTTCATCCGTTTCCAGATATCGAGGGTCTTCAATCCGCTGTCCTTGCGATAGCTGCGCACAGGGAACTGCATCCAGCGGGGCAGCCAGCCCTCCACCTTGACCCTGCCATTGGTGCCGGTAAGGCAATCGCGAATGATCTGTTTTTGCACTTTGCCGGTGGCCGATACGTTGGCATTGGCAACACTCTTGCCCGCGACCTCCGCGACCATGGCCGAGACGACGGCCTTGTCGCGGACCAACTCAAAAAACGCGTCGTCGGGCGTCCAGGTCTTCGCCATATCCACGCCCAGGTGGACGCCCGCCGCTTCCACAAGTTCCCCACCGGCCTCAAGGCTGTCAGCCATGATAACGGTGAGGACACGGCGCACGTCGCCGTCCGAAAGCGTCAGGAGCCGCGCGAAGATCGCGGCGGGGCTGTCGGCATGACACGCCGTCAGACCTGCCTCTTCCGGCAGGTCTAGGAGGGCGAGCGTTTCCTTTTTCCGTGCGATGAACGCTATTTGGGAGGGGCTAGCCTGGACGCTGGCGTCCGTCTCGTTGCGGCCCGCGCGTTGCGGTTCCGGCGTCACCTTCCATAGCCTGGACCCGCACATGGCATGGGCGGCGATCAGCCGCAATGCCACGCCGGGCCGTTCAAGAACGGCGGCGCGCACCGCAAGATGGCGGTGACAGTCGATGTAGGTTTGAAGCGCCGCGCTGACCTCCGGCGCGGTCGCCGGTCCGCTTTCTGCCTTTGACGCGCCCACTTCGGGAGCCGTCTTCCGCCGCGCTTCCTTGCGGCTGAGATACCCCTCGTGAAACGTGACTTCGCCCCGCTGGGATACCGCGACAAACACCTTGCCGCCTTTTTTCTTGGGCGTCTTCTCATGCGCCCAGGACTCGAAAAGCTGGCCTTGATCCAAAATGACGACCTCGGGCCAGCCCGCCGCGAGATAGGCATCGCGGCGCGCGGCAATGACTTCATTCTGCATTTCCCAAAACAAATCGGCGTCCTGGAAATAGCTATTGTCCCCAAACAGGTCGGCCACCATGAGGCCGGGATAGTCCGCGATGGGAAACAACGCGACCGACGTTGCGAGGGTCGCGCCGCCAAACAGCCATTGCTTCAACTGATGGCCGGTGGGTGCGGATTGGGACTCGTTCTCATACAGTTTCAACCATTCTTGCTGCTGTTTCTTGGTCGCCATCGTCAGATGGCGTACGGTTTCGGCGTCGATGTCCTCGCGCCGGTAGGCTTCCCGAATTTTGGGAAGGAGATTGCCCAAGGCCATGCGCTGGTGGACTTGGCGCGGCGTCAAACCGAAGGTCGCGGCAATATCCTCGGGGGTCTTGCCGCCGCGAATCAGCTTGGCAAAGGTCTCAAATTGGCTCATGTCGTCGGGATCGAGACGGTGGATATTTTCGATCAGCGAGGCTTCGAGGGCGTCCGCGTCGTCGCCCTCTTGCAGGATCGCGCACGGCAGCGGGCCGATGCTACCGCCTTCGGCGCGGACGGCTTGCGCCGCAAAGAAGCGGCGACGTCCCGCGACGATTTCAAAGCTGGTGGGCGAGCCGTTAGGACGCACTAACATAGGTACAAGAACGCCGCGTTTACGCACGCTCGGCAGGATATCGGAGATATCCGGCGCGCGCTTGCCGTGGCGCATGTTCTGCGCGGAGACGGAGAGATTATTCAGTTCGATGTTGGCGAGTTCCATGATGGCAGTTCCTTTAGATGGTGTTTGCGCATGTCGCGCGGGATTAGCCGTCCGTGGGGGAATCAGCGGGCGGGGTCGGTGAAGCCTCTTTTTCGGCGGCGAGGCGTCGTGCCGCTTCCTCAAGTTCGCTTTCGTTTTCGGTAATGCGTTCCACGAGCCGGGCCGCCGCCGCGTAAACCGACAACGGAAAACGCGCGGCAAAAAACAGGTCGCGCTCCAAGGGAATGCCCAGGCGATTTGTGACGCTGCGCAGTTCCGCGAGGCTTACGTATCCCAATTCCGGAAACCCCATACCGAGGTCGCACAAACCGAATAGGGAATCGTGATCGTCGGGCCGAACTTCGGTGATGAGCCATGTTGCGGCTCCCGCCGGGTCAAAGAATTTGATGACCGGCAGATGATCGGTGCCGTCCTGGGCTTGTCCGTTGGCAAGCAACTGCTCCCAGAGGTGCTGCGGAATGACGATCATGCCGCCTCACTTTCGGGCTGCGCGCCCGCATCGAAGGCGAGTATGAAATCCGCCGCTTTGCTGGCGTGGCTGGCCGCGCGGAAGATGGCGTGATTATCTTCCTTCAACACGTCGAGCCACGATGCGAGGTAATCCGTGTGACGCACGGTCGGCGCGATCCCGAGGGACGCGCAAATAAACGCGGCGGTCATTTCCGCGACCAGTTCCTCCCGCGCGTAAGGGTGCGAACCGAAGCGCCCCGAATGGTCCCGCGCGAGGCGCGTGGGATTGCCGGTCCAGTGGCCTAACTCGTGGAAACAGGTCCGGTAGTAATCAATCTGATGGAAAAATGCGGGCTGCGGCGGGACTTGGATAAAGTCATCCGCCGTCTGATAGAAGGCCCGCGCGCCTCCGATGCGGAAGTCCGCGCCCGTTGCAGAAATTAGTCTTTCCGCGTGCGGGATGGCTTCGCATTCGGGACGTGGCTCAATCCCCGCAAATGCGGTTTCCGGGAGCCCGTCGCATTGATCGACGTTAAAAACCGTGAAGCGTTTTAAAAACGGGACGGCATTGGGATCGTCGCCGGTCTTTTGCGCGCGTTCTATTTCACCTTTCGGTATGAAGCGGTCGGCATAACAGACCGTGGTGCCCTTCTCACCTTTGCGCACGCAACCGCCCAAGGCGAGGGCTTGGCGGAAGGTCAACCAGTTCTGACCGCGAAAGCCTTTTTCAATTACGGCACCCCATAAAATCAGGATGTTAATGCCGCTGTATTTGCGAGCGCTCGCGGCGTTCTTTGGCAATCCGAGGCTGGCACTTGCCCCGCCCCAGGGCTGAACCCAGGGGAAACGGCCTTGCTCTAACTCGGATACAATCCGGTCCGTGACTTCCTGATAAAGACTCCCGCGTTCTCCACGGGCTCGCTGTGTGTTGGTGGGACTCATCTGCTGGCCTCCTGTGCCACTAAAACCGCGCACCTGACCCCGGACGTGGGGTGGGCGACGCTGAGCGACCGGAGAGGCCCGGATTAGAGAGGGCTGCACCCGCAGGGCCGTAACGCAGTGAAGGACCCGGAGCGCAGCGGAGGGTTGCGGCCCGACCGGCCGGGCCTAGAAGGGAGCGTCGCCCACCCCGCGTACGCCGGGTCAGGCAACAACAAGTTCATCGCGCGATAGCGCGATGGCCGTGGATCTTGCGCCAGGGATTGAAGGCCGAAGGCCCGAGATGCCGCTTGGCAGCTCGGCCTCTTGCGAAAGCCCGGCGCGCGGGCGGCAACGCCGGCCGCGCGGGCGCGCCTTTAGACCGTGGCGTTAACAGAACTTACGCGGGAAATCTGTGAAGCCCTGCGGCCCTGGGTTTATTGTCGCCATTGCCGACATTTGCGACAGTACGTCGCGATGGTGGGCGGGAAACTAAACCCTGAAATAGCCGACGAAGCGCCGTGGTCCGACACAGTAACGGATTACGATGAAGCGCATTTCGTGGTGTATTTGCGTCTGCTCGACGCTCAAGCTGATGGCGCCAGTGAAAACGACATGGCGCGGATCGTGCTGGGGATCGATCCCAGAAAGGAGCCGCAGCGTGCTCGTAGCGCGCTCGATACACATTTGAGCCGTGCCCGCTGGATGACCGAGCACGGCTACAAGGACCTGCTCAAGGACTAAGGTCGTTATCTTAGAAACTGTTTATAGCCACCACCCATTAATTCCAAACCACGCGCAATCGTCTTGCGAACTTTGTCGCGCATTTGGCGGTTCTGCCCAGCCCAGTCTCTATCTACCCGCGCAGCTCCATACAAAGCGACCGCGATGTCGCGATGGGAAGCGCCCAGTAATTTCCCATCGAGGGCTTGGAGAATTTCAATGAGGCGTCTGCCCTGACCATGGGGTGGGTAGAGTTGCGGCCGCAAGTCGTGATGCGTCTGCAAATCAGCAAGTTGCTTAATTGAACGGAGTTGCGTCGCAGCAACTTTGCTTGGCCGGGGAATATCAGCCGACAGGCGATCTAAAACAGCAATAGGCGCACCGCGTATAGCGAGCTGGAGTGCTCGCCCCACTTTGGAGAATAAGACATGTTGGGTGCCGTTGGAATCTACATAGACAGTGGTACGACAGTCATAGGATGCGAGTGACGCCGCCAACTCCCCTTGCCCGTCAGATATACCAATTACTGAGAGCACGGCGGGACAAATTGATGGAGACCAATACACGTTGGCCTCACGAGCATCACAGTTCGGATCTTCAAAGGGCGGAAGAAGTCCCCAGGATTGTGAAACGGCTTCACTAGTGACTTTATTGATATGGGCCGATGGATCGATCGTAGTCCAGGCAGCTTTATATTGAGGGTGTCGTCGGATGAATTCCCACGCACAGGCACGGCGGGTAAGCGATTTTGTCCACTCATAGGTCTCGGGATTCTGCCATGCCTTGGACCTAATACCAGAACCGTTTAACGTCACTGATGCCCTCCTGATCGTATCTGCGCAGCCTTCGTCAGCTAAATTGTTTAAGTGGTCGGCGAAGCATACGACAAATTCCCACCCCATAGTTAAGCTGTTCGAACCGCTTATTCCCGCTCAAGTAAGACATTATCATTTTGTGGATTTGATCGTTGTTGACGATCATCTAGACGATGAACAGATGTTCAATGGTTTCGGGGCATGCCCATCAAATATCGTTCACCTCCGAGCCTTCAAAGAAAGAAAAGTAAGAGAGAAGCGTTCTATATAGGGAGCAGTGCTGCTCTACGTTTGGAGCCAGAAATATGTTACCGAAATCGGCTCCTAGGCCGTGTTGATAACTAATGGTCTGGTAGTCTTTTTCATGTCTATCCGCTAGTGGGCGCAGTCTCGAGCGAACCGCGCTCTGCCAGTTTCCCTGTTAAGCAGGGAAAATACAGGGAAAACCTTCATATTCAGCCGAATTGTTGCGTAGCAACGTGTCAGAAAACGCTGACTTTCCAGCCAATTCCCTACGCAAGTATCAGGGAATTTTTGGCGCATAACTGGCGCAGTAGGCAATAACGCAACTACCTCACTGTCTGCAAATACGCGACAATGTCTCCGCGCTGTTTTGCGTCCTGCACTCCTCGCGGAAACAGGTTCCCCATCCTATTCCCAGGGATAAGCTCCTTGGGCTTCTCGATATGCTTGGCAATGTTCTCGGGAGTCCAAATTACTTCTGAGTTCGACATTGCAGGGGAGTATGCATAGCCAGGTGACGTCCCGGCTTTTCGCCCCACCACGCCTGCCAGAGAAGGGCCTACCGCAGCTCCACCAGTGGTCACAGAATGGCAGCCGGCGCAATTTACGCCGAACGCGACTTTGCCTGCAGCGGCATCGCTGCCTGCGCCCTGACCTACTATGACGCCGCTGTGTCCCGGCGTGTCCTCTTCTGCACGGCCGCCCATGACGGCATCCTTTGGAATGGTTGCCTGCCCGTTAGGGCCGAGCACGGGGTAAGCGTATGTATACACCCAATCAGATTGCTTTGCTGGAATGTGGCAGCCTAGGCAATCCGCTTTGTAGTTGGTCGAGATTTGCTTCTTGGTATCCGGATCAAACCGTGCCCACCCCCAACCGTCACCCCACAGCGGATTCGACGGAAAGCGCTGCTTTGAATCCTTGATCATCAGGAACCAAGTTTTGGTCTCATGTGCCCAGAACGCGTTACCGGTCGTATGCGTGGCACCCAGCGTCCCAGAGACCTCCTTTACAAGCACTGCGCCATCAAGGAACTTCCCTGTCTCCTTGAAATTGGATACATCCACAGGCCGTGTATAGACGGAATGAATGTCTGCCACCCCATCAGAACTATCGACTGCCCAAGACCCAATAAAGACATAGCCGTTTGGGAAATCAGCTGGAAAGTTGATATCTCCACCTTCGGTGACGAAGGACGAATATGCGTCCACTCCCGTCCTTCCGCGATCGGTTTCCTTGCATCCCGTTGCGAACAGCAGTAACCCGATCGCAATGATTATCGGTCCGGCATTCTGCGAATGTCGTTTGCTCATTTAACTCGTCCAATTCTCGTCCCGACGTGCTGCCCTTCTTGCGAAGGGCAGCCAAAGAACACCCTCAGCGCATTGGCGATCGCGTCATTTTTTAGCAACAGGCAGGGGATCGAGGATCGGCTTGTAAAGCTCGACGTAAACCATGTCTTCGTGGGCATTGGCAATGTGGCAACCGGCACACTGTTCAACCGGCTTGACGGCTGCTTCGGCAAGATACGGGGGAGCAGCGTGATTGAAGTTGAAGTAACCCCAATTATTTGTTGCCGCGAAGCGCTTGCTGTCCTTAACGGATACATCGAGACCATTAACAGGTCCTGGAAAATATCCTCGCCCAGAAGGCAATAAGCGCGATCCGTCTGGAAAATCGCCTTTTGGATCGTCAACGAGTTGCAGCTCCTTGATCATCATCGTGCCTTCTGGCCACTTACCTGTCGCGCGATATGCTTTGAATGCTGCGGGCTGGACGTAGACATTGTGAAACTCCGGGAAATTCGCCTTCCCATCATTCAGGCCATGAGGCGTTAAAGGGGCTCCGATGAACACCATTTCTCGGAAATCCTTGGGTTGAATCAACTTCCCATCGGAAGCCCAGACAGGCGGAATGTCTATCTCTGGGTATGCTGGATCCGAGCCAAGTGCCAATGCAGAACGCTGGTCCGTGCGAGCAGCAGGCGCTGCGTTGGCGTCGCCAGAATTTTTTTCGCAGGCCGATAGAAAAATAAATGACAGCGATAGCGCGATACTTCCAAGACTTCCGAAAGATCTTGAGCAGATGAGACTCATGAGAAAACTCCTGATGTACTAGTTGGAAGTGAGCGCACAGCTATTCTTTCGAAGAATGATCTAGCAGTCAAATAGCGCACGCGCATTGAATCGATGCCTGCGCTGCATAGTGAAATGACTTGAATAACTGCGCTCGTTGTTTATTCGACAAGAGCTCTGATCATGAGAGTGTCTGAATAGTTGATCCGGTCGCCATGGAAGAAGACAGATAGAACTCGGGGCGACGAACTTGTGGAAGCGGATTTCTTTCATGTCTTTGATCTCCGGTCAGGCGCGTTCGAGGAGTGCGACTGTGCCTTGGCCGCCGTCGGCGCAGATGCTGACGATCCCCCGCGATCCGGGCGGCATGGCCCAAAGTTCCTTCACCGCTTGGCTGAGGTCGCGCGCGCCTGTAGCGCCGAACGGATGACCAATGGCGACCGAGCCTCCATTGGGATTGACGCGGTCCCAATCGAAGTCGCCCATAGCCGCTTGGACACCGGCTGTTCCGCGCACCCACTCCCGATCGGTAATGGCCGCGACGTTTGCCAGGACCTGTGCTGCAAAGGCTTCGTGGATTTCCCAGAGTGCGATGTCGGAGAAGCTGAGTTGATGCCGCGCGAGCAGGCGCGGAATGCCATAGGAGGGCGCCATCAGCAGACCTTCAGTATGGAGATCGA
>JAIEMI010000134.1 GCA_019752235.1 Rhodospirillaceae bacterium
TATATCCTCGAAGTCAATCCGCGCGCCTCGCGCACCGTGCCCTTCGTCGCCAAGGCGACCGGCGTGCCCGTCGCCAAGATTGCGGCGCGCGTCATGGCCGGCGCGAAGCTGAAGGAGTTCAATCTCGGCGCGGATTACGAAAGCAAGGGCCCCTCGGGCCACGTCGCGGTGAAAGAGGCGGTGTTCCCTTTCAACCGTTTCCCGGGCGTCGACATCGTGCTGGGTCCGGAAATGAAGTCCACCGGCGAGGTCATGGGCCTCGACCGCGACTTCCCGCGCGCTTACGCCAAGTCGCAGATGGGCGCCGGCATCACCCTGCCGCTCAAAGGCACGGCATTCCTGTCCTTGCGCGACAGCGACAAGAAGGGCGGCGCCAAGCTCGCCGCGCGGCTGACCGCCATGGGCTTTAAGGTGATCGCCACGCGCGGCACGCAACGCGCGCTTGCGGAAAGCGGCATTGCCGTGGACCTGGTGAACAAGGTGGCCGAAGGCCGCCCCCACTGCGTCGACGGCATGATTTCAGGCAATATTCAGCTTGTGGTTAACACCACCGAGGGCGCCCAATCGCTCAAGGACAGCTTTACCATCCGCCGCACGGCCCTGACCCGAAATATCTGCCATTACACGACCTTGGCCGGGGCGGAAGCGGCGGTTGCGGCCATTGCCGCCCTGAAAGACGGAGTACTTGATGTTGCTCCGCTCCAATCTTATTTTAGTCGGTAACAGTCACATAAATTAAGTCAGGGGCCCTCGCCATTCCGGCGTGGGCATTTCTGTTCTTTACGGACTCGAGGGTGCGGCGTGGTCGAAAAAATTCCCATGACGGCGGAAGGCTTGGCGCCGCTGAAGGACGAGTTGCACCAGCTCAAGACGGTGGAGCGCTATGCGGTGATCAAACAGATCGCCGAAGCCCGCGAACACGGCGATTTGTCCGAAAACGCCGAGTATCACGCCGCCCGCGAAAAGCAGAGCTTCATCGAAGGCCGCATCATCGAGCTGGAAGATGTCGTCAGCCGCGCCGACGTCATCGACCTCTCCAAACTGAGCGGCACCACCGTGCGCTTCGGCGCGAAGGTCACGGTCGCCGACGTCGATACGGACGAAGAGATCACCTACCATTTGGTCGGCCCCTACGAAGCCGATTTGAAGAAGAACAAGATCTCCGTGCAGTCGCCGCTGGGCCGCGCGCTCATCGGCAAGACCGAAGGCGACACCGCCGAAGTCAGCGCGCCCGGCGGTTCGAAGGGCTACGAGGTTCTGAAGGTGAAATTTAAGTAGCCCCGCTTGTCATCCCCGCGAAAGCGGGGATCCATTCATCAACAGGCACGCGCGGCGCGGTGGGTTCCCGCCTTCGTGGGAATGACAGTAGTGTTTACTCCGCCGGCACCGTCAGCGGCGGCTGCGCGGGCTTGTCGCCGTCCACCGCAATCGGAACCCCCGGCAGGCTCTTGGCGCTGCGGATCGCCAGCGCCGATTTGACGTTGGCGACCTTCGGCGCGGCCGTGAGTTTTTCCGTGACGAACTTCTGATAGGCGTCCCAGTCCTTGGCGACGATCTTCAGCAGGAAGTCGGTCTCGCCCGCCAGCATGTGGCATTCGCGGACCTCGGGCCATTCCTTCACCAGCGTCTCGAAGCCCGTCAGGTCGGCTTCCGCCTGGCTGTTGAGGCCGACGTGGGCGAAGACGGTGACGGTATAGCCCAGCGTCGCGGGGTCCAGCTGGGCGTGGTAGCCCTTGATATAACCGGCCTGCTCCAGGGCGCGCACGCGGCGCAGGCAGGGCGGTGCCGAGATGCCGGCGCGCTGGGCCAGATCGACGTTGGTCATGCGCCCGTCGAGCTGCAAATCGCTGAGGATCTGGCGGTCGATACGGTCAAGCTTCACCCGTTGCATGGCGCGTCCTGTTTCATCCTGAAATCCCCATGACCGGCGATGATTCGCCGGCCACCCCTGCCGGTAGGCCCGGCTCTTGCGAAATATTATTACAAATACAGTGGCGCTGGACGCAACAGCAAAGATTATTGGCACCCCGTTTACGTAATTCCACCATTAGAGGGGGGTAAACGAGGGACTGGGGCGGTAGCCTTGCGCGTAGCGCATAGCGACCGTATGTTAACCCTCAATGTTGCAACGCAAGCAACCCTCATACCTCTGAAACTTTCGGATCATGGCTAACATTCATACCAAGGTTCTGATTCTCGGATCGGGGCCGGCCGGCCTCACCGCCGCCATCTATGCCGCCCGCGCCAACCTCGCGCCGATCATCGTCGCCGGGATGCAACCGGGCGGCCAAATGACCATCACCACGGACGTGGAGAACTATCCGGGCTTCCCCGATGTCATCCAGGGCCCCTGGCTCATGGAACAGATGCAAAAGCAGGCCGAACACGTCGGCACGCGGGTGATGCACGATGTCATCGTGAGCATCGACCTGTCGCGGCGCCCGTTCACCTGCACCGGCGACTCCGGCGACGTTTACACCGCCGACACGCTGATCGTGACCACGGGCGCGTCCGCGCGCTGGCTGGGCCTGCCTTCGGAAAAGAAATTCCAGGGCTTCGGCGTCTCGGCGTGCGCGACGTGTGACGGCTTCTTCTTCCGCGGCAAGGAAGTCGTGGTCGTCGGCGGCGGCAACACCGCCGTCGAGGAAGCGCTGTATCTCACCAATCACGCCACCAAGGTGACGCTGGTGCATCGCCGCGATTCGCTGCGCGCCGAAAAGATTTTGCAAAAGCGCCTGATGGAACATCCCAAGATCCAGATGGTCTGGGACTCCGCGGTCGATGAAGTCATCGGCAAGGAAGGCCCGCTGGGAGTCACCGGCGTGCGCCTGAAGAACGTCAAGACCGGCGCCACGCAAGAGGTGAAGACCGACGGCCTGTTTGTCGCCATCGGCCACACGCCGAATACCGAACTGTTCAAAGGCGTGCTGGACATGGACGAGAACGGCTATCTCGTCACCGCGGCGGATTCCACGCGCACCAATATTCCCGGCGTGTTCGCCGCCGGCGACGTGCAGGATCACGTCTACCGGCAGGCGGTCACCGCCGCCGGCACGGGGTGCATGGCGGCTTTGGAAGCGGACCGCTTCCTGGCCGGCGGTCACGGCTGATACGAAAGCGTATGTTGGAGGTTCTAGGCCGAGGTTTTAGAAGTCTAAGCGCTTCACAGGAAAGGACGAGCCATGGCGATACGCAGCAACGGGCGTCTTGATTGGGATAAGCTTCGTGTGTTCCACGCCGTGGCTGAAGCCGGCAGCTTCACTCACGCCAGCGAAACCTTGAACCTGAGCCAGTCCGCCGTCAGCCGCCAGATCAGCGCCCTCGAAGAAGCGCTCGGCGTCAGCCTGTTTCACCGCCACGCGCGCGGCCTGATCCTCACCGAACAGGGCGATCTGCTGTACAAAACCGTGCACGACGTTTTCGCCAAGCTCAATAACGTCGAAAGCCTGCTGACCGAAACCAAGGAAACCGCCGGCGGCACGCTGCGCGTGACCACAACGGTGGCCTTCGGCTCCGTGTGGCTCACCAGCCGCCTCAAGGAATTCGTCCGCACCTATCCCGACATCGACATGACTCTGCGCCTTGATGACCAGGAGCTTGATCTGGCCATGCGCGAGGCCGATGTCGCCATTCGCTTCAACGAGCCCAAGCAGCCGGATCTGATCCAGCGTCATCTCGGCAGCCTGCGCGTCAATCTGTATGCGTCGCCGGAATACTTGAAGGAGCGCGGCCTGCCGCAGACGCTGCAAGACCTGAAAGCC
The DNA here is from genome assembly GCA_019752235.1 of Rhodospirillaceae bacterium. Taxonomy (GTDB): domain Bacteria; phylum Pseudomonadota; class Alphaproteobacteria; order Rhodospirillales; family Rhodospirillaceae; genus SHVO01. Next base: position 3,762 of record JAIEMI010000134.1, read on the forward strand.
CATGACGTGGTGCTGTTCGGCGACGGCATCGTGCCGGTCACGACGGTGCACTGGCTCGCCGAGATTCTGCAGAAGCACAACATCGAGAGCCGCGCGGTGCTGAAGGTGAACAACATCTACGGCATCTATCGCGCCGTGAAAGCCGGGATCGGCATCGGCCCGCTGCCGGAATACTTTCTGCAGGAAGGCCGCGGCATCGTGCAGGTGCTGCCCGATCTCGAAGGTCCGCCGATCGAAGCGTACTTCGTGTATCCGGAGGAGCTGCGGAATTCGGCCCGCGTGGCGGTCTTCCGGGATTACCTGGTCCGCGAAATCGCCAAGGCGCGCTCGCAGCTGACCCTGGTCGCCCAACCCTCCGATACCCTGAAGACCGCCAGCTAGGCGTCCATCGCCGCCTCACACCTGTTACAAATGGCGGTTTAGAGCCATTCTAAGCCATATCCCTACGCTTAACGCGTGTATGGAGCGCCCTCCCACGCCATCCAGGCATGCGTATGCTGCATAGCGTCATTCCGGATTCGCAATGGAAACTGCGGGTCTTGGGGGGTATTGTGATCCTCAGATGTTGCACCGCAGCAAACGCGGTACGGTCCTCCCCCGGAAACGAGAGTGCGGGTGCAACAAACCAAACTTGCGACGGACGGTCCTCCCCCTGAAGTCGCATGTGTCTAAGGGTAGACGGGTAAAGCTGGGTCCTCCCCCCACACTTTGCCGCGACGAAAAGGCGCCAAGCCCAACGTCACGTCTAATCAGGTGTCAAAACCTCCCTCTAGAAACTTTCGCCCCTAGGGTCCTCCCCCCTAGGGGCGAAAATTTTATGGGGCCCCTGCTTTCAACGCAAATCCACACAGAAAAACGGCGCCCTATTGAGGCGCCGCTTCTTTTGGTTCTTCCGAAACCCTACTTCAGCTCGGCGCAGAACTTCTGGATGCGCGTGCAGGCTTCCACCAGCGCCTTGTCCGACGTGGCGTAGGAGATGCGGAAGTACGGCGAGAGACCAAAAGCGGCGCCTTGCACCACCGCCACCAGGGCTTCGTCCAGCAGCGCTTCGACAAAGTCGGTGTCGGTGTTGAGCTTGCGGCCCTTGGGCGTGGTCTTGCCGATGGCGCCCGCGCAGGACGGATAGACGTAGAACGCGCCTTCCGGCACCTGGCAGGTGATGCCCTGGGCTTCGTTCAGCATCTTCACCACCAAATCACGGCGGCGCTTGAAGGCTTCGTTGCGCGGCGCGATGAAATCGAGCGGCTCGTTCAAGGCGACCACGGAAGCGGCCTGGGTGATCGAGGTCGGGTGCGATGCCGACTGCGACTGCACCATGTTCATGGCCTTGATCAGCGGCAGCGGGCCGCAGGCATAACCCAGACGCCAGCCGGTCATGGCAAACGCCTTGGAGACGCCGTTCAAGGTCAGCGTGCGGTCCATCAGCTTGGGTTCGATCTGCGCGATGGTCGAGAACTTGAAGCCGTCGTAGGTCAAGTGCTCGTAGATATCATCGGTCATGACCCAGACATGCGGGTGCTTCAGCAGCACGTCGGCGAGGCCGCGCAATTCCTTCTCGGTATAAGCCGCGCCCGTGGGGTTGTTGGGCGAATTCAGGATCAGCCACTTGGTCTTGGGCGTGATGGCGGCGTCCAGCGCTTCGGGGGACAGCTTGAAGCGGCTGTTCTCGCCGCATTGCGCGAACACGGGCTTGCCGCCGAACATCAGCACGATGTCGGAATAGCTCACCCAGTACGGCGTCGGGATCACGACTTCGTCGCCTTCCTGCACGGTGGCGAGGATGGCGTTGAAGATCACCTGCTTGCCGCCGACGCCCAGGGTGACCTGGTCGGGCGTGTAGGTCAGGCCGTTCTCGCGCTTGAATTTATCGACGATGGCTTTGCGCAGCGCCGGCGTGCCGTTGGTCGGCGTGTAGCGGGTCTCGCCGCGGTCGATGGCGGCCTTGCCGGCTTCGCGGATGTGTTCCGGCGTGTCGAAATCCGGCTCGCCCGCGCCCAAGCCGATCACGTCCAAGCCCTTGGCCTTGAGCTCGGCGGCCTTCGTCGTGACCGCGATGGTCGGCGAGGGCTTCACGGCATCGAGGCGTTTGGCGAGGATAGACACGGGTGGACTCCTTAAAACGTGCGGAATAATTCCCCAGATAAACTCTGAGGGACTGGGGCGCGGACAATACTGCCGGGCGGAGCCTGCCGCAACCGTGGCCTGCGATGAAAAAACGCCGAGACCCGCCCTGTTGCGCCGGTGGCAGAAGCCAAACCGGTGGACTATGTATAGGGGCCGCGAGGTAACCATATGTCCGTCGTCGCCGTTCCTCTTTACGCCAAGCCCCCCGCCGGGCCTCGGGCCGAGTTCAAACTCGCGAGCACCTTCACGCCCGCGGGCGATCAACCCCGCGCTATTGAAGATTTGGTGGCCGGCCTGGAGAACAAGGAACGCGACCAGATTCTGCTGGGCGTCACGGGCTCGGGCAAAACCTTCACCATGGCCCACATCATCCAGCGCACGGGGCGGCCGTCGCTGATCCTGGCACCCAACAAGACCCTGGCGGCGCAGCTCTACAGCGAGATGAAGGGATTCTTTCCAGAGAACGCGGTCGAGTACTTCGTCTCGTACTACGACTACTACCAGCCCGAAGCCTACGTGCCGCGCACCGACACCTACATCGAGAAGGATTCCAGCATCAACGAGCAGATCGACCGCATGCGCCACGCGGCGACGCGGTCGATTCTGGAGCGCCGCGATACCATCATCGTCGCCTCGGTGAGCTGCATCTACGGTATCGGCTCGGTGGAATCCTACGCCAGCATGACCATCAAGCTGACCGAGGGCGCGGTGTTTCCGCGCGCCGAGCTCATCAAGCAGCTGGTGGCGCTGCAGTACAAACGCAACGACCTCGACTTCCACCGCGGCACCTTCCGCGTGCGCGGCGACGTGGTCGAGATTTTCCCGGCCCACTACGAGGACCGCGCCTGGCGCGTATCGCTGTTCGGCGACGATATCGAATTCATCCATGAGTTCGATCCGCTGACCGGCGAGAAGACCGCGACGCTGAAAGAAGAAGTCGTCTATCCCGGCAGCCACTACGTCACGCCGCGCCCCGCGCTGTCCCAGGCCATCAAGGGCATCAAGGTCGAGCTGAAACAGCGCCTGGAAGAGTTTCACGCCCAGGGCAAGCTCTTGGAAGCACAGCGCCTGGAACAGCGCACGATGTTCGACCTGGAAATGATGGAAACCACCGGGCACTGCAAAAGCATCGAGAATTACTCGCGTTTCCTCACGGGCCGTAAACCCGGCGAACCGCCGCCGACGCTGTTCGAATACCTGCCCGAAGACGCGCTGCTGTTCGTCGACGAAAGCCACGTCGCCGTCTCGCAGATCGGCGGCATGTACAAAGGCGACTTCAACCGCAAATCGACGCTGTCGGACTACGGCTTCCGCCTGCCGTCCTGCCGCGACAACCGCCCGCTCAAGTTCGAGGAGTGGGAAGCCATGCGGCCCGAGACGATTTATGTCTCGGCCACGCCCGGCAATTGGGAGATGAACAAAACCGGCGGTGTGTTCACCGAACAGCTGATCCGCCCCACCGGCCTGATCGACCCCGTCTGCATCATCCGTCCCGCCGAGAAGCAGGTCGATGATCTGCTGGGCGAATGCAAAGCCGTCGCCGCCAAGGGCATGCGCGTCCTGGTGACGACGCTGACCAAACGCATGGCCGAGGACTTGACGGAATATTTCCACGAGCAGGGTCTGCGCGTGCGCTACATGCACTCGGACATCGAAACGCTGGAGCGCATCGAGATCATTCGTGACTTGCGTCTCGGCGCTTACGACGTGCTGGTGGGCATCAATCTGCTGCGCGAAGGCCTGGATATCCCCGAGTGCGGTCTGGTCGCCATTCTCGACGCCGACAAGGAAGGCTTTCTGCGTTCGGAGACCTCGCTGATCCAGACCATCGGCCGCGCCGCGCGCAACATCGACGGCCGCGTGATGCTCTACGCCGACAAAATGACGCGCTCGCTGGAAGCCGCCATCAGTGAAACCAACCGCCGCCGCGAAAAGCAGCAGGCCTTCAACGTCGCCAACGGCATCACCCCGGAATCCGTGCGCTCGAAAATCTCCGACGTCATGAACAGCGTCTACGAGCAGGATCACGTCACCGTCGATACCGGCCTCGCCGAGGAGCCGCACCTCATCGGCCACAATCTGCGTGCCACCATTGATGACCTGGATAAAAAGATGCGCGCCGCCGCCGCGGATTTGGAATTCGAAGAGGCGGCGCGCCTGCGGGACGAAATTAAGCGTCTTGAGATGCTGGAGTTGGAGTACGGCGGCGACGCCGGCAGCGACAATCCGGAAAACACCGTCTCCCAACCTGACGGTAGTCAGGTTGGCCCGCGCCCGCACCCCCAAGCGGCACGCAAAGCGCCGTCCAAACGCCCGATGAAGTCGGGACGCCCGGGACGTTCACGCCGCGGGTTCTAGCGGTCCTGCATTGCAGCAATCTGTATTGACCCGCGACGGCCTAACCCTTAGAAAGCCGACTGTGTAAGACTGCTTACACAGGAGCCAAGGGTTTGGGTGGGCACATTTGTTCTCGTGAGCCATGTTTCCCAAATCCACCTTCTGAGGGCTCGATTTTTCGGGCAAGACGCCTAGGGCGGTCCCATATCAAGACCGTCTGGGTCGCAAGGGGGCCCGCTTGCACGTGACCCGCTCTCGAACCGCGTCTCAACCAGCCCGCAGGGGATAAATATCGTGGCGTCGGCGAAGTACATCATGGGTTTGGCGACAGCCTCGGCCACGAGCCTGCTTCTCGCGGGCTGCGCCGTAGGCCCGGACTTCACGCGCCCCGACGCGCCGAAGACCGACGCTTATACGCGCGCGCCTTTAGCGGCCACGGCCGCGACCGATGTCGGCGGCGGCGCGTCGCAGAGTTTCGTCATGGGCCAGGACATCAGCTCCCAATGGTGGACGTTGTTCCAGTCGCCCGCCCTCAACGCGCTCATCGACCAATCGATCAAGAACAATCCGACGCTGCAGGCGGCGCAAGCCACCTTGCGCCAGGCGCAGGAAAATCAGGCGGCGCTGTTCGGCGTGCTGATCCCCGCCGTCGACGGCAATTTCAACAACGTCCGCCAGAAGAGCTACGGCGCTTTCGGCGGCGGCGGCGCGGTCACAGTGCCGCCGTTTACCATCCATACCGCGTCGGTGTCGGTATCCTATGCGCTCGACATCTTTGGCCAGGCGCGCCGCGCCTACGAAAGCCAGAAGGCGCAGACCGAATACGCGCGTTTTCAGATGGAAGCGGCATATCTCACGCTGACCTCCAACGTCGTCCTGGCTGCCGTACAGCAAGCCTCCTTGCGCGCGCAAGTGAGCGCCACGCAAGCCATCCTCGACGCGCAGGAAGAACAACTCGGCGTGCTGCGCCGTCAGTTGGAACTGGGCGGTGTCGCCGAGGCCGATGTTTTGACGCAATTGACCGCCGTCGCGCAGACCCGCGCGCAATTGCCGATCCTGCAGAAGCAACTGGATCAGGTCACGAACCAGCTCCTGGCCCTGGCCGGGCGCCTGCCCGACGAAAGTCTGATCGCGGATTTCGACCTCGCGGCGTTGGCTTTGCCCGAGGAACTGCCCGTGACCTTGCCGTCGCACCTCGTCGCCCAGCGGCCCGACATCCGCGCCGTCGAAGCGCAGCTGCATTCCGCCAGCGCGCAGATCGGCGTCGCCACCGCGGCCATGCTGCCGCAGATCACGCTGAACGGCAGCTACGGCAGTTCCGCCGCGACGCTCGGCAACCTGTTCTCGGCCGGCTCCAGCGTCTGGAGTGTGGCGGCCGGCGTGACCCAGCCGATCTTCCGCGGCGGCGAGCTGCTGCATAAGAGACGCGCCGCCGTGGCCGCTTACGATGTCGCCGCCGCGAACTACCGCGGTACCGTCATCGGCGCTTTCCAGAACGTCTCCGATGCGCTGAACGCCTTGCAAACCGACGCCGCGTCCGTGCGCGCGCAACTTGAGGCGGAACGCGCCGCCGCCAACAGCCTGACCATCGCGCAAAACGCCTATCAGGGCGGCTCGACCAGTTTCCTGACGCTGCTGGACGCGCAGCGCACCTATCAGCAGGCGCGCATCGCACTGGTGCAAGCCCAGGCCGCCCGCTACGCCGACACCGCCGCGCTGTTCGTCGCGCTCGGCGGGGGCTGGTGGAATCGCCCGGAAAATAACGCCGACGAGAACCTCGCTTCCAATACCGCGCCCGCTAATACTGCGAAAGAGAATTGACATGAACATGACCGCAAAACGCATGGTGATCATGCTCGTCGCCGTCTTCGCCGTGCTGGGGACGATCTTCATCGGCAAATTCTTCATGGGCCGCTTCATCCAGAAGATGATCGCCAGCCAAGGCATGCCGGTGCAGACCGTCTCGACCACCGTCGCGAAGAAGGAAGACTGGCAGCCGTCGATCTCCGCCGTCGGTTCCTTGCGCGCCGTCAAAGGCGCGGACCTGGCCCTGGAAGTGCCGGGCATCGTCGAGGACATCCTGTTTGAGTCGGGTCAGGACGTGAAAGCCGGCACGATCCTGCTGCGCCTGCGCGCCGAGGACGATGAGGCCAAGCTGCGGTCGCTGGAAGCCGGCGCCCAGCTCGCCGCCACCACGTTTGAGCGCAATAAAAAGCAGTTCGAGTTCAAGGCCATCAGCCAGGCCGCCCTCGACGTGGACGCGGCCAACCTGAAAAGCGCGCGCGCCGCCGTCGAGGAGCAGCGCGCCATGGTCAACAAGAAGGTCGTCACCGCGCCCTTTGCCGGACGCATCGGCGTGCGCCACGTGGACGTGGGCCAGTACCTGCAACCCGGCACGCCGGTCGTGACGCTCCAGTCGCTGGACCCGATCTACGCCGACTTCTATCTGCCGCTGCAGCAGGTCAACCGCCTTAAGGCGGGCCAAAAGGTCACGGTGAAGGTCGACGCGGAAGCCACCACCGCCCTGGAAGGCGAGATTTCCGCGATCAATCCCAAGGTCGAAACCAGCAGCCGCAACGTGCTGGTGCGCGCGACGCTGAAGAACCCCACCCGCCGCCTGCTGCCGGGCGCTTCGGTGGTGGTCGACATCGGCGCGGGCGCGCCGCAAAAGCACATCACGCTGCCGCAGACCGCCATCACCTACAATCCCTACGGCGACACCGTCTATCTCGCCGTGGAAAGCGGCAAGGACGACAAGGGGCAGCCGAAGTTGATCGCCAAGCAGACCTTCGTCACCACCGGCCCGACGCGCGGCGATCAGATCGCCGTGTTCGAGGGCATCAAGGAAGGCGACGTGGTCGTGACCGCCGGGCAGTTGAAGCTGCAGAACGACACGCCCCTCGCCGTCAACAACAGCATCCAGCCCGTGGCGGACCCCGATCCGAAACCGGTGGATGAATAACGCCGCGACGTAAACGCCACGAGCAAACGAAGGCCGACCATGAATTTCACCGACATCTTCGTTAAACGCCCCGTCCTCGCCTCGGTCGTCAGTCTGGCGATCCTGGTGCTGGGCCTGCGCGCCCTGGGTGAACTGCCCGTTCAGCAGTATCCGCACACGGAAAGCAGCGTCGTCACGGTGACCACGTCCTACTACGGCGCCGACCCGGACGTGGTGGCGGGCTTCATCACCACGCCACTGGAACAGGCCATCGCCCAGGCCAACGGCATCGACTACATGACCTCGGCCAGCCAGAGCGGCTTGTCCAGCATCACCGTCAACCTGCGCCTGAACTACGACGCCAACGAGGCGCTGACGGAAATCAACACCAAGGTCAATTCGGTGCTGAACGCCCTGCCGCCTCAATCGCAGCAGCCGGTGCTGGCTGTGAGCGTCGGCATGGGCACCGCCGCCATGTACATGAGCTTCAGCAGCAACGTGCTGCCGCAGAACAAGATCACCGACTACCTCGTGCGCATCGTGCAGCCGAAGCTCCAGGCTATCGAAGGCGTGCAGACCGCCGAAATCCTGGGCGGCAAGAACTTCGCCCTGCGCGCCTGGCTCGATCCCGCCAAGCTGGCCTCCTACAACCTCACCGCCGCTGACGTGCAGACCAAGCTGGCCCAAAACGACTTCATCTCGGGCATCGGCAGCACGCGCGGCCAGATGACGCAGACTACGCTCACCGCCTCCACCGGCCTGCATACCGTGGAAGAGTTCGAGGCCCTGGTGGTGAAGCAGGACGGCGACGCCATCGTCCGCCTGAAGGACGTGGCCAAGGTCACGCTCGGCTCGGAAGATTACGAGTCGAACTTTTCCTTCGACGGCAAGGAAGGCGTCAGCATGGGCATCAATCTGACGCCCGGCGCCAACCTGCTCGATGTGGCCAAGGCCGTGCGCGACACCTTCCCCGACATCCAGGCGCAGCTGCCCGCCGGCCTGATTGGGGAAATCGCCTACGACAACTCCATGTTCGTGAACGCCGCCATCACCGAGGTGATCCGCACCCTGATCGAAGCCCTGCTGATCGTGACCGCCGTGGTCTTCGCCTTCATGGGCTCGCCGCGCGCGGTGTTCATCCCGGTGGTGGCCATGCCGCTGTCGCTGGTCGGCACCTTGGCGATGATGCTGCTGTTCGGCTTCACCATCAACCTGCTGACCCTCTTGGCGCTGGTCTTGGCCATCGGCTTGGTGGTGGACGACGCCATCATCGTGGTGGAGAACGTGCAGCGGCACCTGGAAGACGGCATGAAGCCGATCCCGGCGTCGATCCGCGCGGCACGCGAATTGGGCGGCCCCATCATCGCCATGACCGTGGTGCTGGCGGCGGTCTACGTGCCCGTGGGCTTCCAAGGCGGCCTCACCGGCACGCTCTTTAAGGAATTCGCCATGACGCTGGTGGGCGCGGTGACCATCTCGGCCATCATCGCCCTGACACTCTCGCCCATGATGTGCTCGCGCATGCTGCGCTCCCACAGCGCGGCCATGCCCGCCTGGGAAAAGAAGATCATTACCTTCATTGATACGCGCTACGACGAACTGCACCGCGTGTACATGCGCATGCTGCGCAGCAGCCTGAAGACCGTATCGGTGACGGTGACCTTCGCGGCCATCATCCTGGGCAGCATTTATTTCCTGTATACGGGCGCGCAAAGCGAACTGGCGCCGGCGGAAGACGAAAGCTTCCTGGTGTCCTTCTCGACGCCGGCCACCAACGCCACCATCGACCAGCGCAAGATGTACGGCAAATACCTGCACAGCCTGATCTCGAAGCACGAAGAGCTGGACCACATGTTCCAGATCGAGTTTCCCGGCCAGTCCCTGGCCGGCCTCGTGATGAAGCCCTGGGATGAGCGCGACAAGACGACCGCCGAACTGCAGCCGATCATGCAGAACGATCTCAACAGCATTCCGGGCACCCAGGCCGCCGTGTTCCTGCCGCCGTCGCTGCCGGGCACGCAAGGTCTGCCGATTCAGTTCTCCCTCGGCACCACGCAGCCCTTCGCGCAGCTCAACGACGTCAATCAAGCCTTCCTGACGGAAGCCATGAAAAGCGGCATGTTCATCTTTTTGAACTCCGACCTGAAGATCAACCGCCCGCAGTCCAATATCGAGATCGACCGCAACAAGGCGGCCCAGCTCGGCCTAACCATGAGCGACATCGGCAACGCCATGTCGTCGATGCTGGGCGGCGGCTACGTCAATTACTTCAGCATCGAAGGCCGGTCCTACAAAGTCATTCCGCAGGTTCAGCAGGGTTCGCGCCTGAACGTCGACCAGTTGCTCGACTATCACATCCGCGCGCCCGACGGCACGACCATGCCGCTGTCGACCATCGCCAAGATCGAAACCAAAACCGTGCCGGAATCGCTCAACCATTTCCAGCAGCTCAACAGCGCGACCATTCAGGGCATCCCGATGCCGGGCGTCACCTTGGGCGCATCCATTACCTACCTGAAGGATTTGGCCGCACGGACGCTGCCGAAAGGCTACTTCATCGATTACGGCGGCCAGGCGCGCCAGTACGTGCAGGAATCCAGCGGCTTCATCGTCACCTTCGCCTTCGCCCTCATCGTAATTTATCTCTCGCTGGCGGCGCTGTTCGAGAGCTTCCGCGATCCGGTCATCATTCTGATATCGGTGCCCATGTCCATCGCCGGGGCGCTGATCTTTATCGCCATCGGCAGCACCTTCGGCATCGCCGGCGCCACCTTGAATATCTACACCCAGGTGGGCTTGGTGACGCTGATGGGCTTGATCAGCAAACACGGCATTCTGATCGTCGAGTTCGCCAACGAAATGCAAAAGTCGGGCAAGACCAAACTGGAGGCCATCGAAGCCGCCGCCAGCATCCGCCTGCGTCCCATTCTGATGACCACGGCGGCCATGGTGTTCGGCGTGCTGCCGCTGATCACCGCCACCGGCGCGGGCGCGGCTTCGCGTTTCAGCATCGGCCTGGTGATCGCCAGCGGCATCTCGATCGGCACGCTGTTCACGCTGTTCGTCGTGCCGGCGGTGTATGTGGTGCTCGCGGCCGACCACCACGCCGAACCCGCGCCGGAAGCCGACGCCGCGGCGAAGGTCATCGGCGGTTAAGCCGCCGCTTAGACGGGCGCAGGCGGCGGCGTGGTCTTGGCGTCGCGCGCCTGGAGGCGGCGGAACGACAGGACGCTGAACGGGATGCTGCCGATGTACACGATCCCGACGAGGCTTAAGGTCGCCCAGGGGTCGGTCACCAGGAACGCCGCGATCGCGCCGATCAGAATCATCAGCGGCAGAACCCATTGGGGTTTCAGCCTGACGTGCTTGCCGGAATAGATCGGCACGCGGCTGACCATCAGCACCGACGACGCCAGCAGAAACGCCCCCACCACCACCGGCGAGTGGAAGATTTCGGACCCCGAATACAGCCACAGGATCAGCGGCAGGATGGCGATGCCCGCGCCGCCCGGCGACGGCACACCGGTGAAGTAGTTGTGCGCCCAGGGCGGCAGATCGGGCTGTCCGACCATGGTATTGAAGCGCGCGAGGCGCAGCACGGCGCACACGCAATGCAGCAGGCACAGCGCCCAGCCGATACCGCCGGCGTCGTGCATCACCCAGAGATACATCATCATCGCCGGCGCGACGCCGAAGCTGATGGCGTCCGCCAGGGAATCCAGTTCCGCGCCGAATTTGCTCGTGCTGCGCAACATCCGCGCGACGCGTCCGTCGACGCCGTCCAGCATGCCCGCGAACACCACCGCCACCGCCGCGCGGTCCCACTGGCCATTGAGGCCGTAGCGGATCGCGGTCAGGCCGGCGCAGAGCGCCAGCAGCGTGATCATGTTCGGGAATATGCGGTTGAACGACAGGCTTTGCAGACGGCGGCGGGCCGCGCTGCCCATGACGCCACGGCCGAACCGGCGGCGGCCCGTCCGCGACTCATCGGCGGCGTCCAATACGTCGTCGTCAGCCTCGTCGCGGTCGTCGCCCATCGGGAATTCCTTTAGCGTACTTCACCCACACGCGGGCCCTCGGTGGCGGTGATATCGGCCAGCACGGTTTCACCCGCGACGGCCTTTTGTCCCAGCGCGACCAAGGGCACGACGCCCTTGGGCAGATAAACGTCCAAACGGCTGCCGAAGCGGATCATCCCGAAACGCTGGCCGGTCAGCACATGCTGGCCTTCGCGCACGTCGCACCGGATGCGCCGCGCGACCAAACCCGCGATCTGCACGACCGCGAAATCCTTGCCGTCCGCCGTGCGGATCACCAGCGACTGCCGTTCGTTGTCCTCGCTGGCTTTATCGAGCGTGGCGTTGATGAACTTGCCCGGCGTGTATTCGTCCTTGATGATCGCGCCCGCAATCGGCGCACGATTCACGTGACAGTCGAACACACTCATGAAAACGCTGACGCGCAGCAGGGGTTCCGTGCCCATTCCCAATTCCACCGGCGGCGCGACCGGGCCGATCAACTGCACCACGCCGTCGGCGGGGCTTACCACCAGGCCGGGACGCACGGGCGTTATCCGGTCGGGATCGCGGAAGAAATAGAAGCACCAGATGGTGAGCGCCAGGCCGATCAAGCCCAGCGGCGTCCATATCCGCCACAGCACCAGCGAGACGATGGCGAACACGGCCACGAAACCGGGGCCTTCGGGATGCAGGGGCGGCAGCAGATAGTCCCGCCAGCCGATCTCGGTGGATTGCATATCACTGGACACGTCGGAAACCCCTTCCTGCTGAATTACTTAACCGGCCCTCCCGGGCCCGGGCCCAGTCATAACACCGCTGGCGGAAAAAATCAGGGGGGCGTGCCGCGATGAATGACGGCCAGGCTACGGGCGGTTCTTGGCCGGCAGATTGAAGACCTGGCCCGGGTAAATCAGGTCCGGGTCCATGATCAGGTCTTTATTGGCTTCATAGATCAGGCTGTACATATAGCCGTCGCCGTAGTTGCGCCGGGCAATGCGCCACAGACTGTTGCCCTTCACCACCGTAATGGCCCCGGGCGCCATGTTGGCCTGGGCCGGGTCGAGCACGAAGGGCACTTCGACGCGGGCGATGACGTTGTTGTTGGCGCCCAGCGCGTCGGCGCGGATGCTGTGCTTGCCGACCGCGGCTTTGCTCTGCGGCGCCACTTCCCACTGGCCTTTCTCGTCGGCCACGGCACGGCCCACGAA
>JAIEMI010000063.1 GCA_019752235.1 Rhodospirillaceae bacterium
CGGCCGCTTACGGCCCTTATTAAAGGAATCCAGGAAGTGACCTTGAAACAGGCCGATGCCGGACTTCAGGCCCCAGGAGAGCGCATTGGCGGAATCACACCGCGATAAAATCACGCGTTCGGCGCCGATGGCTTCGACCATGCCGGCGGCGTTGTGGTTGCTGGCGGGGTCCATCATGTTGAGCAGTTCCGGCGCCCAGATGATCTTGGCGTAGTCCGGTTTCATGGCCGCGACATCGAGCATCTGCAGCGTGTGGGTGCTGAGGCCGTCGATCAGGATGGCGTGGCCCATGCTGGCCAACACGTTGCGCACATCCAGGTACATCTTGATGTTGGTCAAGAGGTCCATGACCGTTACCTCGACGATGACCTTCTGGCCCTTCTCAAGCTGATCGACAAAGTTGCCGAAAACCGGCGTCAGAATGGTTTCGAGGTTGAGGTTGAGGCTGACGCACGGCGTGCCGCGCACTTGCGGCGCGCGGATCACGGTTTCCAGCATCCTGAGATCCATCGTGCGGCTCAAGTCCTGGAACAGCCAGCGGTCGGCCAGCCAATTGATATTGGGCGCGATGGTCCGCTGCAGATCGCCGACAGACAGGAAGAATTCGTAAAACTCGATCGAAGCTTCCTTGGTGGCGGCGTTCACGCGCAAGGCTACTTGATCGCGGATGAAAGGGACAACGTTCGCGAAGGCCAGTTTCTTCTGCACATCGTCGAGCATCGCGGGCGTCAACCACGGCAACTGGGTGTTGGCGGCTTTCGGCGGCGCCTGCTGGGCTTCCGCGCGCATCTGCTGCGCGGCGTGGACGGCCATGGCGGCGTCGAGCGACAGGTCGTACCAGGTGGTGAAGCGGTCGCCGTTTTCGTCTTCCGCCGTCACCGGGTCGCCTTCGAACAGCTTGCGGATACGATGGAGGATGTTGTTGACGTCGCGCTGCGCGCCCGAATTGACAATCAACACGAGATCGTCGTTGCTCATGGTGAACAGCTGCGCCTGGCGTCCGCTTTCCAGGCTGCGGAACATGCGGGTGACGATCTTCAGGCGAACGGGTGTGCGATTTTGCGGCAGCAGCTCGGCCAAATGCAGGTGCACGACCTTGCGCCCTTCCGGATTGCGGCGCATCCGGTCGAGCGTGTCAGCCAGCAGAGTCTCCTGATAGCCTTTGGCGCCTTGATTCTGCATATCAGCGTATTACAACCATTACGTGTTATTACGGGCCGTGAGGTCCGCCTTCAATCTTTTCGCCCGGCAGCCGGTGCTGAAAGTCCCCACAACGGAGGTTTCTTGATACTGCCGATCAAGCCCGTCACCAATATAGTATATGCGCCACCTTGCGAGGGTGCACGGTAACCATTTGGAAAAGATTAACAAATATTCTAAATCGGTCCGACAAAACGGCACTTTCCGGCGGCACCGGACGAGGTGTCGGTCCGGGACGCTTCGTGGCGCCCCAAGGCATCGTCAACGCAAAGGTATTCAGCAGTGAAGCGCATTCTCGTCACCGGCGGCGCCGGTTTTATCGGCTCTCATCTCTGCGAACGGCTTCTGAAGGACGGCCACGAGGTTCTTTGCGTCGATAACTTTTTCACCGGCCGGCGCACCAATGTGGCGCCGCTTCTGGCCAACCCGGCCTTCGAGCTGATGCGCCACGATGTCACCTTCCCGCTCTATGTGGAAACCGATGAAATCTACAATCTGGCCTGTCCGGCCTCGCCGGTGCATTACCAGTTCGACCCCGTGCAGACCACCAAGACCAGTGTGCACGGCGCCATCAACATGCTGGGCCTGGCCAAGCGCACCCGCGCCAAAATCCTTCAGGCGTCCACCAGCGAAGTTTACGGCGATCCGGCGGTGCACCCTCAGATCGAGAGCTATTGGGGCAATGTGAATCCCATCGGCCCCCGCGCCTGCTATGACGAAGGCAAGCGCTGCGCCGAAACCCTGTTCTTCGACTACTTCCGCCAGCACAAGACGCGCATCCGCGTCGCGCGCATCTTCAATACCTATGGCCCGCGCATGCTGCCCAACGACGGCCGCGTGGTGTCGAACTTCATTGTCCAGGCGCTGCAGGGCCATGACATCACCATCTACGGCAAAGGCGACCAGACGCGGTCCTTCTGCTACGTCGACGACCTGCTGGAAGGTTTCCTGCGCCTGATGGCGGCGCAGGATAACGTCACCGGCCCCATGAACCTCGGCAACCCGGTGGAAAACACAATTCTCGAGCTCGCCGAGAAAATCATTCAGCTTTCCAAGTCGTCGTCCAAGATCGTTTACAAGCCCCTGCCGCAGGATGATCCGACGCGCCGCAAGCCCGATATCACGCAGGCGCGCGAAACCTTGAAGTGGGAACCCAAGTTTCCGCTGGATGAAGGCCTGACCCGCACGATCCACTACTTCCGGGGACTGTTGAAATCCTGATGATTGCTTCCCCCGACCAAGACGTAAATACTTTGGCCGCGCTGCTGACCGCGTTCGGCGGGCGTAATGTGCTGTGCGTGGGCGACGTCATGGTCGACCGGTCGGTGTACGGCGACGTCAAACGCATTTCACCGGAAGCGCCGGTGCCCGTCGTGCGTATCATGCGCGAAAGCAGCGAATTGGGCGGCGCCGGCAACGTCGTGCGCAATCTCGCCGCCCTGGGTGCGCGTTGCGCTTTCATCACAGCCGTCGGTGACGATGCCGCCGGGCGCGAAGTCGGCGGCATGCTCGGCCGTCTGCCGGGTGTCGAACCCTACCTGCGTGTGTCCCGCCGCCGCGAGACCACCATCAAAAGCCGGTTCTTTAGCCTCGACGGCCACCATCTGCTGCGCGCGGACCGCGAAACCGTTGCGGCGCTTTCACCCGAAGGCATGGCCGATCTCGAACGCGCCGTCGCGGCGCAAATGGGTCAAGTCGACGCCGTCATTCTGTCCGACTACGGCAAGGGCGTTTTAATGGGCGGCTTCGCCAAAACCGTCATCGCCGCCGCCCGCAAGGCCGGAAAGCCGGTCGTTGTCGATCCCAAGGGCGCCGATTACAGCCGCTATGCCGGCGCCACCGTGATTACGCCCAACCGCAGCGAACTGGCCGAGGCCACGGGCATGCCCGTCGATAGCGACGCGGCCATCGTCGCGGCGGCTGAAAGTCTGCGCAAAAAGATCGGCGTCGATGCCGTGCTGGTCACGCGCTCGGGCGAAGGCATGACGCTCCTCGGCGCCGAAGCCGTGCATCTCCCCGCCGAAACCCGTGAGGTGGCCGACGTGACCGGCGCCGGCGATACGGTAATTGCGACCTTGACGCTGGCCTTGGCCGGCGGCGCGCCGCTGCCCGCCGCCGCGCGGCTCGCCAATATTGCCGCCGGTATCGTGGTCGGCCGTCACGGCACCGCCATCGCGACGGCGCAGGACATCGCCCTCGCGCTCCGCCAGACGGACGCCGCCGCTATCGACCACAAACTCGCCGACCGCAACGGCGCCCAGGGGCGCGTCATGGAATGGCGCCGTCAGGGACTTAAGGTCGGCTTCACCAACGGCTGCTTCGATCTGCTGCACCCCGGACACGTTTCGCTGCTGCGCCAAGCGCGCGCGGCCTGTGATCGCCTCGTGGTCGGGCTCAACAGCGATGCCTCCGTGAAACGCCTCAAGGGCAATGACCGTCCGGTGCAAAGCGAAAATGCCCGGGCGGCGGTGATGGCGTCGCTCTCGCCTGTCGACCTTGTGGTGATTTTCGGCGAAGATACACCGCTCGCTTTGATTGAAGCCCTGCGGCCCGACGTCCTTATCAAGGGCGCGGACTATACACGGGTGCAAGTGGTGGGCGGCGATGTTGTCGAGAGCTACGGCGGACGGGTGGTGTTGGCCGATGTTGTGGCCTCCTTTTCCACAACGGCGACCATCGCGGCCATGAAGATGGGAACGACATGACGGCGGCGCGTGTTTTGGGGACGGTGATATGCGTGGCGTCGGCCCTGGTGCTGACGGCGTGCGAGCACAACGAAAAGACGTTCCCGAGTTTCCAGTTCACCGGCAAGGTTCCGGTGGTGGACAGCCTTACGGACAAAGTCGAGAAGTTGTTCGAGGCCGATCCGCCGGTGATCCGCCAGCCGGTGCTGCCGGAAATGCTGGTGGCCTGCCGCGGCCATGTGTTCGTCCCGGCGCTCGGCATGATCTTTGTGAAACATGGCAAGCAGCCGCCGACGGAAGGTCAGTATCTGCGCGAAGAACGCCTGACGCCGCCTTACCGCATCATTCCCGCCGGCGCCAATGTCAGCGTCGAACAGAGCCCTTCGCGCCTGAATGTTGAACTCGACAAGCTCAACCGGGTCATCGGCCTGTTCTGCGGCTGATATGTATCGGCCGCACTTCCAGCGGAAAACCGGAATCCGCTTTTCCGGAAAAGGCGCTAAACGCGCGGATCAATCACCGACGACAGCCGCTGTCCGGCGGCCAGGGCAAACCGCAAGGTCAGCGCCTTGCGCCGTGACGCATGCAGCCGATGCCGCGGCGCTTCGCGCAACACCGCCGCGCTGTGGGCGTCGGCCATCACCACGCCGCAGGTCGGGGGCAGAATCTGCCAGGGAAAGTGCGGCGGCACGGCGAAGGAAAAACCATCGCAGTAGGGCACGTACTCCAGCCATTTGGCGTCGCCGCGGAAATCCTCCGGCGTGCTTTTGACTTCCACCATCAGAATCGTGCCGTCGCCGTTGAGGCCCACCACGTCGGCGCGCCGTCCGTTGCCCAGCTTGAATTCGGTCAGGGTCGAAAAACCCATATCGCCCAGCCAGCGGCCCACGCCGCGTGTCACGGCTGCGGTGACGGCCGCGGGAACCGGGCGCACTTGGCCCCGGTTGAACCCGCTATTCTCGTTAAAGAGCGGCCATGACCCCGTCAGATTCATGGGATGATGTTCATCTAATGTTCCCCAGAGCGCGCACTCTACATGCGGGTATTGGAACATCGCAAGCCGGCGCTATCCGGCAATTACAACCGGTGTCTGCGGGCTTTATTTTGGCGGCGGAATCAGTATGGTGGCGCCCGATTGCCGCACCGCACAATCCTTTAGGGGTGGCCTCTAAAGGATTGAAGATACTCAAGAAGTCGTTCCAAGAGGTAAGGCTGTGGTCAAAGTCATCCGGGCAAAGCTGCACGGCATCCGCGTCACGAATGCCGATCTGCATTATCACGGCTCCATCACGCTCGATCCGGATCATTGCGTGGCCGCCGGTCTGTACCCGACCGAATTCGTCGATATCTGGAACAAGAATTCCGGTGCGCGCCTCAGCACCTACGTGATTTTCGGCGCCCCCGGTTCGGGCTGCTGTGTTCTGAACGGCGCCGCCGCGCGCACCTGCCAGGTGGGCGACGAACTCATCATCGCCGCCGCCGCCGACGTCACGCCGTCCGAGCTTTATCAATTGAAGCCGCGCGTGCTGACCTTCACGCCCAAGAACGAGATCGATCAGGTTCTCTATTACGAAGTCTTCAAAAGCGATGCGCGCGAATTCGACTTCCGCATCGTCGACACCACGGCCGAACGGCCCACCACTACGTCGGCCAGCGTGCACAATTATCCCAACGTCGATATCAGCGCGATCCGCGCGGCCCTCAAAGAAAAGGGCATGATCGATGTGGACGTCGAATCCTTCGTCGAGAAATTCCTGACCAGATAAACTTTTTGCGTGTACGATTCGGACCATGTCCGCCGTCACCGCCACGCTCGCACTGCCGCTGCAAACCCGCCGCTTGGTGATTCGCGACTATACGGCGGCCGATGCGGCGGCCGTGCTTGGCTATGTCCAAGATCCGGCCTACTGGCAGTACCAGCGCGGCGATCCGCCGACGCTAGGGCAGATCGAAACCCTGATGCAGTGGGTGACGCAGGAACAAGCAACGTCGCCCCGCACCATGTATTTCTTTGCCGCCACCCGCAAGGACACGGGCGAAATTATTGGCGAGGGTGTGTTGAAGGTCATCAACCCCGCCGAACGCCAGGGCGAAATCGGTTTCGGCGTTGCGCCTAAATACTGGAAGCAAGGTTACGGCACCGAGATCGCCACGGCGGTCCTGGAAGCGGCATTCGCGCACTTCAAACTTCACCGTGTCGCGGGCCAGTGCAGCCCCGACAACAAAGGCTCCATCCGCGTCATGCAAAAGCTGGGCATGGGCCGCGAGGGCCTGCTGCGCGACATTTACCACGCGCGCGGCAAATGGTGGAGCACACTGATCTACGGCATCCTCGACCACGAATACGCCAAGATCAAAAGCATCAAGACGGCTTGATCGGCGTCCTGATTACCGTCCCGGCCAGCCGAGGCGATCCAGCGCCGTCACCAGGCGCTTTATGTCGTTCGCGTCGTTATAAACCTGCGCCGAAATGCGCAGCAGCAATTTCCCGTCGAGAACATTGGCGGCGGTTTGGATGCGGTCGTGGTCCCATAAATCCCGCATCAGGATAAAGCGGTCATCCACCTCGGCCGCGCGGCGTTGCGGCAGCATGAAACAGCCCATGGCGGCGAACATTTCAACGGGCCCCGTGCTCTCCGCCCCAAGCCCTCGCATCGCATCACGGCACGCCGCGATCAGTGTGCGCTGATAAGCCCAGACCGCGTCCGGCCCTAAGCCCTGAAAGAATTTGATCGCCGCCGGTATGGCGAGCCATGCGGTGTTGTCGCGCGTGCCCATGTAATCAAAAGATTTAGGAAAACCCATTTCAACGAAATGGCTGACGATGTGCGGTTGCGTCAGCGGCGCCACGTCCGGCGCGGCGTAGAGAAACGCGCTGCCTTTCGGCGCGAACAGCCATTTGTGGGCGTTGGTGACGTACCAATCCGGCTGCAGAGCGGTTATGTCCAGCGGGATCTGCCCGATGCTGTGCGCGCCGTCGATGAGCACGCGCGTGCCGTTCTTGCGCAATGCGGGTATGATTCTTTCCACGGGCAGCACGAGCGCCGTGGGTGAGGTGATGTGATCGATGATCGCGAGCTTGACATCGGGTGTCAGCGCCGCCGTGATGCGCGTCACCACCTCAGCGGCGGTGGTGGGCACGGGAATATGCACGACAAGCGGCGTTGCACCGGTTTCCGCGCAGCGGGCCTCCACCATCAGGCGCACGGCGTTGTAGCCGTGATGGGTGACCAGAATGCGGTCGCCGGGCTTTAGCTTTACGGACCGCAACACGGCCTGTGTGCCCGCGCTGGCGCTTTCCGTCACGGCGATGTTGTCGCCCTTGGCATGCACGAAGGCACCCAAGGCGGCGGCTACGGCGCGCAATTCCGTGTCCTTCTCGCGCGGGATAATGCGCTCGCGGAAAAACAGGTCGGGCTGGGATTCCATCTCCCGGCGGAGGCGCTCCTGCGCGGCGAGAACCTCAAAGGGGCAGGCCCCGAAGGAGCCGTGATTGAGGAAGGTTGCGTCTTCCTTCAGGCCCCACAGACTTCGAATGGCGCGGCCGAAGGAGGGCGCCATGGACTACCAGCCTGTGGTGATGCGCTCGACCAGCTGCTTCACCGACGGCACGAAGCCGTTCTTGTACCAGGGATCCTGGCTGAAGCGGTAAGCGTTATGTCCGGCGAACATCAGCTCGGTATCGATACTGCCGTCGTGGGCGATGTTCTGCAGGGTCTTTTGAATGCAGAAGCTGCGCGGATCGGCTTTGCGGCCCGTCGTGCCTTCTTCGCTCTGCGACCAGTTGGAGAAGGCGCAGGCCGACAGACAGCCCATGCACGCGATCTGATCGGCGCGGATGGTCTCGGCGTCTTCCGGCGTCACGAAAATCAGCGTCGCGTCCGGTGTTTTCAAGGTTTCGGTGAAACCGTGTTCCATCCAGGTTTGGGCGCGGAACTTGTCGGCGGCCGTGACATAGACTTCGCGCTTGCGCGCACCGATGTTCAGCGCGGTTTCATGAGCGCCCACCGGCTCCGGCGTGAAGGGAATCTGGCGTTCGCTGCGGTGTTCGAGGTCTTTCAGAAAGCCGTTATGCACGGCCGAGGAATAAAAGCCGGTCGGGCTGAAGCGCTGCAGATTCACGTCGCCGGGTTCCAGCGTCACAAGACGCTTTTTCCAGGCTTCGGAAATCGGGCTTTCCTGCGTCAGCAGCGGGCGCGTGCCAAACTGGAAGGCCACAGGACCGATTTCGGGGTTGTCGAGCCAGTGTTCCCACTCGCTCAACCACCATACGCCGCCGGCCATGATGATCGGCGTGTTGTTCAAACCGGCTTCGTTCATCACCACGCGCAACGCGGCCACGCGCGCATAGGGGTCTTCCGGCTTGCGCGGATCTTCGGAATTGGAAAGACCGTTGTGTCCGCCGGCCAGCCACGGATCTTCGTAGACCACGCCGCCCAGGAGTTCGGCGTATTTGTGATAGGCGCGTTTCCACAGCGCGCGGAAGGCGCGGCCAGAGGAGATGATGGGGTAATAGTGGATGTTGTAGTGCGCGGCGATCTCGGCCAGGCGATAAGGCATGCCGGCGCCGCAGGTCACGCCCTGAATGATCTCGCCGCATCGATCCATGATGCCTTCCAGCACCCGTTCCGCACCGCCCATTTCCCACAGGATGTTGATGTGCAGGCGGCCTTGGCCGTTGCGCGTCTCATGGGCGATACGCGCCTGCGTCACGCCGCCGTCGATGGCGTATTTGACGAGCTCTTCGTGGCGTTCCTTGCGCGTGCGGCCTTTGTAGGTCTGCGGGATAGGCATGCCGGCCGCGTCGAAGGAGTCGGCGTTCACGCCGGAAAATGTACCGATGCCGCCGGCCGCGGCCCACGCGCCCGAAGTTGCGCCATTGGAGACGGCGACGCCTTTGCCGCCTTCGATGAGGGGCAGGACTTCCTGGCCGGCAATGACAATCGGGTTAAGCGCTTTCACGCGGCGTGCCTTGTTCTGTGTTTTCTGAGACGGTGGTGAGGTCTAACGGCGCGGTGCGCCCGCAATATAAGGGGCGCGTGCCGTCGAACCAAGTAAACTCGGGCCAGCTCCCAGGCTTGTATCATAAGTATCTGATACTTCTATATGAAATGCTAGAAAACGCGCAGCATTTCGCCAGGCACGTCGGTAAAAATGGCGTCCACGCCCCAGCCGAACAAGGTCTCCGCCCGGGCTGTTTCATTGACGGTGTAAGCCATCACCGCATACCCGGCGCCGCGCATTTCCATCACCTGCTCGCGGGTCAGGTTTTTATGGTTGGCGTTCAGCGTGGTCAGGCCGAGGGTCTTGCCGAGCTCGGCCCAGTCCTCCGGCAAGCGGTCGAAAATCAGTCCGCGCGGCCACTGCGGCGCGATGTCCTGGGCGGCGGCGACGGCCTGGCGCGAAAAACTGGAAATCAGCGGCGTGGGTCTGTCGGCGGACCAGCTTTCAAGCGCGATCGGCAGTGCCGTCGCGGCCAACTCCACCTCGCGGCCCGGGTCGGTCTTTAATTCCATGTTGAATCCAAGCCCCAGGCTCGCGAAAGCGTCTAGGGCTTCTTCAAGTGTGGGGATCATTTCGCCTTTGAAGGCGGGGCCGAACCAGCTTCCGGCATCGAGCGCGTTCACCGCTTCGAAAAGGGTTCCCGCCAAAGGGCCGCTGCCGTCGCTGGTACGGTCCAAGTCGTCGTCGTGAAAAATCACGACGCGACGATCAAGTGTCAGCGCGGCGTCGAATTCCACCCAGGTCGCACCGTCCGCCGCGGCGCGGCGGAATGACGCCAGAGTGTTCTCCGGCGCCATCCGCGGGCTACCGCGATGGCCGATAATGCGTGGAAACGGCACCACGATCTCAGCGTGTTTTAGCCGTTCGCGGCTTCGGCCGATTCGACGATCTCTTTGCCGGTGGCCTGATCGATGCGCTTCATGGACAGCTTGACCTTGCCGCGGTCGTCGACGCCCAGGCATTTCACTTTCACGACGTCGCCCTCCTTGACCACATCGCTGACCTGCTGCACGCGCTTCGAAGCCAGTTCCGAGATGTGTACAAGGCCGTCGCGCTTGCCGAGGAAGTTCACGAAAGCGCCGAAGTCCATGATTTTCACAACGGTGCCGGTGTAGATCGCGCCCACTTCCGGTTCCGCGACGATGTCGCGGATACGGCGAACGGCTTCTTCCATCATTTCCTGATCGGCCGAGGCCACACGCACGGTGCCGTCGTCCTCGATGTCGATCTTGGTGCCGGTGGATTCCTGCAGTTCGCGGATGATCTTGCCGCCGGTGCCGATGATTTCGCGGATTTTGTCCTTCGGCACATTGAGCGTGGTGATACGCGGCGCATGCTGCGCCACGGAGTCCCGCGCGCCGGTCATGGCTTTCGCCATTTCGCCCAGGATATGGAGACGGCCGTCGCGCGCCTGGCGCAGGGCGATTTCCATGATCTCGGAGGTGATCGACGTGATCTTGATGTCCATCTGCAGCGAGGTCACGCCGGCTTCCGTGCCGGCCACCTTGAAGTCCATGTCGCCCAGGTGGTCTTCGTCACCCAGGATGTCGGACAGCACCGCAAAGTCATTGCCTTCCTTGATCAGGCCCATCGCGATACCGGCGACGGGGCGCACCAGCGGTACGCCCGCATCCATCAGCGCCAGCGAGCTGCCGCAGACGGTGGCCATGGACGATGAGCCGTTGGATTCGGTGATTTCCGACACCAGGCGCAGCGTGTAGGGGAACGCGTCTTTCTTCGGGATCAGCGGATGCAGCGCGCGCCAGGCCAGCTTGCCGTGGCCGATTTCGCGGCGGCCGGGGCTGCCCATGCGGCCGGCTTCACCGACCGAGTACGGCGGGAAGTTGTAATGCAGCATGAAGTTCTGGCGGTATTCGCCTTCCAGGGCGTCGATGATCTGTTCGTCCTGGCCGGTGCCCAGCGTGGTGGTGACCAGCGCCTGGGTTTCGCCGCGGGTGAACAAAGCCGAGCCGTGGGTGCGGGGCAGAAGGCCGACCTCGATCTCGATGGGGCGCACCGTCTTGGTGTCGCGGCCATCGATACGCACGCCGGTCTTCAGGATGTTGCCGCGCACGACGTCGGCTTCCATGTGCTTGAAGATACCGCCGGCCACCGCGACTTCCGCCGCGTTGTCGCCGAGGCTGGCGATTGCTTTTTTCTTCACGTCGCCGACGGCGGCGTAACGATCCTGCTTCACCTGGTTCTTGTAGGCTTCGGACAGTTCGCCGGCGAAGGACGCCAGCTTGTTTTTGACTGCGATGACTTCGGGCGCTTCGGCCGGAATGTCGCGCGGGTCTTTCGCACAGGCCTGGGCCAGCGCGATGATCATGTTGATCACCGGCATCATCTGCTCGTGACCATATTTCACGGCGCCGAGCATGATGTCTTCCGACAATTCCTTGGCTTCGGATTCAACCATCAGCACGCCTTCGCGCGTGGCGGCGAGCACGAGGTCGAGGTCGGTTTTATCGGTCTCGTCCATCTTCGGATTCAGCACGTACTGGCCGTCGACGTATCCGACGCGGGCGGCGGCGATCGGGCCCAGGAACGGAATGCCCGAGATCGTCAGCGCGGCCGAGGCGCCGATCATGGCGATGACATCGGGGTCGTTCTTCAGGTCGTGGGACAGCACGGTGCAAACCACCTGCGTCTCGTTACGATAGCCGGCATGGAACAGCGGGCGAATCGGACGGTCGATGAGACGCGAGGTCAGCACTTCCTTTTCTGTCGGGCGGCCTTCACGCTTGAAGAAGCCGCCGGGAATCTTGCCGGCCGCGAAAGTCTTTTCCTGATAGTTGACGGTCAACGGAAAGAAATCGATGCCGGGCTTCGGCGACTTGGCGCCGACGGCGGTGCAGAGCACCGTCGTATCGCCGTAGGTGGCCAGCACCGCGCCGTCAGCCTGACGCGCGATTTTGCCGGTTTCCAGAACCAGCTTGCGGCCGCCCCATTCGATTTCCTTACGGGTTACTTTGAACATAGACATAGTCGTTCTTCCTTTCTCTACCCCATGGACCGGCACCATATTGTGCGCCCGGCTCACCGTTGGATGCTTACCCCCTCTTTTTTGCTTGGGTAAGCGCATACGGTTAGAGGTTAGCGAGCCGGGATTTCGATCCCGCGCAAGGTGTAAAACATTGCGCCCGTCATAGAATGTTCCGCACCTGCGGTTCATTCGTCGTTCACGCTTCCCGCGCACCTGCGCGATCGCATGATGAACAGCGATAAAAACTTCCAAACACCGTCGCTGCTGTTGAAACACCGAACGCGTCCGCTTGTCTGTGACAAGGGACGCGCGGGAATTTCGTCAGTGTTTGGACATTCTGCGCTTTAGCGGCGCAGGCCGAGACGGCTGATCAGGCTGTCGTAGCGACCGCTCTCGGTCTTTTTGAGATAGTCGAGCAGACGGCGGCGCTGGCCGACCATCACCAGAAGGCCACGGCGGGAGTGGTTGTCCTTGTTGTGGCCTTTGAGGTGTTCGGTGAGATTCTTGATGCGTTCGCTCAAGATCGCCACTTGCACGTCGGGCGAACCGGTATCACCGGCCTTGATCGCATACTCTTGGATGAGCGCTTGTTTGCGCTCCGCACTAATCGACATCGGGTACTCCTGTTGTCAGTGGTTTAAAACACGGACGGGACGGACCATGCCGTTCCCGACCTCGGCCACCGCAATCAGCTTGTCCCCGCAAAGCGCCTGGACGGACATGCCGTCTTCAAGACCAGAGAGAGGGGTTCGCTTTACCAGGGGCCAGAGCGCAAGCGCCTGTCCCGAAGTCATGCGGCGAGCCTCTTCCTCCGTCAGGGCCAGAGCCGGGATGTCGTCCAGCACGGTCCCAACCGGGAGAAGATACTCAGAATCGGCGGCTTTATGGCCCAAAGCCTCCAGTTTTTCCAGGGAAATCGCCCGGTTTTCCGTGAATGGACCGCACCGGGTGCGCCGTAAAACCGAGATATGACCTTCGGTCCCCAGAGCTAGGGCGAGATCCCGCACCAAGGCCCGGATATAGGTGCCCTTGCCGCAGTCGACCCGGAACAGGCCCCGATCGGGATTTGGGTCGGGGCCGGGCGGGCTTAATAATACGAAGCTATGCACATGAACGGGCCGGGCGGGCAGGTCCAAGGCCTCGTTCTTGCGGGCCATGTCATAGGCCCGGCGTCCGGCGACCTTGATGGCCGAATAGTCGGGCGGCACCTGCTGAATGATCCCTGTGAACCCGGGTAGGGCGGCGCGGACGGCTTCGTCTGCGGGGCGGACGGCGGAGGTGCGAATCACCTGGCCGTCGCGGTCGTCGGTGTCGGTGGCGGCGCCCCAGGTGACCTCGAACTCATAGGTCTTGGTGCTGTCCATGGTGAAGCTGACGGTCTTGGTGGCTTCGCCGAGGGCGAGCGGCAGGATGCCGGTGGCGAGCGGATCAAGCGTGCCGCCATGTCCCGCCTTGGCGGCGTCCAGGGCGCGTTTGACCTTGGCGACCACGGTCGCCGACGTCATGCCCGACGGCTTATCGACGGCGATCCATCCGCTGATGGGTCGTCCTGTCTTCTTGCGTCCCATTACTCTTCTTCGGCGTCGTCGCGCGTCCCGGCTTGCTGGCCGTCCGGTGAGTCGTCCTCGCCGTCCGTGGGCCAGATATCGCGGGCCACTTCCGGTTTGTGCAGAAGGCGCGAAATATGCTCCGCCTCATCGAAGGTGGTGTCGGCGGCAAAAATCAGGTCGGGAATGAATTTGATCTGCACGCGCGAGGCAACCTCGCGGCGCAGGAACGGTTTCACACGTCTCAGGCCTTCGAGGATGGACTTCATGTCGGGACTGCCGCCCAGCGGCACGACGTAGATGCGCGCATGACGCAGGTCGGGACTGGGACGTACCTCGGTCACCGTCAGACGTACGTCGAACAACGCGGGGTCACGGAAGGTTTCGCGCTCGAAGATCGCGGCGAGCACGTGGCGTAATTCCTCGCCGACGCGCAACTGCCGCTGACCCGGCGCCTTAGGCCGTTGTCTCGCCATGGATATTGCTTCCTTACGCCGTGCCTTACAGCGTAGCTACCTGGCGCTCCATTTCGAAGCACTCGATGACGTCGCCCTTCTGGATGTCCTGGTAGTTGGCGAGCGCGATGCCGCACTCGTAACCTTCGCGGACTTCCTTGACGTCATCCTTGAAGCGCTTGAGCTGCGACAGGTCGCCTTCGTGGATGACGACGTTGTCGCGCAGCAGACGCACTTTGCAACCGCGCTTGATGACGCCTTCGGTGACCATGCAGCCGGCGACCTTGCCGACCTTGGTGACGTTGAAGACTTCGCGGATGTTGGCGTAGCCGATGAAATTTTCCTTGAAGGTCGGGGCCAGCATGCCCGTCAGCATCAGCTTCATATCGTCGGCGACTTCGTAGATGATCGAGTAGTAGCGGATGTCGATGCCGTCGCGCTTGGCGATTTCGCGGGCCTGCGCGTTGGCGCGCACGTTGAAACCGATGATCACCGCGCCGGATGCCTTGGCGAGCGTTACGTCGGCTTCGCTGATGGGGCCCACGGCGCCGTGGATGACTTTCATCTTCACTTCGTCGCTGCCGAGTTTCGAGAGCGTGCCGCTCAAAGCTTCGACCGAACCCTGCACGTCCGCCTTCACCACCACGGCCAACTCCTTGGCGGTGCCGGCTTTGATCTTGGCGAACATCTGTTCCATGGTCGAGCCGCCGGCGGTGGCGACGTGTTCCTTGTCGCGGATCTTGCGGCGGCGGAACTCGGCGACTTCGCGGGCCCTGGCTTCGTCACCGACGACGATGAAGTCGTCACCCGCGGCGGGCGTGCCGGCAAAGCCGACCACTTCCACGGGCGCCGACGGCATGGCCGACTTCACCTGCTTGCCGTGCTCGTTGACCAGCGCGCGTACGCGGCCCCATTCGGCGCCGGCGACGAAAATGTCGCCGATGTGCAGCGTGCCGCGCTGAACCAGCACAGTTCCCACGGAGCCGACACCCTTTTCCATCTTCGCTTCGATGATCGCGCCTTCGGCGGCGCGGTCCGGGTTGGCTTTCAGGTCCAGCACTTCAGCCTGCAGCAGAATGGCCTCTTCGAGCTTGTCGAGATTGGTCTTCTTGGTGGCCGAAACCTCGATGCACAGCGTCTCGCCGCCCATATCTTCAACCACGACTTCGTGGCTGAGCAGATCGGTTTTAATGCGCTGCGGATTGGCGCCCGGCTTATCCATTTTATTGATGGCGACGATGATCGGAACGCCGGCGGCTTGCGAGTGCTTAATTGCTTCGATGGTCTGGGGCATCAGGCCGTCGTCGGCCGCCACCACCAGAATCACGATGTCGGTCACCTTGGCGCCGCGGGCGCGCATGGCGGTGAAGGCTTCGTGGCCGGGGGTGTCGATGAAGGTGATCTTGTGGCCGTTCGAGCTGCGGACCTGATAGGCGCCGATGTGCTGCGTAATGCCGCCGGCTTCGCCGGCGACGACGTTAGCCGAGCGAATGGCGTCCAGCAGCGAGGTTTTCCCGTGATCGACGTGGCCCATGATCGTGACGACCGGCGGGCGCTGTTTCATCGCCTCGACTTCGTCAGGGGCGGTCTTCAGATTTTCTTCCACCGCGGACTCCGTCACGCGTTTCGCGCGGTGACCGAATTCCTGCACCACCAATTCGGCGGTGTCGGCATCGATGACTTCATTGATGGTCGCCATGATGCCCAGTTTCATAAGTGATTTGATGACGTTCACGGCGCGCTCGGCCATGCGGTTGGACAGTTCCTGAACCGTGATGGTTTCCGGAATGACCACTTCACGAACCACCTTGTCGGTGTTCATGGGCTGCTTCAGCTGCGCTTTGCGACGCTCTTTCTCGACGGCGCGGCGCATGGACGCGATCGAACGGCTGCGCTCGACGGCGTCATCGCCTTCAAGTGCTGCGCCGATCGAAAGCTTGCCGGCGCGGCGGCGCGGCTCGGTGCGCTTGACCGGGGCGGGCTTGTGGGCGGCGGCGCGCTTCTTGGCGCGCTCCTCTTCCTCTTCCTCTTCCTCGTCAGAGTCAGAATCTGACTCTCCGTCTTCTTACTCTTCATCTTCTTCATCTCCCGCCTCCAAGAAGGAGCCCACTCGTCGCAGATCGAGATCGCGCTCCCCGCCCGCCCGCCGGGACCGCTCGCCCTCGCCCAAGGCGAAGGGCAAGTCACCTCCTCGCCGTGAGCAACGTCGCTCCCGCTCCCGCTCTCCGCG
>JAIEMI010000204.1 GCA_019752235.1 Rhodospirillaceae bacterium
GGCGCGCATCCTGGCGCGGGAGGGAGCCAAGGCGACGCTGACGGGCCTCTACGTGGCTTTGAACGACAAAGCCGCCGGCAACGTGCGCGGCGGGGCCGATCTGCGCGCCTTCCTCGGCGGCGAGGGTTTCGACGGCCCGACCGCCGCGCTGCTGTCGCGTACACCCGACGTGCTGGAACACGCCTGCATGTGCGCCGAGGGCAGCCTTGCGGCCTACGACGGCACGGGCGAACCGGTACTGCTGCCCAACCAGCGCGAGCCCGCCCAGCTTGCTCAAATGACAGCCATGCAGGACGGTATCCTGACAGCCATGGCGGAGATTGACGCGCTGCTGGGCGAGACGCCCGCCGCAGCCCTGCAGGGCCAAGTCGCGGCCATCATTGCCGGCGCGCTGCTGCATCCGACGCCGGAGGAAGCCGCTAGCGTCGGCGCGTGGCGTCATGAAGCCAATTTCGACCTCACCGATGTGCGCAAGCTCACCGATCTCGCTTTCAGCCCCACGGACCTGGAATACCGCGGCTGGCCGTCGCTGCAGGCTCTGGGCCGCCATCAGGTCTATTGGCCCGCCGGCGCGCTGGTCTCGGCGAACCCGTTCATCGGCGCGGCCTTCGGCGCGGGCGCGGGCGGCGGCTATACGCCGGAACATCTGACCACCGGCCCGCTGCTGGGCGGCCTCGTCATCGCGCCCGATCTCGGGGTCGGCTTCGACGCCAAGCGCCAGGGCGCGATGCCGCTGGCGGTCAACATGTTCGGGCGCGGCGAAATCCAGGTGATCGTCAAACCCTTTGGCATGGATGCCTACCGCCGCCTGCGCTTTACCTGGCCCAAGGGCCGCGCGGTGGTGGAATTGGACCATGTCGGCGCGACCTACATGGGCGAGAACGAACGCAAGGCCGCCAAGGTGGGAGCGTTGACCTGGAGCGGCGTGCAAGCCATTCCCGGCGGCGGCCACGTCACGGCGGCGGATACGGCGGCTGAGGTGACAATCGACCTCGACCCCGCGCCGCCTTGGCCGCACGCCGTGGAACTCGTGCTGCGCTTCAAGTATCTGAAGCTCGATCCCGTCTTTGGAGGTCGTCCAGCATGATGCAGAAAAATTCTTTTACCTCCCCCTCGTGGGGAGGTCGGCGCGCAAAGCGAGCCGGGTGGGGGGCGATATCACTTTGTCCAATTTTGGGTGCCGTTCACGCTGAACCCCCACCCCAACCCCTCCCCACAAGGGGGAAGGGCTATGTTGGAGTGCTTGCGTCGTGACAGCGTCTTCGAACCGTCTCTGCATGGTCACCACGAATTTCAATTACGGCGCCTACATCGGCGAGTGCATGAGCTCGATCATCGCCAGCAAGGGCTTCGACCGCGTTGATTACGTTGTGATGGACGGCGGTTCCACCGACAACTCCGTGGATGTCATCAAATCCCACGCCCCTAAACTGAAGCACTGGCAGACCGCCAAAGACGCCGGCATGTACCACGCCATTCAGGAGGGTTTCACCAAATCCGACGCGCCCTACATGGGCTGGCTCAATTCCGACGATCAGCTGGCGCCTTGGGCGATCCAGACCGTGCTGGATATTTTCGATCAACTGCCGGAGGTGCGCTGGATCACCTCGCGCCATCCCATGCAGGCGCGGAAAGACGGCGTGGTAATCAAGGCCGACTTCCTGCCGGGCGTCGATAACTGGGGCTTTTTCAACGGCGAATACGTGCGTTCACTGGGTCTGCCGTCGTCGGGCTGGATCGTGCAGGACTGCACCTTCTGGCGGCGCGACTTGTGGGACGAAGTCGGCGGCGCATTTGATCTGTCGATGAAACTCGCGGGTGATTTCGAGCTGTGGGCGCGCTTCATCCAGAAGACCGACCTTTACGTCGTGCCCGTGCCGTTCGGCATTTACCGCTATCACGGCGCCAACGCCGCCATCACGGGCCGCGACAAATATCGCGACGAGTGCGTGAAGGTGCTGCAGCGCTATACGCCGATTATTCCCGAGGACATGAAGCGCCTGGGCGAACGCGTCATCGCCAAGCACTTGAAGGCCATCGGCTTCGGCCATCTGGTGGACAAGAACATGGGCCCGCCGCTGAAGACCATCCTCTACAACCACGCCGAAGGCCGCTACTTCACGCACGAGCAGGAATAGCCGGTGTCCGGCATTTCCGTCCCTTCGCCCGATACTATTCTCGTGAGCCGATCGCCCGGCGAAACACGCTATGCGCTGTTGGAAGGCGAGACGGTTGTCGAAGTGCGCCATGTGCGCGACGGCGTCCTTCAGCCCGGCGCGGTGTACGCGGCCCGCGCCGGCGCGCGCATGCCGAACGGCAAGGCGCTGTTTGTCGACATCGGCGACGCCGCTGCCGCCGTGCTGCCGGTCAAGCACATGCCGTCGCAGGGCGCCGCGCTGGCGGTCGAGGTCATGGTGCCGGCCCGCGCCGGCAAGGGCGCGGAACTGAAAGCCAGCGGCGTCAAAATTCCGCACGATGCCAAGGTGCCGTCGGTGCTGCGCGCCGCTCCGGAACCGGTGGGAACGTGGTTCGATTGCTACAGCGACGGCATCGCGCGCATTGTGTGCGCACCGCGCGCCGAGGCTTCGCGGGTGAAAGCAGTATTGAGCGGCGCGCCGATTGAAGAACACGCCGGATCGGAAGATGTTTTCGCGGCATATGGCGTCGATGCGGCCATCGAAGCGGCGCTGCAGCCGTGCGTCGCGCTGCCCTGCGGCGGCGGTATCATGATTGAGAGCACGGCCGCCGTGACGGCCATCGACGTCAACGCCGGGCCCGCCGAACCGCGGTTGGCCAACACCGAAGCCATCGATGCCGCGGCGCGGGCCTTGCGTCTGCGCAATATCGCCGGGCACATTGTCTTGGACATCATTCCCAGCAAGCGCCGCTCCGACCTGGCGCAAGACATGGAGACGGCGCTGGCCGCCGATCCCACGCGCGCCCATGTGGCGGGCCTGACGCCGCTGGGGATGATCGAGCTGACGCGCCAGCGGATCGGCCTGTCGCTGGCGGAAACGCTCTGCGACGCCGACGGCCGGCTCAGCGCCGCCAGCATCGGCTATCGCCTGCTGCGCGGCGCGGTGCGCTTCGCCCAGGCCGGGAAAGTCGCAAGCGTGCGCGCTGCCGCGGCGCCGGACGTAGTGGCGCTGCTGCAAGGCCCCTTGCGCCCGGCCCTCATCGAGGCCGAGGATATGATCAAAGGCGGTATTCAATTAATGGCACGCGCGGGCACGACCCGTGAGCGTTTCGATATTGAGAAGGCGTGAGGAGTAAACATGACGGCGCAGGATAAAGTCGTGGTGATCAGCGGCGCGGGCAGCGGCATCGGGCGCAGCGTGGCGCTGGCGCTGTTGCAGCGCGGCTACAAACTGGTGCTCACGGGACGCCGCGCGGCGGCGCTGGAGGAAACCGTCGCGCTGTCCAAGGCGTCCGCGAAGCAGACGCATATTGTCGCCGCCGATGTCGGCAAGCCCGCCGACGTGACGCGCGTGTTTGAGTCGGCGGTGAAAACCTTCGGGCGTGTCGACGTGCTGTTCAATAACGCCGGCATCTTTCCGGCGAAAACCCTGTTCGAGGACATCACACCGGAGCAATGGAACGAGGTGGTGGCGGTGAATTTCACCGGCGCGTTCCTCATGGCCCAAGGCGCTTTTCGTGTGATGAAGGATCAAAAGCCGCAAGGCGGGCGCATCATCAACAACGGGTCGATCTCGGCGGCGGTGCCGCGCCCCAACTCGGCGCCCTACACCTCCACCAAACACGCCATCACCGGGCTCACCAAATCCATCTCGCTCGACGGGCGCAAATACAACATCGCCTGCGGCCAGATCGACATCGGCAACGCCGCCACGGCGCTCACCGGCCAAATGCAGACGGGCATCGCGCAAGCCAACGGCACGACGATGGTGGAGCCTACGATGGACGTTTCCGATGTGGGCGAAGCGGTGGCCTACATGGCGGGGCTTCCCCTCAGCGCCAACGTGCAGTTCATGACGGTCATGGCCACGGCCATGCCGTTCATCGGCCGCGGCTGAGGGCCGGGCGATGAGCGAGGAGTCCAAGCCCGGCGATAAGCTTTCGGGCGTGCGGGTGTCCGCCGCCAAGTGCGTGCGCTGCGCCCAACCGGTGCAGCCGCGCTATCGCCCGTTCTGCTCCCAGCGCTGCGCCGACATCGACCTCGGCGCGTGGTTCCGGGGCACTTACCGGGTGGCGAGCGACGAGGGCCCCGACCCCGGCGGCGGGGGTGAGGACGAAAAGGGCTGAAAACGGGTCCGCCGCCGGCCGCGAATCCGCCGAAAAAGGCCTGTTCCGTCAATGATTTCACCCGGGTTGCGGGTCTCTGGACAGGGGGGGCGTTCTCTTCTATAAAGCGCGCCTTCTTAAGGCTTTGCCTTAAACGCCCGGGTAGCTCAGTTGGTAGAGCAACGGATTGAAAATCCGTGTGTCGGCGGTTCAAATCCGTCCCCGGGCACCATCTCCCAGAACCACATTTGATTCGATTGGGTTTTTTGCCCGATATGTCTCACTCCTGATTTCCAGGGCGAAAAGTGAGACAAATTGCCGGATCACCTGTCGCGGTTACTAGTCGGTCTCCGCAGGATCGGTGCCGCGTTCCAGCAGGTGCATCGCCCCTTTAGCCAACTTCGCTTGGCTGGCGCGCTTGAGCTTCGCATCGGTCGGGAAGGTGATGTCCTTGGGCTGCACGGTGGTGTCCACCGTCACGCGCGCCATGTCGTCGGTCTTCAGCGCGCCGGTGGCATGCGCCACCCGCAAGCTCTCGGCCAAGAGCTTGTCGAGTTTCTCGCCAATGTTTCTCCGCGGGTCAATGGTTGTCGTTATGGAATAAATTTCATCGGCACGACCGCCGGAAAGGTCAGGGGCTGTGGAGACGCTCCGAAAAGTGACGCGGCGGATTGGTCACGAGCGATTGTGGACCACAGTCGTGGACTATTTCGTGAAGGTGCAAGAGGCGTAAGCCGTCGCGTAATGTATTCGAACTGAGATACTGGATCGGGAAGCGGTCCCGCTAGGCTAGGCTGCGACAACACTCAATCGACCAACGGCCTTCGGCTTGGCCAAGCTGACGTGAATTTCCACGCTCCGCCCGAGCGCCATGAGCCATGACGCCAGTTTATCAATGGTCACACTCTCCATCCTACCGCGCAGCACCTTAGAGAGGGTCGGCTGATCTGTATGGCAGCGTTTGGCGGCCTCAATTTGGGTCAGCTTTTGTTTAGCAATGGTTTTCGCAATAGCATGGATTAGCTCGGACTTAGCTTCGGCTTCCTGTGCGTCAACTTCACTAAAACCTAGGTCGCGGAAAATATTATCGCTGCCAGTCTTAACCGAAATTTTGCGGCTCATTTTTCCTGCTCCTCTGCATCTAATTCTTTAGCGCGTTTCAATCGCTGCTCGATGACCGTGATATCTTCCCGAGGCATCGCTTTCCCGGACTTTGATTTCCTTCTGCCGGCACGGAGCACAACCCCCGCACTCTTAAGTTTTACAACATAGACGCTACGATAGGCGTCACCGTCGTGACTTTCTTTGAGTTCGTAAACGCCTGAACCAAATTGTGTGAGCGGCGCTGCGCTAGGTGGTGTTTCACCCTTTTGCACTTCGCGCAGTGCAAACCCGAACGCACGCTTAACGTCAGCCGGAAAATCCGACAGGTCATCCAAACTGCTGCCTAACCAACGTATAATCCGCATCCCATAATATGGTATATTTACCATAATTCGTCAAGTAGTGGAGGCCATTGGCGCTGGTACGCATGTTCAATTGAGGGGTTGGGGCAATTGGTTGCAGGACGTGAGACAAACCACGCCTAGCTAAAGTCGCTTTGCATACGTTTCCTCGGCGTTTCGGTGCGACAAATAGCCCGAATAATGCAATAAAATACGGGAAATGGATTTGTCGCACTGGCAGCTAAGTCATTGATCCCGCTAAATAGTGACACGCCGTCCCCGGGCACCATTCTCAAAAGGTCCGACCCGGACACATGGGTAACACCCTTATCTCTCTATCGCCCGCAAATCTCGGTCCATGATAGATGCTTCTGTCGATCTTCGGCGGTATGAACGCTCCGGCTGTAAACACCGACGGAGGAAACGCTCCGTCTCCGGCGTTGCTGCGCTGGACGAACGAAATAAGTTCAGTGTTGTCGCTCGCGGTCCAATGCAATGGCCCGAGACATCCCGGTGATTAAAAGCACCGTGGAAACCAATTTCCCTACTGCCTGTGGCGACGCTGAACACTCCACCCAATTTCTTATCTATAATGGGCGTCTCTACATCGATCTGTCCGCCGTAGGACGCGCTATATGGCCCGAAAAACGAGCTGGCGCTGACATGGTGTTTCCCTTCTAGGCGACGTCGCCTTTCTGATGAAGCGCATGGCGGCAATCCGTTGCTATGGGCCCGGGAACACGCGCGAGAAAAACGGCCCTCGAAAGTTAGCTAGCTAACCAACGAAAGCCAGGCGGCTGGGGTCGCCGCTGGATTGACCCCTGATAACGTAAGCAGTAGTGATTTCAATAGGAAGGTAAGAGAGGGAACGCTGATCTAGATTTGGGAGAGGCTTATGGCAAATGGCCCTGGGTGGAATTTGTTGATCGTTTTTCTGGCGATGGCAGCTCCGGCGCAGGGCGCCGAGCCCGCCCCCGCGATTCTCGACCAGCAAGCCATGCGCGCGCTTGCCTGTAAAGCCGCCGACCAGATCATCCAAGACCCCTTGCAACAGACCCTGGGCCGAGGAGGATTTCTCTACGAATGCGATGCGCTGCCGTCGGGCAATGTCTTTATCGTCACAGGCCGATTGCAGGTGGGCGGCTCCGGCGGACCGACCCAAGCGCAATACTACGGGCGCATCAAACCGGCTTTGGATGGACGTCTCGCAAATTGGACCTTCTGCACGCTCACCATCAACGGCCTGGAGGCGAAGGTGCCGGGATGCTGAAACCTGCACCTCAGCAAGGTCCGCGCACCATTTTGACGGAACAACCCGACTGATTGTCTACGGAGCGGCATGTATTTAAGCGGTTTTTGTATGGACTCCAGTTCAGCTCGGCCCCGTTCTCATTTTGGCGAAAATGTTCAGACGGCGAGTCTGAGATTTTCTCGATTCGTATAGTATTGAGAGGCTTTCAAATCGCGTCCGGTATAGTAAGGGAGTGAGGCATGAGCCGCCAACTATTTGCTCTAGCCGTTCTGGTTCTGCTGGCAACCCCTGCCGCCGCACAGGACTTGAATGCTGGAGTGAAGGCATACGAGCGCGGCGATTTCTCCGCAGCGCTGCGGGAGTGGCTCCCACTTGCCGAGCACGGCAGAGCGAGCGCCCAGTTTAACGTCGGCCAACTGTACTTCTTAGGCCGTGGCGTCCGGCAAGACCACGCCGAGGCGTTGAAATGGCACACTCTCGCCGCCGAACAGGGTAACGCCAACGCGCAATCCGTCCTTGGCAGTATGTATGCTACAGGTCGAGGTGTGCGGCAGGATTTTGTAAGAGCTTACATGTGGCACGCTCTTGCCGCTGAGAATAGCAACCCTGGGAGATTTATGCGGGATGAGAGAGTCGCTCGGGATGAAGTGGCTCGACAGATGACTCCGGAACAGATTGCCGAGGCGCAAAAGCTCATCCGCGATTGGACGGCAAAAATTACCAACGCTGAAAGTAAGGACGGCAAATAAGGGGCTGATTGAGCTGGGGCGGCTTGTTAAGCGACGGCGCACAATAGGTCGTCGCGTCAGTGAAGGTGGGTCAATCAGTCAAGTAAACGTATGGAAAGCTATAGGATGGTGGAGTGGCCCGCTTCGCGCTAAGCGTTTGATATAATTTATTACTGCACGCCGTCCCCGGGCCCCATTTTTTATCGTATGGATTAAGACTGCTGTGCGTTAGCGCGGCGCTTCGGCTGTACGTTCCCCGTGTGTGCGTCGGTCTGCTTCAGCCGGACGCATTCATGAGTCGCATTTCGCGCATCGTTATGAGCAGATCGCTCCGTTTCGTTCACATCATTTTCGGCCCGAAACGCCGCGCATTGCGGTTAGGTCTCGAAACATAATGCAGCGATCCGACACCACAAGTTGAATGGGCCGTCCAGATCCTCACATGCCCTTGTGGTTGCTCGCAACGCTTTGCAGAACCTGGTTTTCCCACTAAAAGTCGCGGCATAAACCGGGGCGAAGTTTAAACGGGTGGGGAATGACGGAGACCAGCAGCAGCGGCATAATTCGCAGCACGCGATTTCTTGTCGTGGACGGCGACAAGGCCGCGCTCGGCAGTATCCAGCAGTTTCTTGAGGCCGCCGGCGCGGCGCATGTTTCCCTCGCTGCCGCGCCGATCGTGGCGTTGCGCGCGCTGCAAGAGCCCAGCTCGCGTATCGATTGCGTCATCTGCGCGCATAAGAAGGGCACGATCACCGGATTACAGTTTCTGCAAACCCTGCGCTCGGGACGTTGGGGCGTTGGCAAAATCCGCGATGTCAAATTTATCCTGATGATGAATCGCCTCGATGTGCCGGCGGTGCAGGCGGCCGACAACGCCGGCGTCAGTGGATACTTCATCGGCGACTTACAGCGCGAAGCTTTCCTCACGGAAATCGCGAAAGCGCTGTCAGCCACCGGCCCGGAAAGTCCGCTGCCGAAGATGCAGATCGCGCATATTAACATGAGCGGCGTGGACATGATTTTTGTGCCCACGGATGCTTCTTTCGCGCACGCCGGAAGCGCGCAGCAGCAAAACGTCGTCAATGCGCTGCAAGCCTATATGCAGGAACAGCTTCTCGCCGGCGCCGTGACGCCTGTATGGCAAACCGAGGACAGCGGCCTTGGCTACTTCGCCTCGCCGCAATACCACGCCATGCTCGCGAACCTGACGATGGATTTTGTCCGCTCCAACCTGAATCGCGAGCTGACTGCATTGCGTCCACCGCCGTACGTTTCACTAAGCTCCAAGGGCGGCAGCGCCTATGCCGATTGGCTTGCATCGGAAACCGGCGACTCAGATGGCGCGCTTTTGCTCAAAGGCTACGAAGCTCCGGCGGAACCAGACACATCGGGGCCGGCGCGGCAAAATCCCGCGGGCGTCTCCGGTGGTCCGCCACCGAATCAGAGCGCGGACTTTGGCGGCCCTCGCGTGGCCTCGCCTTCGCGCGGTGTGCACGGCGGTCCAGGTGTCCCCGAGCCCGCGGAACAGCCCGACTTCAGCGGACCTAAGCGCTGAGATCCAGCAGGCGCCCGCGCTCACAGCAAACGCTGATCTCCAGGAGCGTCTGGCGGAAATCAAGCTCGCCTGAGATCAAACCTTCTTGGAGTCCTCGCTGGCCGGCTTGGGACCGGCGCGCATTTCCTCGGGCGGATTATAATCGAGCGCGATCAGCAGACGTTTCCACAGGGGCTCGAAGAGGACGCATAAAAACAAGACGGCGCTCAGGACGGGCATGATGACGGCGCCGACGGCGACATCCCAGAAGCGCAAGCGACGCCTCGGAATCTTCAGGACATTGTAGGTCAAAACAACGCCCACGACGAGATAGGCGCCGGCTGCGATGAGAACGTAGTTCATGAAGTCCCGCTGCGTGCTGAGGGGTTCTATCTACGGCATTTAAAAATCCGCCGCTAGGCTTACGGCGGCGCGGCGTGGGTCTTGGAACGCAAAATATTGTAAATCGCCGGCCACGCTCCAACCGCAGGTATCGGCGATATCCGGCGCCTGGGCGCGCAATGCCGCCGGGACAGGTGTTCGCGCTCTGGCAAGACGGGGGAGGGTTTTGTTTTTGTGCGCTCGGGGAACTCACGCGCCGCGCAGCCATATCATGCGCCAGAGCAGAGCCAGGCTTTCGCGGGCCTGGGCGCGGTGCGTCAGATAGCGCGCATGCGCTTCCGGCGGCGCGTCGGGTGAAAGCTCAATCGACCACAGCGCCCGGATGTCGTTGGGCGCGAACGAATAACGGATGTCGATGATGCGGTTATCGTGCGCCGGATCCCGGGCGATGAAGCCGTCGCTGAAAAAGCGGAAGCGTTCGATGTCTTTCGCTTGCTGCGAGTCCGGCGACAGCCAGGGCAAGTCGCGGGCCGTATCGAGTTTCGGCGCGAACGTGCCCTCAAACACCTTGGCAACGATGCCGGTGCGCACCGCGTCGACGTAGAATGAGTCCGGCGTATCGTAGATCGTTCTCCACACCAGGATATTGGCGAAGCTCGGCTTCGCTTCGACCCGCGTGGGCGCATGGCCCCGCGCCGCGGCGATCTCCCGCGCCGTATCCAACGCCCTGCTATGCTGCCAAGCGCCGGCGCCGAGGTACAGCACGACCCAGGCCAACGCCGCGCGCGCATAAACGGGATTGCGCTTAAAGAGCGATACCAGGATCAAGACCGTCAGCGGCACCGTCACCAGCGGATCGACGACGGCTACGACATTCCACGCGACGCGCGCGGCGCTGAAGGGCCACAGCAGGCTTGTGCCATAGGTTGTGCAGGCATCCAGCAAGGCGTGGGTGGCGTAGCCCAGCGTGCAATATAAGAACGTCTCCGCGAACGTCAGGCCGCCGCGTTTGCGTATCAGCGCGTAAACCACGAGCGCGGACAAGAAACCGCCGACGGGTATGAACGCCAGGGCGTGCGTGAAATGGCGGTGGTATTCCAGGAACATCAGAGGGTCCGACGACGAACGGATCAGGACGTCCAAATCCGCCGCCATGCCGGCAAGAAATCCGCAGAAGCCGGCCAAGCGGATCTGCGGGCGTTTTGCCGACGCCTGGGAAAGCGCGGCGCCAAGGACGCCTTGGGTGACGAGGTCCATTACCGCGGCTCTAAGAAATTCACAACCGGGACACCGGCGGCGCCGAGCGGCGCTTCGTGAACCACGCGCACATGCGCCGTGGCCAACGTGCCATAAAGATGCGGAAACAGCGCGCCGCCGCGCGAGGGTTCCCACTTCAATGCCGCACCCAGCGGCGCGACATCCACTTCGAGCACCACCAGGTCGGCTTGCCCGTGGAAATGTTTCTGCGCCGTTTCGCGCGCCTGTTCCGCCGTCGAGAAGTGAATGTAACCGTCGCGGTGGTCGACGGCTGAGCCTTCGAAGGCCCCGCTTTTCTGGGCGGCCAGCCATTCATCGCGGCGGAGGATTTTGTAGATCGTTGTCACAGAAACGGTTCCGGAAAATTCATACCGAGGAACTTGGCAGCATATTCTAGAGCGGCCGCTAAACGTAGTGCTATGCTTTGCCTCACGCTTGAGAAAAAGGGGGAGGGTTGGACAATGAAGCGCACCACATTACGGGAAGTGGCCCACACGCGTTCCGGCGAGAAGGGCCGCGGCTCCAACATCACGGTTATTGCTTATGACCAGAAGGACTACGCGCTGCTGCGCGCGCAGGTCACCGTGGACGCCGTGAAGGCGCTGTACGGCGCCATCACCAAGGGTTCCATCACACGCTACGAAGCGCCCGCCATCGGCGCGCTCAATTTCGTGCTGGAAGATGTGCTGGAAGGCGGGCGTACCCGCACGCTGGCCTTCGAGGAATCCGGCAAGGCGCTATCTTCACTCATGCTCACCATGCCGCTCGATGTCCCCGACGACTATGTGGAACGCGCCAAGCGCCCGGGCAACCCGCCTATCCAGGCGCCGCTCAAAAGCAACGCCGGCAAGAAGGTGCGCGTCGGCTCGGCTTCGGCCTGGTCGCGCGACCGCTTCGAGCCCGCCGAAGACCTGGTCGCGCGCGGCAATATCCAATATCTCGGTTTCGACGCCATGTCGGAAGTGACCATGAGCGCGCTCCAGATGGCGCGCATGGACAACGACAAGCTGCCGCCCTACGACCCCAACCTTGAAATCCGCATGGAGCCCTTGCTCAAGCCCTGCAAGGAAAAAGGCATCAAGCTCATCACCAACTCCGGCTGGCTCGATCCGGTCGCCGCCGCCGACCGTATTGTCGCCATGGGCAAGCGCCTCGGCATTCCGGATTTGAAAGTCGCGGCTGTTTGCGGCGGCGTGCTCACCGACCGCATCGCCGACCTCGGGCTGAAATTCCTGGAAACCGGCGAAGCCATTTCCGACTACCGCGAGGATATCGTCTGCGCCGAGGCTTACATGGGCGCGCAGGGCATCATTGACGCACTGAAGCAGGGGGCGGACGTGGTCATCACCACCCGCGTCGCCGACGCCTGCATTTATCTCGGCCCGCTGGCCTATGAATTCGGCTGGGATCTCGACGACCCCAGCCTCGCCGCCAAAGGCATGATCATCGGCCATCTGATGGAATGCGGTGCGCAAGCCTGCGGCGGCTATTTCGCCGATCCCGGCTATAAGGACGTGCCCCGTCTCGAAGACCTCGGCAATCCCATCGTCGAGGTGACCGCCGACCGCATCACCATGACCAAGCTGCCCGGTTCCGGCGGACTCATGACCGAAGCGACCTGCAAGGAGCAGCTGTTGTACGAAGTGCAGGATCCCGCGCGCTATCTGTGCCCCGACGTGATCGCCGACCTCACCAAGGTCGCCTTCCGCCAAATCGGCGAAGACGAGGTTGAGGTGCTGATCGACGACGCCGGCCTGCCCAAAACGCCGACATTAAAAGTCCTCGTCGGCCTAAAGGAAGGCTACATGACCGAGGAGATGGTGATCTTCGCCGGTCCCGGCGCCCTCAAACGCGCCGAGCTGACCAAACACGTCCTGCAGAAACGCTTCGCGCGCGTGAATATGAAGGCCGAGGAAATCCGCTGGGATTATTTGGGCCTCAACGCCGTGCACCGCGAATCCTCGCCGGCGTTGCCGGCCGACCCTTACGAAGTGATCCTGCGCATCGCCGTGAAGGCCAAGGACAAGCGCGAAGCCGACAAGCTCCGCCGCGAGATCGACCCGCTGGCGGTCAACGGCGTCGCCGGCACCGGCAAATGGGGCACCAGCACGCCCGGCAGCCGCGTTTATCCCGTGATTGGTTTGAATTCGGTTCTGGTGCCGCGCGAGCTTGCACCTATGTCGGTGGTGATGCGCGGCGGCGGGGCGGCGGCGAAAGTAGCTTAATCTCCCTGTCTAATCGGGCGGCGGGTCGGGGCTCTTGCCGTAGACCCATTCCACACGCAGCCGATTGTCGATGCCCTGGACCAGCACCTGGGCTTCGTGCCCTTGCTCGCCGATGCGGTGGGCGGTTTTGATGGCGTTGTTCACCGCCTCTTGCTGCGTCTTGTACTTGCCGTAGTTTTTCTTATCGTACTTGACGGTCCAGAAATTGCCGTCGCGCACCACGGCATAGGTCGCCTGTGCCATCGCGTTTATCCCCCGAGCGTTTTGGCGTCTCCACGCGGAATATTTGCACGAGACGGTGTGAGTTTGAACAAAAACACGCAGCCCCGACCATGCATATGGACTTCCGCGCCTGCGATATCAATATATTGATTTATAATAAAATATTCGAACTTTCACCGGGACGGAATCCGTTTTCCCGCCGTAATTTACTTTGACCTGATAGACTCGTTTACAGTCCGCCGTCACCGCCGCGTTGTTTGTTCATGAGCCAGCCCGCATCATCGCCTCTTCGCGACCGTCAAGCGCTTGCCGGCCGCCGCTTTCTCGTCGTGGACGATCAACACCACATGATCGAGGTCGTCAGCGAGATGCTGCGGCACTACGCGGCCAAGGAAGTCCTCGGTGCGGAAGGCGTGGAAGCCGCGCTTTTTCGCTGCGCGGGGCGGTCCGACTTCGACTGCATCGTCTGCGACTTCAACATGCAGCCCGTCAACGGCATTCAATTTTTGCAGGCCATCCGCGGCGGCCAGCGGCCGGAGATTCCGCGCGACCAGCGCTTTCTCCTGCTCACGGGCCACGGCGATATGGACGTTGTGAAAGCGGCCAAAGCGCTGGATGTCAGCGCCTATGTCGTCAAGCCGGTGGCGCCCGATACCTTCATCAAGTCCGTCACCCGCGCCATGGCGACCGCGCCGACATTGCGCCCGCCGGCCGACTATATCGCGGTGCCGACGACCAATCTGCGGAAACTGCAGTAAAGCTGAAGGAGCCGGGAGGCAGGATGAAATTACAGGGTAAGCGCGCCATCGTGACGGGCGCGGCGCGCGGCATCGGACGCGCCATCAGCGCACGGTTCATCGCCGAAGGCGCCAAGGTGCTGATGGCCGATATCGACGCCAAGGCCGTGCAGGCCGCAAGCGCCGAACTCGGCGCGGAAAGCTTCGCCGGCGATGTCGCGGTGAAGCGCGACACCGATGCGCTGGTGGCCAAGGCGATTCAGGTGTTCGGCGGCGTCGATATCCTGGTCAACAACGCCGGCATCACGCACGCGGCGGATTTTTTCGATCTCACCGAAACCGACTTCGACCGCGTCATCGCCGTCAACCTGAAGGCGGCGTTTCTGCTGGGTCAGGCGGCGGGGAAGGACATGTCGGCGCGGCGCAGCGGCGTGATCATCAACATGTCGTCGATCAACGCGATCGTCGCCATCCCCAACCAGATTCCCTATGCGGCGTCCAAAGGCGGCGTGAACCAGCTCACCAAGGTCATGGCCCTGGCTCTGGCGCCGCACGGTATTCGCGTCAACGCTATCGGTCCCGGCACGATCTTCACGGAAATGGCGCAGAGCGTGCTCAGCGATCCGGAGATCGGCAAACGCGCTTTGTCCCGCACGCCCATCGGGCGCTACGGCCAGCCGGAGGAAATCGCATCGGTGGCGGTCTTCCTGGCCAGCGACGAGTCTTCTTATATGATCGGCCAGACCATCTATCCCGAGGGTGGGCGTCTCGCGCTGAATTACACAGTTCCGGTGGTTTAGCAAAACCCCTTGTCGGCCAGGGCGCGAATTGCCTTAATCCTCGTGATACATTTTCAGGGAGAGCTTTCATGACCGCCGTCGATTCTATTCCCGTCGCGAAACTGGACGGGTCGCCGTCGTCCTTGGGCGAGTGGGCCGGCAAGGTCCGCCTTGTCGTCAACGTCGCGTCCAAATGCGGCCTCACGCCGCAGTACGAAGGGCTGGAAAAGCTCTACACGGACTATAAGGACAAGGGGCTGACGGTCATGGGCTTCCCCGCCAACAATTTCGGCGCCCAGGAGCCCGGCAGCAATGCCGAGATCGCGACTTTCTGCTCCACCCATTACGGCGTGTCTTTTCCGATGTTCGCCAAGATTTCCGTGAAGGGCGAGGATCAGCACCCGCTCTACAAGGCGCTCATCGCCGCCCAGCCCAAAGCCGCGGCCAAGGACAATAGCTTTAAGGAACGCCTGGCCGGTTACGGCATCAAGCCGGACAACGACACCGACGTGCTGTGGAATTTCGAGAAATTCCTGGTGGGGCGCGACGGCAAGGTCATCGGCCGCTTCGCGCCGGATACCGCCGCCGATGACACGCTCTTGAAGGACGCCATCGAAAAGGCCCTGTAAAGTTCCTACCGAATCGCTTGAAATCATCCGCGCGGGACAGATGTAATAGAAGTTCCGCGGTTTTGGGCGGGATGGCGTATGAGGGGGAACTGCCATGGGTCTTTCGCTGTTTTTGCATCGTGCCGTTCAACACCGCCCGACCCATCTGGCGATGGTCTGCGGCGACCGGCGGCGCACCTGGACAGAATTCCGCGACCGGGTCGCGCAGTTGGCCGGTGGCCTGCAGAGGCTTGGCTTCAAAGCCGACGACCGCGTCGCCATTCTCATGCTCAACTCCGACCGCTACGCCGAAATGCTGTTCGCGGCGCCCTGGGCCGGTGGAGCGACCGTGCCGCTCAATTTCCGCCTTAACATCGCCGAGGTGGCGGACTCGCTGGACGACAGCGAATCAAAGTTTCTGATGGTCGACGATACGTGCGTCGATACGGGGCTGAAGCTCGCGGCCGAACGCAAGGGCCGCCTGACGCTGATCTTCGCCGGCGAAGGTAAATGCCCGGAAGGCGCGGTGGATTATGAATCGCTGATCAAGCCGGCGAATGCAGTGCCCGACGCGGGGCGCACGGGTGACGATCTGTGTGTCATTCTTTACACCGGCGGCACGACGGGCCGCGCCAAGGGCGTGATGCATGGCC